>CANLQR010000265.1 GCA_947492135.1 Deltaproteobacteria bacterium | reverse complement strand
TACGAGGGCGCGCGGATGACGGTCAGCTACCGCGTCGAGATCGGTGAGGGCTAGAACTTCACCGCGCGGGCCACGGCGCGCATGAAAGCCGCGTGGCGATCGGAACTCGTCAGGGCTCGAGGAGTTCGGACTCGAACGGCCAGCCCATCGGCTCCGTGACGAACAACTTGCCCGGTGCCCGCGCCAGCTGCCACGCGCCCCAGCCGTGAAGCAGGGCCCCGACCACGACGAGCACGCGAAAGCGCGTGCGCGCGGCAGCACCAGCAAACCCCATCGCCAGCAGTACCAACGGCAGCCAGTCGACTGCAAAGCGATAGGCGAACTGGATCTGTCCGCTGTTCTGATACGCGAGTGACGGTGCGGCCGAGGCGAGTGCCGCAAGCCAAAGAACGGCGCGTCCGGCAAATGCCTGGCGTCGTACGAAAGCCAGGAGCAACCATGGAGAACCCAGCCACAGGGCGGTGCCGTGGATCGACGCACGCAAGTGCGGGGCTTCGGACGACCACTGCGGCAGCAGCGTCAGCAAGCACTGCAGATTGCGGGGCACGTACTGAAGGTTGAACAGGCCGAGCTCTTGGATGCGCGCCTGCCAACGGGTGTCGAGGAATCGGTGACCAAACTCGAGAGGATCACCAAACCGGACCCAGTTGAACCAAGCCAACGTCAACCCGACCACCGCGAGCGGGACGGCGAACCGTACCAACACTCGGGTATCGCGCCCGGCGTGCCACCACCACCACACGAACACCACGACGCAGGGCAGATGGTTGATCGGCCGGCAGGCGATGGCCAGCCCGAGCCAGATGCCAGCCCACAGCGGCTGCCGCAGCTTCCACGTCGCGGACAGATACAGCATCAGCGCGAGCGCCCCGATGATCTGCGCGGTGAACCACACGCGGCCGTTGGCCGCCAGTTCGGCCGCGGGGGTCGCAACCGTCCACGCCACTGCGATCCACAGATGTTCGCGACCGCGACCATCGTCGACGCCACGTTCGCGGTCGAGCAGGCGCACAAGCACGACGGGGATGAGTGCGCCAAGGAGCAGCGTCAGAAGTACGTCAGGCGTCTGCAATCCGAGCACCGCGACCGCCGGCAGAAACACCGCCGCCGGACCGGGCGGGAAGCTGACGTACCAGGTCTCGGTTCGGGCGGTGATCTGGCCGGGCGCAAGCTCGAGCCAACCTTCGCCGAGCACCCACCAGCTCTCGCGCCGGGTCTGGCGGCGCTGCTGCGCGCAGGCGGCGGTGCGACAGGGAAACCCTCGGACGGAAGATCCGTCGGCCAGCTCGAGCGTCGTGACGACCGACCAATCATCGAATCGGTGGCCACTACATTTTTTCGCGGCGCGCGCCTTCGCGTCGCAGTAGCCCGGTGGTCGGCCGTCCAGCGCCACGCGCCCCTCGATCCACCCCTGGGCCATGTGTACGAAGTGATTGTCGCGACTCGAACCGGACCACTGTGGACCCGACAGCACAGCGAGCACCACAAACGCCGCGATGAACACCGCGACGCTGCGCCATCGCCCAACCACCTGCCACACCGCGTTCCAAGGACTGCTCACGCCACCCGCGAGTGTAACAAAGTCGGACCGCGCCTCGACGGTGGCTCCGCTACGAGCCGCACGCGTCGGCGAGGTTGTCTTGCACCGTGACCGTACCGCCGACCATGACATGGGCGAGCAACGCGGCCGCCTGACACGTCGGCAGCAGAGGATTGTCGTGGATCCCGAAGTCCAAGCTGACCGAGCCCAGGAGCCCGAGGCCACCGAGGTTGGCCAGGATCGGATTGTCCCGCACCGTCAGGTTGCCCCCGACCGAGGTCAGCGCGCCTGCGACCGAGACCACCACCAGACTGGCGTTCTCGGAGAAGTGGAAGTACTCCCCGACCGTCAGCAGATTCCCCAGACCTGTGATCGCAGCGATCGACGGACAGGCACGGACCTGGAAACCGCCACCGACGGCCACCAGCGCTGGCATATCGACCGCCTGCAGGCTGGCGTTGCCGATGATGACGACGTCATCGGTGACCACCTGAACCCCCGCGAAACCCGAGAGATCGACCACGGCTGCGTTGTTGAGCACGACCAACTGACCACCAACCGCCGTGAGGCTGCCGAGGCCATCGAGGTCCTGCAGAACATCGTTACCCTCGAGACGCAGGTCACCGGGCGCTGTGGTCAGACCGATCAGGCCATCGACGTTCTGCAGCGCGTCGTTGGCGATCAGCCGCACGAGGTCGCCGACGCTCGTGAGATTCGCGAGGCCATCCACGTCGGTCAGGCTGGCGTTTCCGGTGATCGACAGCACGCCACCGATCGCCTCGAGGCCGATCAGACCATCGAGGTTGGCCAGCGAGATGTTGTCGTGAATCCACAGCGCGTTGCCGATCGACTGCACGCCACCGAGTCCATCGACATCGGTCAACAGCGGGTTTTGCTCGAGCACCAAGAAGTTTCCGATGCCATCGAGCGCTGATAGAGCATCGACGTTCTGGAGCGAGTCGTTGTCGAACACGATGACGTTGCCGCCGACCGCGTCGATGCCCTCGAGTCCGAGCAAAGACGTGAGCAGGGGATTGCTCTGAATCGTCATCGACCCGGCCACGAGCCCCAGGTTGCTGAGCCCGGTCAGAGTGCCGAGCGCGCCGTTTCCCTCGATGCGGACGTCACTCGTGGCCTCGCTCAGTCCGCCCAGCCCGGCCAGTGAGGTCAGCGCGGCGTTGCGGATGACGAACAGCGTGCCGACGTCACCGCTGACGCCCAACAGGCCCAGCAGGTCGGTCAGCACCGGGTTGTCGCTCACGAGAATGTCGCCGGCCACCGCATCGAGCCCCGCGAGCCCGTCGAGGTTGTCGAGGACCGCATTGTCCCCGATCTCGATCCCGGTCACGGTGCCACCCACGCCGGCCAGCGGCCCGACAGTGGCGAGCGCATCGAGGTTCCACAGGCGCAGGCGGCCACCGATCGCGGTGAGCGACTGCAGCCCGTCGAGCGAGGCCAACGCGGAATTGTCGGTCACGAACAAGAAGTCGCCGATGCTCGTCAACGACGTCAGCGCGCTGATCGACTCCAACTGGGGACTCGTGGTGAGGTAGAGATAGCCGCCGATGCTCTGGAGCTGATCGAGCCCATCGAGATCGACCAGTCCGGGGTTGTCGCGGATGTCCACCGATCCGCCGACCTGCCTCAGGCAGTGCAACTCGGTCAGCGACGACTCGCCATACTCCTGCACATACAGGGTTCCTGAAATCTGGTCGTAGCCCTCCAGCGCCGCGGCGTCGTCGGCGTCGCGGATCACCGCGTCGCCGAAAAATACACCAAGGCTGCACGCCGGATCCACGGTAGTGCTCGTCGACGACTCCGACGTCGACGACTCCGACGTCGACGACTCTGATGAGTCGGGTGATGACTCCGACGACGACTCCGGATTCGGGCTGCTGGTGTCGACCACTGTCGTGGTCGGCGGCGACGTCTCCGACAGCGTCGTCTCGGGCCCGGAGTCGCTGCCGGTCGATGTCGTCGTGCTCGAAGAGTCCTCGGTTTGCGCAAGGTCGAGTCCGACCTCACTGCGGCCGCACGCGACAACCGAGGCCGCGGTTGCGCCCAGCGCGAGCAACGTCGTGCGACGGGTGAGCGAATCGAAAACGGAGCGCAGAACCGACGCCGACACGGAGGGAGTGTGGGACCCGAGCGGCGAAACTGTCAAACCCAACGTGATGGCGTGGAGGCCGCCCCGTGGGTCCAGGCAGCGTCCCCGCGGCCAGCGGTTTCAGATAGTCTGGTTCGACTGCCCTGCCCCGGGCTGGATCCCAAGATGGAGTTTGCGTTCCGCTCGAAGCTCGCCGAGCCGCGACAGCGCTTCCTGGCCCAAGTCGTGGAGCACGGACTCGCGATCGGTTTGCGTAGCCCCGCGGAGTTTCTGCGGCATTTCTCGCCGGTGACCATCATGCACGCGCTCGCCCAGCAACCGGCGTTGCGCGCTCGGATCCTCGAGGCGACGGTCGGCACTCGGCCCCGCATTGCGCTCAAGAAGAGCCCCGAGAGCTCGGGAGAGGACCTGATGATCGCGCTCGAAGAGGGCGAGACCGACGCGGCAACGCTGGTCTCGACCTTCGAGCCCGACGACCGCATCCGGTTCCTCGACCCTCAATACGTCTGGGCATTTGTTGTGGAGCCCCGCTTTTGGCTGCACACCGCGACGTCCACCGAACGGGTCTTCGCAATCCGCTCGCACACGACCTACATCATCGAGTGCGCGATCGAGGAGTCACTCGTCAGTCATCGCGATGTGGTTCGCGCGCTGAGCGTGCCGACCCTGGTCGAATATCTTCCTCGCGATGAGATCGCCAACATTCTCGAACGCGCACTGCTCGACGGACGCGACCGCACGCCATTTTCCGAGAAGACGATGCTGGACGTCGTGGGCCTGCGGCCGTTGATCGATCACCTGCCAATGTCCTCTATCTGGGAGTGGGTGATCGGAGCGAAGATTGCGGCGCCGCTGGGGCTAAACCCGGACACCGAGCCGCTGTTCGACGAGCGGGAGGCACACCCCGACGCTCCCCATGACGTCACGGTGATCGTCTCGGCCCCCGCAGATCTGACGCCGGGCCTCGCGGCCGCGAAGCGGGCGTGAGTCGACGTCACGGAGGGGCGGCCTCGGCCCCAGATTGAGCGAGGAGCCACCGGTCGATCTCGGCCACTTTGTCGACGCCACGGGTCCCGAGCGCGACGTACTCCCGACGCGCTTGGCGGGAAATCCCAAAGACGATCGCGGGCTCGGCGTCGATCATGGCGAGCGCGCGGGCCAAGGCGAAGCGGGGCTCCGCGCGCTGCTCGTCCGGTGCGCCGGCCGTGTCGGCCGCATCCACCGCGCTTCGCAACAGACCCACCGCGCGGGCCGGATCACCCAACGCCAGTGTCGCTCGCCCGATCCCGGCCAGTGCAAACGTCCGGTACAGATGGCCTTCGGGCAGCACCCGCGCGAGCAGTTCATAGGACTGTCGGAAGCCGACGAGTGCAGCGTTCGCGTCGCCCTGTGCGAGATCGCCGTCGGCGATGTTACCCAGGACCACGCCCACGGTCGGGCCATTGGCATCGATCGACCGCCAGAGCACCAGCGCGCGCTCGAATACCGCGCGAGCCTCCGTGAAGCGACCCTGTTCTTGAAGGATGACACCAATGTTGTTCAGAACGACGCGGGTACTGATGTCGTCACGACCGCGGGCGTTCTCCAGGATCGCCAGCGCCCTACGGTTGTGCTCGAGCGCGAGGTCGGTCTCGCCGAGATTCAGCAGCACGTTGCCTTGATTGACCAGGACGTCGGCGATGGCGGGATGCTCGGGTCCCGACAGCGAGATATGCACGAGATAGGCGTGGACGAACCACGCCGCCGCGGCGCCGTGCTCCCCGCGGGCAAGGTGCAGACTGCCGAAGTTGTTGAAGATCGTTGCCAGCGTCTCATCGATGCCGCCCGCGCCGCTGCGCCAGGATTCGAGTGCCGCGCGGTAGGCCGCCAGCGCGTCGTCAAACCGACCCTCGTCGCTGAACACCGAGCCCTCGTTGAGCAGCAGAACCGACCGCCGAGTGGATCTCCCGCCGAGGCGGCGCAGCAGGCCCTCGGCGATACGTGCGTGCCAGTGCGCCCGCGCTGCATCACCGCCGAGGGTCCCGGCGACATACACGAGCGCAGAAAGGCCACCGAGGCGGTCGTCGTCGGCGCCTGCGGCATCGGCAGTGCGGATACCCTGTTCGATCAGGGCGACCGCCTCGCGCACGTGTCCAAGGCGGCTGGCGGCATGCCCCTGCAGCAGCAGACCGCGAGCCTCGACGAGCACGAGGCCCCCGCGACGGGCCTCCTTCACCACGCGCTCGCAGATCTCCAGCGCCCGCTCGAATCGCGACGACTCCGCCAGAGCCCACGCCTCGGCGAGCTGCGCAGCGAGAGACTCTACGAGTTCGATGTCGCTGCCGGCTGCGAGTTCGGACGCGGTCGACTCGTCGAGGCAGGTCGACGACGCGGGTAGTGCTCGCGCCGCAGCTGCCGCGCTTTCGACGACACCCGCATCGGCGCGCTCGAAGATCCCCAAGAGCGCATCGATCTCGTCGCGACGCGCAGTGAGACACGCGAGCGAGCGAACATACGCAGCCTCGGGACGGATCGCATGCACCTGGGTCGCCACGCAATTCTGTTGGTGCGTTCGACTCCATACCGCCGTGCGATCGTCGAGCGCGCGCCGAGCCGCGGTCCATGCGGTCGTCGCGTAGGGCAGCTCGGTCGCAGCAAACGACGCGGCAATCGTCGCAGCACGAGCCTCGCTCCAGACCGCTGCCAGGGCGTCTGCCGCGTCTGGACAAGGCGTCTCGACCGACGCCATGCGCCACGCTGCGGCGGTGACACCGAACCCCACGACTGCGCCGGCGGCGAGCGCCTTGCGAGCCGGTGTCCATCGGGATGCGGCCCCGGACAAGGCCTGCAACAGCGTGTCCATATCGGACCGGCGCGACGCCGGCCGCAACGCCATTCCCGATCGCAACACCTGGTACACGCGCTCGGGAACTCCCTTGCCACTCGCGGCGCGTGGCGTGGTGTCGAACAACGCGCGCTCGTACTCGCGTCGCGTGCGACCCGCGAACGGACGCGACCCGCTCAGGGCCTCCCATGCGGTGACACAAAAACCGAACTGATCGCTGCGGGCATCCGGAGCATGGCCCAAGAACTGCTCGGGGGCGATGTAGCCGACCGTGCCCACCACGGCGGCTTGGCTGCCGGCGCCACTGGTGGTGCTGCCGTCGGACAGCGGCACCACCACCGATCGGGACAGCCCGAAGTCCAAGACACGGACCACGCCGTCATCGCCGATGAGGATGTTCGACGGTTTGATGTCGAGGTGCACGATGTCGACCCGATGCGCAGCCGCGAGGCCTCGCCCGGCGTCGAGAAGCGCATCGAGGATCTCTCGCCACGTTCGCCCCCTCGATCGCAACCAAGCATCGAGGGTCTGCCCGGCGACATACTCGAGCGCGACGTAGACGCGGTCACGCCAACGCCCGACGTCGTAGACCTGGATGACGTTGGGATGGGACAACTTCGCCAGCGCACGCGCCTCGGCGATCAGTCGCTCGGGTTCGTCCTGTTGGGCCTGTGCCCGGGGCAGCAGGAGCTTGAGCGCGACGTTGCGATCGAGTTCTGGGTCGAACGCGAGATAGACGATCCCCATGCCGCCGGCGGCGAGCGGCCTGAGCAGCACATATCGTCCGAGTTCTGCGCCGGGCTGCAGTGCGTCGGCACCAGCCCGCTCGGACTCCTCACCGACGTTGCCCCCTTGGGTGACCTCCGACGAACTCGCGCGGGAGATGCGATCGGACACTCGCAGTGAGGATATCAGCGCTTTGCCGAGCCCGCTGCCAATCAGGCGCGCTCGCGAACGCAGGCCACGCGACCGCCGTCCCAGCCCGAGGGGATCGCGCTGATGCGTTCGCGCTTGATGACCAGCACGAGGCGAAAGTCGCCAAACGTGTCGCCTTTGGTCGTACTCCAGAACGAGCCCTTGCGAAGCATCTTTGCTCGGCCCATCGACATGAGTTCACCGATCTCCGGCAGCCGCCAATCGCGGATGCCCGCGAGCTCGAGCGCTTTGCAGTATGCGGAGGCGCCGGCAAAGTCGGCGGGCTTTTTCGCCTCGGGCGCGACGACAAAGACATCGAGCGCACGGATCTCTCGCTTGCGCAGCGCGCTGACAATCGCCTCGGAGTCCTCGGCCTCGGGGACGGCGTCTTGCGCGGGCGCGATGGCAACGACACTCGCGACCGGCGGTGGCGCAGCGACGACGCTTGGGGGCGATCCCGGCGTGGAGGTGGAGCTGGGCTGCGACGTCGGGACCGCCGTGGTTTCAGATTCCGCCACCCGTGCATCGGGAGCCACCGCGGTGGGTTCGGCCGCGGGCGGCGGCAACAAGGCCAGCGCCAGCACCCCAACTGCCGCAAGACCAGCGACCGCCGCGACGACACGGCGGCGGTTCGGGGTGGCGGCGCGCAAACCCACCGCGTGCATCGCCACCACCGCGGTGTTGGCGAGACCGGGCGAGGTTGGCACGTCGGCTCGCCGCGGCTCGGCATCAAAACTCGGAGGCACGACCGCATACCCGTTCGTCGAGGCGCCGCGCAAATCCAGCGGGGGCGCAACGACACTGGCGAGCGCGGCAGTTCCGTCGGTCCGGGCCGCGACGGGCTTGGCCACCGCCGCAACAGGCTTCGCCGGCGGTCGCGGCGGCGCCGGAGGCAAAGTGCGGCCTACTTCGGGTCCTGGGGTGATCCGCCGCAACAGCGTCACCACCCGATCGGCGAACACCGACGCGCCGGCGGCATCGGACACCAGCGCCAGCGCCAGCGACCGCGACATCGGAACCCCTAGATCGCGAAGCACCTCTCTCAAGGACTCGGCTCGCTCCGGTCCGAAGCGCTCGCCTTGCGCGATCACGAACAGGCCGCGACCACCCAGCTTCGCGCAGGCCTCCATCAACGGGGCGTCGCTCCCGCCGATCTCCACGGCCAGCACCGCCTGCCGACGCGCGCGCAGCTCCGTGACCACCGCCGCGGCGGCTGCCGCGTCCGCCGGACCATGGGCCAGCACCACTGTGTACTCTCGTGAAACCTCGGACATCGGTCGCGCGTCGGAATCGACGCCCTTCAAACCAATTCTGTGCATCGTTACGGGTCGCGGCGCAACAACACGTAGTGTCCGAGGCCCCCGCGCTCGATTCGGACGCGAATTCCAAGGCTCAGGTCGGCCTTGTCCAGCAACTTTCGAGCCTGCGCGGCCGACTTCACCGGCTGGTCGCCGACCTCGACGAGCACATCCCCGGGAGCAACCGCGCCGACGGCCACCGATTGAGCGGCGACCGCGGTGACCACTGCTCCCCTGCGCACGTCGACCGGCCCGCGGGCGCGAAGCTCGTCGCTGGGCTCGGCGAGCTGGACTCCGTGGGACCGTGCAACCGCCGGGGTGGGCTTGGCCTTGCCGGTGGGGCGACGGCCGGCCGCCGTCTTGCGCTGCCCGGGCAAGGCTCCGAGTTCGAGGTCGACGGTCCGAGCCGCTCCCGCCCGCACCACGGTGACCTTGACCTTGGTACCCGGCCGGCGCTGAGCCACCCCGTTGCGCAGCGCGACCATGTCGCGCAACGCCTTGCCGTCGAGTTCGGTCACAATGTCACCGGCGCGGAGATCCGCCGCGGCCGCCGGGCCGGCGGGATCGACATCGTCGACCAGCACGCCGTCAGTTCCGCTGTGACCGAAGCTCTTCGCCAAATCCGGCGTCAGCTTGCCCATGACGATCCCAAGCCAGCCACGTTCGACTGAGCCAAACGCGATGAGCTGGGCAAGCACGACTTTGGCGAGGTCGGACGGGATCGCAAAACCCACGCCGTTACTTCCGCCGGTCTGCGAGGCGATCGCAGTGTTGATGCCGATCACCCGGCCGCGCAGATCAATCAGTGGGCCACCCGAGTTGCCCTGGTTGATCGCAGCGTCGGTTTGAATGAAGTCGCCATAGTCGGTGATGCCCATCCCACCGCGTCCGACCGCGCTGACGATCCCCGCGCTGACGCTCTCGGTCAGGCCAAAGGGACTGCCGGCGGCCATCACCCACTGGCCCACCCGCACCGCCTCCGAGGTCGCGGTGACTGCCGGGACCAAGCCACTGGCCTCGACTCGGATCACGGCGAGATCGGTCTTGGGATCGGTGCCGACCACCTCCGCGGAGAACTCGCGATCGTCGTAAAGCCGTACACGCAAGACCGTCGCACCCTCGACGACGTGATTGTTGGTGAGGATGTAGCCACTGGCGTCGAGAATCACCCCGCTGCCGAGCCCGCGGATCGTGCCGTCGGCCGGACCAAACGGGCGCAAGAACGCGGGAATTTCCGAGTGCTCCACAGCGCGCTCGCTGACAATCGACACGACACTGGGCGCGATGGTTTGCGCGGCCTGCTCGAAGGCGAGCTCGAGCTCATGAAGGCCGAGGGTCTCGGGCGGCCCGTCCCCCGCGACCCGCGTCGGCGCGGTCAGACCCCTCGCGACCACGGCCGCGGAAGGCGTCACCCCGACCGGCGCGGCCGAAGCACTGCGAGCGCAGGCGGCGGCGGCTGTCGCCAGGAGTAGTAACCGGCCAAACCGGGAGACGCGAGGAACTCCAGATGACGACAAGCATCCCTCCATGCGCCAAGCTGCGCTGGCGTGGATTATAGCCGCTGCTGTCCTCAGAGCCATCGGCCACACTCGAATCGAAGCGGCGAAGTCTTCTTGACCACGGCGAAGTGCCAATGGTGTCAGCCCATGACCACACGATCGACGACGTCCTCACGGACCTCGCCGCTCCAGACGACGGCTCGCTCGATTTGAGCACCAGCCCGCACCA
>CANLQR010000264.1 GCA_947492135.1 Deltaproteobacteria bacterium | reverse complement strand
ATTGCGTCGCTCATGTTATGGGTTGGCTCGCCGATGAACGAGGACCCCGCTGGCGACCGCTCTTTCGGACCGCTTTGGTCACGGCTCGCCGCCCCGCCGCATCGGTTGGTGTGGGCCGACTTGCCGACGCCGGTCGAGCGCGCGCCGTGGCTCGACGCGGCCAATACGACCGTCTGGATCAAGCGTGACGATCGTTCGAGCACGACCTACGGCGGTGGCAAGGTGCGAAAGCTGCAGTGGGTGCTTGCCAACCCTCCGTATGACGGCCAGGCGCCGGTGCTGTCGGTCGGCGGGACCGGTAGCCATCACCTGCTGGCGCTCGCGTCGTTCCTCGCGCCGCTGGGTCGCGAGCTGCATGCGTTGGTCTTCGAGCAGCCGTGGACCGAGCATGTGCGTCGCAACCTCGGAGTCTTGGTGTCTTGTGGCGCGCGGCTGTGGCCCGCCCCCACGCGCGCCGGCCTGGGTTGGGCGTGGCTCGCCTATCACACCTGGCGTCGCCCACCGGTGATGGGCACGTACATGGCGGCTGGCGCGAGCACGGCGTTGGGCTGCTTCGGTTTCGTCGAGGCTGGGCTCGAGCTTGCCGCGCAGATCGACAGCGCCGAGCTCCCGCGCCCCGACGTGGTCTATCTGACCGCCGGATCTGCGGGTAGCTGCGCTGGGCTGCTGCTCGGGCTCGCGCTCGCCAACGTCTCGACCCACGTGCACTTGGTCTCCTCCGTCGAAAAGTGGGCGTTCAACGGCGTGCTGCTGCGACGAAAGCTCGCCGCCGCGCATGCCGAGCTGAGGCGGCGTGGGCTGATCGATGCGCCGCCGGGCTCGGCGATGCAGTGGCTTGCGCGGGCCGGGATCACCTTTGGAATCGACCACGCCGAGGTGGGGCGTGGCTACGGTTCACCCACCGCGGCTGGGCTCGACGCCATCAGCCTGGCTGCGCAGCATGGGCTCGCGCTCGAGACGACGTACACCGCAAAGTGCCTCGCGGCGCTTCGCCGCCGCGAGGCTGCCTACGTGGGTCCGCCACGGCAAGTGCTGTGGTGGAACACCCACGCCGGCAACGACCTGGGTCCGCTGGTGGCGGCGGATTGGCGCGAACGCTGTCCGATCGTGGTCCCGGATCCGCCGGCTTGAACACGCCCGCGTTCAGGTCTCGGCCAACACGCGCGCGACGACCACACGCGCGATCTCGCCGTCGATCACGTCCTTGTGTTCCTTCATCAGCATGCCCATGACGCGACCGCTGGCCTTGGCGCCTTGACCGGCGAGGCCGTTGTTGCCGACGAGCGTGCGAACCAGGGCTTCGGTCGCGGCCTCATCGAGCCGCGTGGGCAGGAACTGCTCGCAGAATTTCAGCTCGGCGGTGACCTCGAGGATCGCCTGCTTACCCCGCTCGCCGGCCCTCTCGAACTCGGGAATCGACTTGCGCAGCTGCTTGACGTACGCGCCGATCATCGCGAGCCACAGCGCGTCATCCTCGACCACCCCTGCGCCCGACTTGAGCTCGGTCAGGACCCGGTTCTTGAGCATGCCGATGATGTTGAGGGTCACCTCGTCCCGATCGCGGCGGGCTTGCTTTTGGCGGGCGTCGATCTCGTCCTTGATGGCCATCGGCGGCAAGCCTAGTCCCGGCGCCCGGGCCTTGGGAAGGCCGGAGCTGCTCTGCAGGCGGAGACGGGCCTCGGCGAAGGCCTGGGCTCGTCGCAGTTCGTGTTCGGTCCGCGCCAGTACGGGGATCTCGGGGACCATCTGGCGCAACACGTCGCGATTTCCTCGACGCGCGTGATGGGGGGTCGACCGCAATCGGTGGACCACGTCCTCGAGCGTCGCTTCGAAGTCGGCGGCGTCGGCGACGCGCTCGATTGCGCCACGGTCGTAGGCCTCCTGGGCGCCGATGCGCTCGCCTAGCAGCACCAGTCGACGCACGAGGGCGTGACCGAACGTGTGTTGCAGCAACGCGAGCCCCTGGGCGCGATAGATGACCCCGAGCCGCGCGGCGGGCACCTCGAAGGTGATGTCGCGTCGCGCGAGCCGAACGTCGCACGCACACGCAAGCTCGACCCCAGCACCCACCGCATGGCCATCGAGGGCCGCGACGAAGGTCGCGTCCGCAGCACGCATGGCGGTGACCGCCGCCGCGAGCGGGGCATCCGGGAGTTGACCACCGGCATCATCCGCGAGCGCGGCGAGATCAAAGCCCGCGCAGAACACCCGGCGACCTTCGCCGCGTAGCACCACGACCTCGCCCGACAACTGCGCCGCGCGCTCGACCATCCACCGCAGGGTCATCGGCGAGACCGGGTTGCTGCGCGCGGGGTCGCACAGCGTCCACACGAGCACCGAATCTGCGCGGAGCGACTCGCGGATGCCCAAGCGGATGCCCCCGCGGATGCCCCCGCGGATGCCCAAGGGGATCGCCGTCACTGCGCGCCCGAGGTCTTGGCGTCGTCAGGGCGGAATCCTGCGGGAGGCAGGCCACCGGCCGGCGGGCCGCCATCCTCTGCACGGGACTCGAAGCGAACGGGTCCCGCGCCGGGTGGCTGGAGCGCGCCAGATTCGTGCGCCCGGCGTAGATCCTCGAGGGTCCGCGCCGCCGGCGAGTCGGGGTTCTGCATGATCTTGCGACGCAGCGCGAAGGCCCGCTTGCGACGCTCCTCGGGGCTGAGGTCCTTGGGGTCGGCAGCGATCAGTCGCTGGTCCTCTTCGCTCAACGGCGCCACCCCAGGCGTTGGCTCGGCGCCGGCCGCCGTTGCGGCCGCCGGTGCCGCTGCCGGCGCGGGGGCCGGTGCGGGTGCTGGTGCTTGCTCGCAAGTACACGCGGCCGGCACACACAAGGTCCACAACAAGGCGCGCGAGGGTGAGAAAATCACGTCCACATCATGCCGCGAACTCGGTCGCACGTGGGCTGTTGTGGGCGAGTTTTACGAAAATTGAGACCAGGCCGTTGGCCGCGTCGCCCGCGGCACACTATCTTGTGAATATGCACGCGTCTGCTCGCGATTGGCGGTTGCCGGGGCGTGTGGTTCTGGTGGCGCTTTCGCTGGGCGCGCTGGCCTGCGCTTCGTCGCGGGGGCGCGACTATCAGGACGTGACCGTGCACGAAGGTGCCGATCGTCCACGAGGTGGCGGTGATGGGCAGATCGGTCGGTCTCGGCAGGGGATCGCGGTGATCGAGACCGACGTCGGCCGGGGCATGGGCTTTGTCATCGACCCGACCGGGTTCCTGATCACGAACCGGCATGTCATCGAAGACGCCGACCACATCGTGTCGGTCCGGTTCCCCGAACTTTCGCCAACGCAGTCGTTCGAAAGCGTGCAGGTGGTCTACATCGACCCCGAACACGACCTCGCGCTGTTGCGCGTGAACACCCACGTGCCGCTCCCGTTTGTGCCTCTGGCGACCCGCAAGGTTCTGCCGATCGGAAAGTACCTTCAGGAGTCCGACGAGATCACCACGTACAGCCGCGGTAGGGACGACGCCAAGTGGCTGTCCAGTGACTCTGGCCAGGTCGATCGTCTCGCGGTGTACAACGCTGCCGCCGGTCCGGGTGCATTCGTGGGTGTCACCGCGCCCATCCGCCGCGGACAGAGCGGCGGGCCGGTCCTCGATGCCGCGGGACGTGCCGTCGGCGTGGTCACGTGGACGTGGCGTGAGAGCGCCGGCGGTTTTGCCATCCCGATCGCCCAAGCGACGCGGATGCTGCAGCAACGACCCGATCTCGAAGGTGCCCCCGAACGGCTCGAGCGCGCGACGACGCGCTCACGCAGCTTCTTGACCGCGCTTGGCCGCGGCGATGTCGAAGGCGCGCGTCGGATCACCTCGCCGAGCTTCGCCCGCAAGGTTCGTGGCGAGGCGGTATCGGCCATTCTCGGCGCTGCCGAGAATGACGGGGCGATGCCGGTGATGCAGGGGTTCGTGGCGGCGATCGAGTCGTTGGTCGACAGCCCCTCGATGACCACAGAGGCGGCGTACAATCGACTGCGCGAGATGGTCTCGCGTACGGGTACCGACACTTTTCGCGACGAACTCGGCCTCGACGACGGCGTCGAGTCCAGCCAGATCGTCTCGTTCTTCTTCGAGTTCGGACAGGCCTACTACGCCGCGCGTTCGTTCGGTCACGAAGATCAAGAGACCGCGATCGCCTCCGCCATGCGCCGCTTGCAGACGATCGACGCCGCGCGCACGTTCGCGCTCGCTACGGCGCTGGACACCCTCGCGGGGAGTGCGGTCGAGATCGAGACCGTCGAGCTGGTGCCGGGCGCCTACGCACCCACGGCCGTGGTGACGCTCGGGAGTGAGGGGCCCGGCAAGAACGGCGAGCCGGACAACCCGCGGATTGCTGTGCACCTGCGACTCGAGTGGGGCGACTGGTACGTGGCGTCGGTCGGACGCGCTGCGCTCTCGGACGCGGGCTGAGGCGCTCGTTCAATCGCGAGCGGAGACTGGGTCTGGCTCCGGCTCCGGCTCTGGCTCCGCGTTCAGCTCTGCGTCCGCGACCGCCCGCCGATCGCGAACCACGGCGTCCATCTTGCGTACGCGGATCACCGTGCCTGGCGCGTTGTCGTGCGCGAACGCCATCGCCCAGCCCGGCAGCGGGTCGGGCGCGGTCATCGCATACACCAGCGCGGCATCCTTCGCCGAGAGATTGACGCAGCCGTGGCTCGTGCGGCGGCCGAATCGATTGTGCCAAAACGTTCCGTGCAGGCCGTAGCGCTTGTGAAAGAACTGGGCCCACGGGACGCCCTCGACCGAATAGGCCTCCTCGTCGCCGGCCTGGGAGTCCATGGTCGACGTGGCCATCTTGGTCTTGATGCGAAACACGCCTTGCGGCGTCGGGTGCTTGTGGTTGCCGCTTGCGATCATCGTGACAAACAGCGGGGCGTCGCCGAGCATCACAGCGAGCGTCTGTTGCTCGAGCTCGACGTCGATCCACAGCTCTTCGTCGCCGAGCTTGTCTGGTCGCGGCGCCGGGTACCATCGTCGGATCTCGTCCGCCGCGATCCAACCCGGACGCTCACCAGCGACGGCGATCCACTCGACGCCGCGGCGGCGGACTGCCGTGTCGGTGACAAAGAAGTCCGACTGGTGAACCGCCTTGCCCACGATCTTGGCGTCGAGGTTCGGCTCGGCGCGGATCAACGCGTGCGGCCATTCGAGACTCCATGCGAGTCGGCCTTCGTCGGGCAGGGGCTCGACCACGACGTCCCGTCCCGCGAATCCGCTGGGCTCGAGTCGACGGACATCGGCTTCGCGAACGACGCGAAAGGCCTTGTCGACCAACACCGTGCCATTGCGTGACGAACGACGGCGTTCGAAGGCGTAGTCGTGATCGGGCTGGAGGTGGTCCAGCGGCTCGGCACCGGCGGCCAGCGCACTGCGACTGGCCCAGCGCGGCGCGAGCGGAACCTCGCCCGCAGCGTTCTTGCGCCGCACTCGCGCGTAGTAGTGCGGTGTCAGCTGGCCGCGCCCGAGCACCGGAAGTTCCCGGGGAACCCGCTTACTTGGCGAGGTGTGCTCGAGGCAGATGAAGGCGCTGACGCCGATGCGGGCCCAACCCTCGCCCCGGCATTCGCGATCACCGCTGCTGGCTTCGACGCGCTCGAACACGCCGAAGTCTTCGCCGTGGGTGAGCTTGCCCCGGAACGGCGAACCGAATTTCGCGTCCGCGTAGATCATCGTCGCGCGATTGGCTCTGCGGATCTCCGACGGGGGCGTTGCGTTGCCCTGCTGGGCGAGCGTCGCGCGTTCCAGCGCGGTCCGGGCGCCGCGCGGATCGACACGTGTCGTCACCTGCGCTCGTGCAGTGGGGGACGGCGTCGACGCAGTCGGGGGCGACACCGGATCGGCCGGCGCGGGCGCGGCGATCACGGCGACCGCGGGCTCGCCCGCGTTGCTGCTCGCGTCGTGCGCGGGGGAAGGCTCCGGGGGAGACGGATCGCACGCGGCCATCAGCAGCGCCGAGGCACCGGCATACGCCCAGACTCTCGCGCAAGAGTTCCCGCGGCGCTTCGCCTGACGCTCCGAGGGGCCGATCACGTGTGCCATACTCCGACGCCGTCGATGCAACTGCAACAAAACTTCAGAGGCACCCCGAAGTACATCGTCTCCGAGGAGCTCGGCATTGCCGTCGATGTCGCGATCCATCTCGGGCGTCCGCTGCTGGTCAAGGGCGAGCCGGGCACCGGAAAGACCCTGCTGGCGGTGAACCTCGCCGCGGCGCGCGGACTTCCGCTCGAGCGCTGGCAGATCAAGTCGACGACCAAGGCTGTCGAGGGGCTGTACACCTACGACACTGTCCGGCGGTTGCACGACAGTCGGTTCAACTCCGGGGATGTCAGCGACATCTCGCGCTACATCGACATGGGCCCGCTGGGCCGCGCCTTCGAGCGCCCGGACCCGAGCGTGGTGTTGATCGACGAGGTCGACAAGGCCGACCTCGAGTTCCCCAACGACCTGCTCCACGAGCTCGACACTATGACGTTCACGATCCCCGAGACCGGTCGCCATGTGGCGGCGGTACGTCGGCCGGTGGTGATCATCACCAGCAACAACGAAAAGGAACTCCCCGACGCATTCTTGCGACGTTGCGTGTTTCATTTCATCGAGTTCCCGGATCGTGAGCTGATGACGCGCATCGTCCGGGTCCATCATCCCGACCTCGACGAGGCGCTCCTGGCGGGGGCGCTAGAGGCGTTCTACCGGCTGCGGGCGACCGAGGGGCTGCGCAAGCCGCCGTCCACCAGCGAACTCATCGACTGGATCTCGGCGCTGCGCTACGCGGGGATCGAGCCCGCGAAGCTGCTCGGTGCCGGCTTGCCGTTTCTAGGAACGTTGCTCAAAAAAGAGACCGACGTAGAGGTCGTCGAACGTCGGGGGCGTCGTCGCGCGTAGCCGCGCAGCGTATCGAGGATCCCAGATGTTCATCGACTTCTTCTACGCCCTTCGCCAACGCGGGGTGCCGGTCACCACCCACAACTGGCTGGCGCTGGTGCGTGCGGTCGCCGACGGGCTGCATGATCAACGACTCGACGGCTTCTATCGGGTCGCGCGGTGCCTGTGCTGCGCCAGCGAGGTGCACTACGACGGCTTTGATCAGGCCTTTGCCCAGGTCTTTCGCGGTGTGGTCGACGATTCCGCGACCATGCTCTCGCAGCTCGACGAGTATCTGCGCGACCCCAAGAAGCTCGCCTATCTCGATCCTGCGCTGCGCGCGGCCCTCGAATCCCTCGACCTCGAGGAACTCCGCAGGATGTTCGAGGAGCGGCTCGCCGAGCAGCGCAAGCGCCACGAAGGTGGCAACCGCTGGATCGGCACGGGCGGCACGTCGCCGTTCGGGCAGGGCGGGGTCCACCCCAGCGGCATTCGCATGGGCGGGCAGGGCGGTGGTCGCAGCGCGCTGGCCGTGGCCGACGCGCGGCGCTTTCGAGCCTATCGAAACGATCTCGTGCTCGACACCCGGCAGATCGCGTCGGCGCTGCGAAAGCTTCGCAAGATGGCGCGCAGGGGCGACGACCTCGAACTCGACATCCCTGAAACCGTGGACGCGACGGCGCGAAATTGTGGCGACCTCGAGATCGCCTGGCGGCCACCCCGCAAGAACGACGTGCGGGTGCTGTTGCTGATGGACGTCGGCGGGAGCATGGATCCGTTTGCCAAGCTCGTGAGCCAGCTGTTCTCGGCAGCGTCTGCGGGAGGCGGCTTTCGTGAGCTGCGCTCGTACTACTTTCACAACTGCGTGTACTCGCGACTCTACGAGGACGCGTTGTTCAGCCGCGGGGTTCCGACCGCTGAGCTCATCCGCGACCTCGATCCGAGCTGGCGCGTGATCCTCGTGGGCGACGCCTACATGCACCCGGGCGAGCTGATGATGTCCTCGGCTGACTGGTGGACGGGTACCGCCGGGCCGGTCGGGCTGACCTGGCTCGCCCGCCTCGCCGATCGGTTTCCGCACAGCGCGTGGCTCAATCCCGAGCGGCCCGACATCTGGGACGCGCCGACGATCGCCGAGGTTCGCGGAGTGTTTCCCATGTTCCACCTCTCGGTCGACGGTCTCGGTGAGATGGTCTCCGAGTTGCGCCGTCCGCCGCAGCCCAAGCGATCCCTGCACGTGCACGCGTTGGCCCGCGGCGAGAATCTGCCGCACGCCCGCCGGTCCAACTACTGACGGAGCTGCAGTCCGAACTCGCTGCGCTCGATCGTGCGGCCGGACGGGTTGCCGTTGTCGAGCTGCCAGCTCAAGCCCGTCTGCGTCAGATCCCAGAAGAACACCGCCAGCGACGGTGCCTGGAGTTGCCAGCGCTGCTGGCCACCCTCGCTCCAGTGCAGGTAGACGCGGGCATCGCGATCGCCTCGATCGAAGACCGCGACCCAGGCGTGTTCGCCTTGGTGTGGAGTCATGATGGTGATCCCGAGCTCGCCTTCGAGGCCGCGGACATCGCTCTCGCTGAGCAGCTCCCAGGGCGAACCCGGACTCACCAACTCGGGGTTGTTGGGGTGCGCCGACCAGATCGCATCGGCCGCGCCGCGTCGGCACATGAATCGCGCGAGCTCGGGTGGGATCGTGATCTGCTGATTGCGCGCGAAGTGAACCATCTCGGCGAGAAGCCGCGGGTCGTCGTCGCCGTCGCCGAGGCCCAGGGCCGTCAGCGCATCATCCATGGAGATGTTGCGCCCGAGCTCGGACGGATCGCGTCCACCCATGCGCGTCTGGTTCCAATAAAACGGCATGTACTGCCGGGGAGCCGCGCCGCGCACGACCTCATCGGAGAGCTGTCGCGCCGACAGTCCGGCACGAACGATCATTGCGTAGGCCCGGTGGGCGTCGAGGCGCGTCGCCGCGGCCGCCGTCGCATCGAGCTGCCACAACGACTGGCAGGTTCCGTTCCAGAACACGTCCATGCGCGCATCGTCGACGTTGATGCCGAGTCGGGCGAACGTCCGCTGCAGGTCACCTCGCGACAGTCCGGCGCGATCGCTCACGATCCGATCGAACACCGGCGCCCAGGCGCTCGCGTCGTCGATCGAAACCTCGGCAGCGGTCACGCCGTGCCAGTACTTCATGAACGAGATGGCCTTCTCGTCGAGCTCGATGCGGAACGTTCCGTCCGGGAGCGCGCCGACGATGGTTCCCTCGGCCCAGGCCCCCGCGGGACGCGCAAGGCAGCGCGTCCCCGCTGTCACGCCTCGGCCTGGGGGGCCGGCCTGGTCGGTCGTCACCGCCGCATTGTCGATCAACTCCGGCGCGTTTCACAGCAGGCGTGGGTTCGTGATAAAGCACCCGGTATGACGATCCGTCGGGTTGCCTGTCTCCTCGTCGTCGGTGTTCTCGCTGTGCCCGCCTGCAATCGGGGAGGGGCCGGGGACGACAAAAAGGACGCGAAGGACGCGAAAGAGGCCAAGGACGCCAAATCGGGCAAGGACGCGAAAGACGCGAAGGACGCGAAGGCCGCGGGGCCGGCCGACGATGGGGGTGAGGCCACCCTCCAAGTCGATGATGGTGCCGCCGCCGTCGACGGGCCGATTCCACCCGACACCAGCGCGGTTTTCTTTGGGGTCGAGGGCGCGCTTTATCCGCTCGGGTGCTTCGACAAGGCCGCCAAGAAGCTCCTGAGCGGTGAGGCCTGCCTCAAGATGGTGCCACCGGGGACCGACGTCCGAATCGCCTCCAAGTTCTCCTCGTTCCCCAAGAAGGCCGGGGAACTCACCGAACCCCAGTGCCTCGCGGGCGCCGGCAAGAAGGTCGCGATCGCCGTCGAGGGCATCACCGAAGGTGCGGATTTCGTCTACGGCGCCTGGCCGCCCTCGGCGATCAAGATCGTAAGCCCCGCGGGCGATGAGAGCACCTCGTCCGCCAAGACCCAGCTCGGCGAGGACAAGACCGCGAAGGTCAAGGCGGCGATTAATGCCGCTGGGGGAGTGGGCGATCTCCAGATCAACCAGGTGGCCGAGTTCGATCTCGATGGCGACGGGAAGAAGGAGATGATCGTCGCCGCTTTCATTCCCGACCCCAAGTCCGACGAGAGCTACCAGTGGAGTGGTCTGATGGTCGCGCCCGGTGGCGACCTGACCAAGCTGACACTCGTCGAGAAAAATCGCGGCCGACCCGACGTCTTCGAGGTTCGCGGCAGCTTGGATCTCGACGGGGACAAGCACGCCGAGTTGTGGCTGCGTCGGCAGTCGCAAGACGGGAGCGCCGGTGATCGGCTCTACACTGGACCGGCCGGCACCTGGAAGGCCGTGGGCGGCTGGACGTGCGGGGCCGACTAGGCCCGCGCAACTCCGGAATCGCCGGAGTCTAGCTGCGCCGCCGCGGAACCAGTCCGTCGCGGGCTGATCCCTTTGCGGGCTGCTTCGCGGACAGCATGTGCGCGATGAGCTTGGCCACCGCGTCGTCCGAGCAAGTCTCGCTCGACCACGAGAGCATCCGGACCTTGTCCCAGCCGGGCAGGAACGCCCAGTGCAGCTTGTCGTTGCTGCTCCACATCGCGCCCTCG
>CANLQR010000263.1 GCA_947492135.1 Deltaproteobacteria bacterium | reverse complement strand
CAGAAACTCGCTGCCCGCGTCGTTTGTCACCGAGGACACGACGCGCTCCCATCCGCGCATGCTCGATCGCTTGTTTCGCACCGCAATCGACGCGGGCGCGACGCGGCTGGTGTTGTGTGACACCTGCGGTCACGCGACGCCCGATGGTCTGCGCGCGTTGCTGGGGTTCACGCGCTCGGTGCTACGAGGGCTCGATGTCGAGGACCGCGTCGAGCTCGACTGGCACGGCCACAACGATCGCGGCCTCGCCCTGGTGTTGAGCCTGTTCGCGCTCGAGCATGGCGTCGACCGCGTCCACGGCTGTGCCCTGGGCATCGGCGAGCGCGTTGGTAACACCTCGATCGATCTCTTGCTGCTCAACCTGTACCTGCTCGGGCAGCTCGACCCCGAGCGCCATGAACTCACGGGGCTGGTCGAGTACGTGCGCAAGGTCAGCGAGTACACCGGCGTGCCGATCCCCGCCTCGTACCCGCTTTCGGGTCGCGATGCGTTTCGTACGGCGACCGGTGTCCACGCCGCCGCGGTCATCAAGGCCGAAGCCAAGGGCGACTTCGACCTGGCGGACCGGGTGTACTCGTCGGTGCCTGCGCGCGCCTTCGGGCGCCACCAGGAGATCGAGATCGGTCACTACAGCGGCAAGAGCAATGTGATCTACTGGTTGCGCCGCCGCGGTATCGAGCCGACGGACGAAACGGTCGATCGGGTGTTCGAGGCCGCCAAGCGCGGAAATAGGACGCTCGAGGAGGCTGAGGTGCTGGCCCTGGTCAAGGGCGCTTGAGCACGCCGCGGCGACCGCTTTCGCGACGCCGCGGCTTTAGTTCGTGGTCCGGATCGATCCGATTGATCCGTCACGGCGGGTGCTGGTCAGCGTTGCGCAGCAACACCAGGGTCGCACCCCAGCTGCCCGCACCCATGCCACCGAGCCGATAGCTCACCACGTCAGGGTGCTTGGCGAGAATCGCGTGCACGGTGCGTCGCAGCGCGCCGATGCCCTTGCCATGCACGATGCGCAGCTCGGTGATCCCACGTTGCTTGCATACCTCGATGTACTCGAGCACCAGTGGCTTCACGTCGCGCGGCGAGAACGGGTGCAGGTCGAGCTCGCCGTCGATCGCCAGTGGACTGGGCCCGGCTGCAGTGGCGGCCTCGTCCAGCATTCCTGCCCACGGAGCCCACGGCAGGCGGCCGAGCTCGCCGAGGCTTCGCGTAGGTGGCACGGCCAGCGCGTTGCCCAGCTCGCGGCTCGCGAGGGTCTGCCAAGGCCACCGCCAGCCCCGCTCGCTGCGGTGGATCCGTGGCCCTGTGGCCGTCAGAAAAACGAACTCCCGCGCGAGGACTTCGCCGTTGCTACGGCAGCCCAGGCGCACTCGCATCCCACCGAACAAGACCGCCGCCACCAGATCGAGCGCGAGTTGTTCGGCGTCGTCGTCGGGATCGTCAGCGCGGGTTTGGGTGAAGCGTTGGGTCCAGCTGTGGATCTGCACGTCGATGCCGTGCTCGTGGAGCACGATCGAGACCGGCAGCGGCCCGCTGGCAGCTCTGGCTGCACCAGCCGGCTCCAGCACGATCCTCGCGCCATCCGGCGCGTTGCGAGACAGCTGCCCAGGGTTCGCGAGGTCGATCTCCCGCAGCAGCGTTTCGAGTGCGTCCCAGACCACCGTGGGTGCTAGTGGACCATGCGACGGATCCACGCGTCGAGGCCACGCGGATCTGCGGGCCCTGCGAGCCGGCGGAGGACCAACGCAAATTCCCCGGCCCCGGAGAATCGACGCTGTGGCGCCGGTTGCAGGGCAATCATCATGGCGTCCTCGAGCTCCGCGGGAATGTCGGCGCGGATCTGTGAGGGTAGGGGAACCGCACCGATCGCCACCCGCGCGACGACCTGCTCGGGGGCAAGACGGGCGTACAGTCGGGACCACGTCGAGAGTTCCCACAACATCACGCCTAGCGCATAGACATCGCTGCGTCGATCGACGGGCTCACCGCGCGATTGTTCGGGGGACATGTAGGCCACCGGACCGGTGGGCGGCCGCGAACGAACCGCAGCCGCGGCCAGGCGGCTGCGCGCAATCCCGAGGTCGACCAACTTCACGGTTCCGTCCGCGGCGATCATGAGGTTCGCGGGCCGGATGTCGGTGTGGACGATCCCAAGCGGGCCACCGGCGGAATCAGTGGCGGTGTGAACATGCTCGAGTGCCTCGGCGATCGACGCCACGATCGAGATGGCGTGACGCAACGGAATGCGGATACCAAACTGCTCGGCTCGGCGCACGAGATCGATCAGGCCCTGCCCGGGCACGAGCTCGGTGACGAAGTGGCCATGACTCGCGGCCTCGGAGAGGTCGAGTCCCCGAGGGATCGCCGGGTGATCGAGCTCGGCGAGCAGCTGCGCTTCGTGGGCGAACAGGGCCCGCGCGTTGGCGACATGCATGAGGTTGGGACGGATGCGCTTGACCGCGGCGAATTCGGTGGTGCCATCGTCGCTGTCGCAGCGCGCAGCGAACACCTCGGCGAGCGGGGTCTGGCGCAGCCGAGCAGTGGGCCGAAAACGTCCGATCCAGCTCGGGAGGCTCGGGGGGCTCGGGGGGCTCGGGGGGCTCGGGAGGCGCGGGGGGCTCGACGGGTCGGGCCCGAGGCTGGTCGCGGCGACCCGCGACGCTATCGTGGCGCGGGCGATTGCGGCCAACTGGCCGGCCTCGGTACCCGGCCAGGTGTCGTCGAGTCCACCGACCGCCACCTCCTGCGAACGTCTCAATTCGGCCACCTCTTGGTAAGTGACGCCGCCGGCAGATCGGTTCGTCGCGCGGCAAGAAACCCGGGAGGTCGCTACCAGAGCACTTCAAGGCGATGCTTGCACTCTTTGACGAGCGCGGCGAACAACTCCGCGTCGCTCCAGCGAGATGGGATGGTTGGGCGTCGGCCCGCGACTTGCGGGGGTATGCCAGGCAACGCTACCTGCAGCGGGAAAACTCCCCGTCGCGTCCAACCTTGCTCGCGGATCTCCGGCGTTCGCAGGTTGATCCACGCGCGAGGGCGGTCGCCCCAGGTCAGCCACTCGAGCTGGGGCAGCTCGCGAAGCTCGTCAGCGACGCCTGGCCACAGCAGCAACGCCGGCCGTGCGATCCCGGAGTGCAATCGGATCATCGCGGGCAGCAGCAGGGCATCGGCGGCCAAGACGTCGGCCGCTGCTCGAAGATCCACTGGCCGTTCGGCCAGCGTGCCGCTAGCGCGGGTGATCCAAAAAGGATGGACCCCGCCGAGCACATCATCGACCTTGAGGGTCGCGAGCGCTGCACCCCCCAGCTTGTTGCGCGTGGGCGTGAAGTTCGGGGCCTTGGGCGCGACTGGCTCGGTGGCCGCGGGTATCGGCTCGACCAGCGTGCGGCGACGCAGAGGCAGGTCGGTCCAGGTGAGCTCGTCCACGGTGCACCGCCAGAGTCGTCCGAGCTGATCGTCGGATTGCGGCCCCGCGAGCACGAGGACGCCGCCGGCACCGAGCACGAGACACGACGCGGCGCGCGATAGCTTGGTGGTCTGCGCGTCGGGCAGCGGCGGTGGTTCGGGCTTTGTGCCTGGTGGCACCGTCGGCTGCTCGACGAGAAAGCGGTGGAGGACGCCGCGCGGCCGCAGCACGTAGATCCAGCGCTCGTCTCCGGCGATTGCGAGCGGTGTTGCGGCGGCCAGATCGACCGCCGGCGCCCGCTCGCCCAGAGGGCGCAACGCCCGGTTGGTCCAGCACAGCGCACCATCGCGGGCCGCGAGCACGATGTGCCCGGCGCTGGTCTTCGCCAGCGCGACGATCGCCTCGGTTGCGATCGGGTCTGCGCTCGTGTGCCGCAGCTTGAACATCATGTAGCCCGACAGATGCTCGGGATCGATCACCCACGCGTGGTTGCTGCCGTCGATCCAAACCGCGCGGCCATCACCAGTGGCGACGAGGCCAAGCACCTCGTGTTCGGGGACCTTGCGCCGATGCAGGACGTCTTGCTTGGTCAGGTCGAGCAGCACCTCACCGTGGCTGCCGACGCAGCACAGCACCCGCGGGCGAAGCATCACCACGTGCTCCACGAATCCGCCGAGCTTGGTTCCAAATTTCTCGGCCTTTGCCGCCCACACGCTGCCGCGATGCAGGTGCTGGCCACCGAACCACAGCGCCCCGTCTTCTTCGCCCAAGGCGATGCTCGGCTCGGGGCTGCCGAGTTCGATGGTCTTCTCGACCTCCAGAGTCTCGGCGTGAGCGATCCACACCTCGTACGGCAGCGTGATCAGCAGACGCTTGCCGTCGTGACCCAGGCCCAGCGCAAGCGGGCGGTCGTCGAGCGTCACGACGTCGTCGGCCGACGACCCACGGGTCGAGATCGTTCGGCGGGAGGAACTGACGACAGCACGTCTGGACATGGCGAGCCGGCACGATAACAAACGTTGGCTCGCAAAGGGCGGTGGCGACGTCAGCGGGCTTCGATCGGCTGGTGTCGGCCAGAGCCGGCTTCAGCGGGGGACCTTCGCGAACTCACTGGTGGGTTTCCACTGTGGCATCGTGTCGGCGTCGGCGACACGGCCGACGAGCGATGCGACCGTCAGTGCGTCCTGCAGCGTGCCCTCGAAGGTCCAGGTCTCGTCGAATTCGTCGTCGACGGTGTGGTAGTGCAGCGCCATTGCTTCCCCGAGGCGGTTGCCGAGGTCGGCCCCGCCAACCTCCAAGTCGGTGCCGCCACGCACGTAGATGGCCGGCACTCCTCGGCGGGCAAAGCTGAAGTGATCCGAGCGGTAGTACGCCCCACTGGCGGGGTGCTCATCGGGGACCACGAGACGGCCCTCGGCCTCGGCAACCTCGACGAGCACGTCCTCGAGCGAGCTCTGGCCCGGGCCAATCACCTGGATGGTGTGGCTACGCCCGTGCACATTCATGCTGTCGAGGTTGACGACGGCCGCGAGATCGGCAAGGGGGATGGTCGGATGGCTGGCGAAAAAGCTGCTGCCGAGCAGTCCCTCCTCCTCGCCCGTCGTTGCGATGAAGAACACGCTGCGGGCCAGCGGACGTCCGGCGTGGGCCCGAGCCCCGAGCCCCGCCGCAACCGCGAGCATGCCCGCGATGCCGCTCGCGTTGTCGACTGCGCCGTTGTAGATCGAGTCGCCGCCGGCGACGGGCTCGTCGGCATGGCCGAGGTGGTCCCAGTGTGCGGTGACGGCCACGGCTTGGGCGGACAGGCGCGCTCCGGCGAGCGTACCGATCACGTTGACGTCTTCGGTACGGCGCTCGGTCGTGACGAACCCCGCGCGTAGCTTCGCCGGGAGCACTCGGGGGGCGAATCCGGGTTCGATCGCTTGCTGACGCCAGGCCGCGAGGTTGCTCCCGCAGGACGTCGCCAAGGCGTCGGCAGCATCGCGTGTGATCCATCCCTGCACTGCGAGTGCCGTCGGTAGTGCACCGTCGGCCTCGACGACGTGCATGCGCGCGTGCATCCAGCTGGTCTGGATGACGTGCCAGCCGTACGCGGCACCCGCGGTTTCGTGGACGATCAGCACGCCGTGGGCGCCACGCGCGAGCGCATGCTCGAACTTGTAGGACCATCGGCCGTAGTAGGTGAGCGCATCACCGGTGAATCGACCGTCGGTCAGCGGCGGATCGCCCACCAGCACGACGGCAATCTTGCCCTCGAGGTCGAGGCCGGCGTAGTCATCCCAGCCGTATTCGGGCGCCGTGATCCCGTAGCCAACGAACACCAGCTCGGCATCGATGCGGTGGGTGCCCGCGGCGCGGAAGGTGCTCAGGACGACATCCGTGCCCAACGTCAGCGAGTGCGCTCCGGTGGGCGTCGTCAGGGCAACTTCGGTCCGCTTGGCGTCGGTGGCGACCGCCCGCATCGGCACGCTCTGCGTCCACGACCCCGCGATCCCGCCTGGCTGCAGCCCGACGCGCTGCATCTGCTCGATGATGTACGCGACCGCCCGCGCAGCTCCGGGCGTGCCGGGGCGCCGGCCATCCATCGCGTCGTCGGACAGCGCTCGCGTGACCTCTCGGATCGACGCCGCCGTGGGCGGTGTCGGTCCCGGTGCACGGGGAGGTTCAGCCAAGACCGCCGGAGCCCCCGCTGGCGAGGGGCTGGGACGCTCGCGTGCGGGCTCGCGCCCGCACGCGAACAACACCGCTACCGGGAGAAACCAATGAACACCACGTGGCATTGTGCGGCGGCCGTAGGATACACGTGACCACGATGCCGACGCCAACACCGATGCTCTCTGGGTCGCGATCACGCGCCGCTGCGCACCTCGCAGGCTGGTGCTGGCTGCTCGCGTGCAGTCCAGCTGTCGCCCCCGGAAGCATTCCACCCCAGGCGCCCAGCCATCATCGCGGCGTCGATGACGAGCGTGAGCGGGCAGACGTGGACGACCTCGCGGGGGAGTCGGACTGGCCAAAGTGGTTGCGCGCCCACTACGAACGCCGCGAAGTGCGGATTCCGATGCGCGACGGCGTGTCGTTGTTCACCACGATCTACCGTCCCAAGCACCGCGCAACGCCGGCGCCGATCCTCCTCACTCGCACGCCCTACAGCGTGGCGCCCTACGGACCCGAGGGGTTTCGCGAGACCCTCGGGCCCTCGCGGGAGCTCGCCCGCGCCGGCTACATCTTCGTCTATCAAGATGTGCGCGGGCGCTGGATGTCCGAGGGCGAGTTCGTCGACGTCCGTCCTGCAGCGAAGGCTGTGGGCGGCACCGACGACACGACGGATACCTTCGATACGATCGAGTGGCTCCTCGCCAACGCCAAGGGCAACAACGGCAAGGTTGGGATGTGGGGCGTGTCCTATCCGGGATACTACGCTGCCGTGGGGATGATCGATCATCATCCCGCACTGGTGGCGGTGTCGCCTCAGGCACCCATCGCCGACTGGTACTTCGACGATTTTCGCCACCACGGCGCGTTCTTCTTGCCGCACGCGTTCAACTTCTACGCGACGTTCGGATGGCCGCGTCCCAAGCCGACCACCGAACCCGCGGCCGGCTTCAGTCACGGGACCACGGACGGCTATGGGTTTTTCCTCGAGCTCGGTTCGGTGGCCAACGCCGACAAGGTCCACTTTGCTGGCAAGCGGCCGTTTTGGACCGAACTGGTCGCGCACTCCGACTACGATCAGTTCTGGAAGGACCGCAGCGTGCTGCCGCGACTTCACGACGTCGCGCCGGCGGTCCTGGTGGTCGGTGGCTGGTACGACGCCGAAGATCTGTTCGGGCCGCTGGCGATCTACCGGACCATCGAGCAGCGCGAGTCCGGGGTCGACAATCGTCTGGTGATGGGCCCCTGGCGCCACGGCGGTTGGTCGCGCGACGATGGTCGCCGCTTGGGTTGCATCGATTTTGGTGCGGCCACCGGCGATCACTATCGGGCCGAGATCGAGGCGCCATTTTTCGAGCACCATCTCGACGGAGGCGCCAAGCCCGAGCTTGCCGAAGCCAGCGTGTTCGACACCGGTGCGCGGGCCTGGCGTGACCACGCGAGCTGGCCGCCGGCGGCGGCGACAAAGACGACGCTGTGGTTCGGCGAGGACCATGCGTTGGACACCGTCGCGCCCCCAGCCTCGGGTGCTGGCGCCGATTCGTGGGTGAGCGACCCCGCGGCACCTGTGCCGTTCACCAGCGCGGTGGATATCGGGATGCTCACGGAGTACATGGTCGAGGATCAGCGCTTCGCGTCACGGCGGCCCGACGTGCTGACCTACAGCGGCGCCGTGCTCGAGCGCGACGTCACCATCGCGGGGCCGATCTCGGCGCATGTCTGGCTCTCGAGCACCGCGGCGGATGCCGATGTGGTGGTGAAGCTCATCGATGTGTGGCCCGAGGGCGAGACCCAACCGTTGCTGCCGGCCGACAAGGCGCCGGCCTACGCGTGTCCGCGGACCGCGGATCGCAAGGCGATCGACATGGGCGGATTCCAGCAGATGGTGCGCAGCGAGGTGTTTCGAGCGCGCTATCGCAAGGGCTACGAACGCGGTCGACCGCTCGAGCGTGGTCGACCCAACGAGGTCGTGGTGCCGCTGCAGGACGTCCTGCACACGTTTCGCAAGGGCCACCGAATCATGGTCCAGGTCCAGAGCACGTGGTTTCCGCTGGTCGACCGCAATCCCCAGTCGTGGACGAAAAACCCGCTGCTTGCGCCCGAGTCGGCGTTCGTGCGGGCGACGCATCGCGTGCATCGCTCGCGTGGGCACGCGTCGCGCATCGAATTCGCCGTGGTGCCGTAGCGTGGCGGCTCTGGCCCGTCTCACACGTGACTCGCCGACGACCTCACGACCCGCACCCTGGATCCTCGGCGTCACACGGAACCACCGCCAGGACAAACCGGCCAGCGTAGTCCACCGCGCCATCCGACCAGCTATCGATCACGATCCGCCAGGTCCCCGCCGCGAACGTGTCCGCGATGATGCCGTCGTCCCTCGCCACGCAGCTCTCGGGACCTGATCCCGCAAGCACGTGGACGTCGACATCGACGCCCTCGCCGTCGAGCGCGATGATGCGTAGCGCAGTGTCGGCTGCCAGCTCCAGCGAATACGTCAGCTCAGGCCCACTCTCGTCGCTGCTCGAGCAGTCGTAGAGATCGAGCTGGGCGATGCCATTGGCGGTGTCGGCGTCGTGCAAGAACGGCAGCCCGTCGATCAGCCACGGCTGCTGGGCCGAGCCGTCTCCGAGCACCGGCGGCAACACGTCGTCGTCAGGCGGATCCCCGGCGGCTGCGGCCTCGGTCCGCGCGAGCGCCTCGAGCTGGATCAGGTTGCGGAGATTGTAGCCATGCTGCAGGCCGAGCTCGGAGAAGTCGCAGGAGCCGCCCGCGTAGGACTCCAGGTGCAGGCCATCCGGACCCAGACCATGGCCCGGCAGCGGATCGATCGCCCACCAGGCATCGACGAACGGCACCTGGCGTTGCTGGGCCATCGCGCGCAGCACCGCATTGTACGTGGCGATCCATCGATCGGCGGCCGGATCGTCGCCGCGTCGCGTCAGCCCGACGACGATGGGCACGATGCCTTGCTGCTGTGCGCCGTCGAGTAGCGCCGACATGGCCACGAAAAAACCCGGCAGCGCCGCGCCGGGGTCGACGCCCTGTTCCATGTCGTTGGTGCCAAAGTGAACGAACGCCAGGCTCGGCGAAACCGCGTCGATCTCGAGCTGCAGCGGCGAAGGCTCACCTGCGATCACCCACGATGCGCTGCGCCCGGCCTCGGTGGCGAGGCTCTCTCGATCGAAGGGCGAGGTCCCGGCCGCATCGCCCGCGCGGAAGAGCTCGAGGGTCTCGGTGAGCTCCACGTGCACGCCGAGGTCGACGTCGTCGGTGGCAAAGCAGTGGAGGTTGGACGCGCTGACGTCGCTCGATGCGCCGACCTTCATGAAGACGTCGTCGGCCAAGCCGGGCCCGCGTTCGCCGATCTGTTCGAGGTTTGCGGCCACGGCCGCCGTCATCGGCGAGTGGGTGCGGTCGCTGGGATAGCGCGTGGTGGTCGCCGCGGGAGGATCACCACCGGTCGTCGCGTCGCCGGTCTCGGACTCGCCAGCGGACGACGAGGTGAACGGGGCTTCGCCCGAACTTCCAGTCGTCGAACTCTCGGTGGTTGCTGCGGGGCCGCTGGTGTCGCTGCTGGTGTCGACCGCCCAGGCCTGTTCGTCGCCTTGGGTGTCGGCGGTGCAGCCCAACGCCAGGAGCAACGCTGCGAGTGAGCGTCTCACCACCGGCGGAGTGTAGCGCCTCGTCGCCGGGTTTGCGTTCACCGGGTTCGGCAGCGCGAGTCGCCCTGGGCGCATAGCCACCGCACATGCAGGTGATCGGTATGTCCCGCGACGTGCGTGAGCAGCGTGCCCGGTGTGCCGGTGGGCCGTGGGTACTCCATCCACTTGGCCAGCGCCGACTTCGACAGCAGCTCGGTCCGAATCGCGTAGTCGTACAGCAGCTTCTGGATCTCGCGGTCGACGTAGATTTCTTCGACCGCGCCAGTCTCGCCGAGCAAGAACAACAGCGCCCAGTTCTCGGCAGCATCGAGGTTTGCCGCGTTCATCTCTTGCCAGTTGAGCTCGGCGCCCGCGGCGAGCTTTTGCGGGTAGCCGAGGTCGACGTCGCGCCCCGACTGGTGGGTGCTGTGGGGCTCGAGGCGGCCACCGGTGCGGTTGGCGATGTTGCCGACCAATATCGGCTGAACCGAAGCGCCGCGCGCCGCCCAGCGGTCGAGCACGGCGTCGAGCATGGCGATCGACGTGTCCTTGCCCCACGTCTTCCACCCGATTGCCAGCACGCGCCGGCCCGGCCCCTCGACCATCGGGACCGCGCCCGCAAGCGAGCCATCACTGGGGTACCCGATCGACTCGCTCTTCTCGCCGGCCTTGTGCGAGTACACGACCACGCGGGAGTTGGGGGGTAGCTCTTGCTCGATGCCGATGCCGGGATTGAGCTCGAGGATTTCGTGGTGGAAGATCTTGAACAGGTTGGCGACGTTCTTCAGCGAACCGCCGCGGCGGATCGTGTAGCGGACCGTGGTCGGGATCTCGAGGCCGTCGGCCC
>CANLQR010000262.1 GCA_947492135.1 Deltaproteobacteria bacterium | reverse complement strand
ACGACCACCTCCGGACCAACTACGACCGCGACCGCGACCGCGACCGCGACCGCGACCGCGACCGCGACCGCGACCGCGACCGCGACCGCGACCGCGACCGCGACGGATGGCCCGGCCACGGACAGCAGCGCGACGGGCGACAGCAGCGCGACGGGCGACAGCAGCGCGACGGGCGACAGCAGCGCGACGGGCGACAGCAGCGCGACCGGTGAGAGTTCATCGGCCACGACCACCACAATGGGCTAGCCCGCGGCGTCGCGCGCCGCTGACACGGGCTCGACCCGCAGCGCGGATGCCTAGCCACACCCTGTCCACGACCCTGGGGCCGGCCTGTCTTGAACGCGCGACCTGCCTGGGCTAAGAAGGCCAGCCTTTGTAGAAGGCCGAGCGAAACCGTGGGTCTCAAGGATCTCTTCTCGACGAGTGGACGGGCGAAGTCGCGGCTCGACAAGCACGTCAAGATGATCACCAATCCGTACACGCAGTCTGCCGATCGCTACCACGCGATGCAGCAGCTGCTCGATGACGGTTCGGACGAGGCCCTGGTCGGGCTGATGAAGCGATTCACCGCCATCGCGACCAAGAGCATCGAAGACGAGGAAGAGAAGGGCTGGGCCTACCGAGAGCTCGCCGCGCTCGGCGTCAAGGTTCTGCCCGCACTGCGCCAGTTCTGTCTCGAGTCGGACAACGTGGCCTGGGCGCTGCGCATCCTCGAGGACGTCGCCAATGGCCCACAAGAGTGGGATGTGCTCGAAGCCATGCTCGCAGTGCACCCGCCCGAGTACGTGCGCGACCCCAAGACCAAGCTACAGGTCCTGACCCACCTCGCCGAGATCGACGACCCGCGGGTCGTCGGCATCCTCGTGCGCTACGTGGACGATCCCGACGAGGGCACGCGGTTCTTCTGCTGCGAGCAGTTGATCGACATCGCGGACGAGAGCGCCAAGCCAACCTTGCTTGCGCGCCTGGGTAACCCGGACGAGGACTCCGTTCGATTGCGCACTCGCATTCTCGATGGGTTGGCTGGACTGGGCTGGGACGTGTCCGAGGCGCAGGATATCGTGATCAAGAATCTCGGCAACGAGCATCTGCTGCAGCGTGGCAAGGTCGTTCGCCGCTAGCGACGCCGCGCCCAAGCCGCGGCAGTCCAAGGGCCGGGTTCGGGTTGCGCAAAGGTCAGCGAGTGGGGCACCGTGCAGCCCGTAGATGCCTCGCCGCGACGATATCAAACGCATCTTGGTGCTCGGTTCAGGCCCGATCGTGATCGGACAGGCCTGCGAGTTCGACTACTCGGGCACCCAAGCGGTCAAGGCGTTGGTGGAAGACGGCTATGAAGTCGCGCTTCTCAACTCCAACCCCGCGACCATCATGACCGATCCGGAGATCGCGGCGCACACCTTCGTCGCGCCGTTGGTCCCCGAGGTTCTCGAACAGATCCTCGCGTCGATCAAGATCGACGCGATCTTGCCGACCGTCGGCGGCCAGACCGCGCTCAATCTGGCGGTCGCGGCGTCGCGGCAAGGCATTCTCGCCAAGTACGGGGTCGAGCTGATCGGCGCCGCGGTGGACGTCATCGCGCGCGCCGAGGATCGCGAGCAGTTCAAGCAGGCGATGCTCGAGCTCGGCCTCGACGTGCCGCGCTCATTCTACTGTCGGTCGCTCGCAGACGCTCGCGCGTCCGTCGACGAACTGGGCTTCCCCGTGATCATCCGCCCGAGCTTCACGATGGGCGGCTCGGGCGCAGCCGTGGCGTACAACCGCGATGAGTTCGAGTCCCACGTTCAGTTTGCCCTCGGCGAGAGCTTGGATGGTGAGTTCCTCCTCGAGGAGTCCGTACTCGGCTGGAAAGAGTACGAACTCGAGGTCATGCGCGACAGCGCCGACAACTTCGTGGTCATCTGTTCGATCGAGAACCTCGACCCGATGGGCGTGCACACCGGCGACAGCATCACCGTGGCACCAGCCCAGACGCTGACCGACAAAGAGTACCAGCGCATGCGCGACCACGCCGCGATGATCGTGCGCAAGATCGGCGTGACCACTGGCGGCTGCAACATTCAGTTTGCCGTCAATCCCCGCACCGGTCGCGAGATCGTGATCGAGATGAACCCCCGCGTGTCGCGCTCGTCGGCACTGGCGTCCAAGGCGACCGGGTTTCCGATCGCCAAGTTCGCCGCCAAGCTGGCCGTCGGCTACACGCTCGATGAGCTCAAGAACGACATCACGCGGGTCACACCCGCGAGCTTCGAGCCCTCGATCGACTACGTCGTCACCAAGATCCCGCGTTTCGCGTTCGAGAAGTTCGCCAACGCCGATGACACCCTGACCATCCAGATGAAGTCGGTCGGTGAGGTGATGGCGATCGGCCGCACCTTCCGGGAGTCGCTGGGCAAGGCGATCTGCTCGATGGAGGAGGGCACCTATGGCTTCGACCTCGAGCCGGACTGCACCGACGCCGAGCTGATCGCGATGCTCGGCCGCCCGCAGCCCAAGCGGCTGTGGCACGTCGGCGCGGCTTTCCGTCGGGGGATCCCACTGGAGACCATCCACGAGCGGACGAACATCGACCCGTGGTTTCTGAACCACATTCGCGTGGTCCTCGAATGCGAGGCGACGATCGGCCGCAGCCGTCGCGGCACCGTCCCAGGTCCCGCGGTGCTGCGGTGGGCCAAGCGCAATGGCCTCTCCGATCGGCGGATTGCCCAGCTGATCAGTGTCTCGGAAGAGGCTGTGAGGACGCGCCGCCTCCAGGCCAAGCTGCGCCCGGTCTACAAGCGCATCGACACCTGCGCCGCCGAGTTCGAGTCGGGTACGCCCTACATGTACTCGACCTACGAAGAAGAGGACGAGGCCGACGTGTCGAGTCGGCGCAAGGTGGTGATCCTCGGCGGTGGCCCCAACCGCATCGGGCAAGGCATCGAGTTCGACTACTGCTGCGTCCATGCCTGCTTCGCGCTGCGCGAGGCCGGCTACGAGACGATCATGATCAACTGCAACCCAGAGACCGTGTCGACCGACTACGACACCTCCGATCGGTTGTACTTCGAGCCGCTGACGCGCGAGCACGTGCTCGAGGTGCTCGACGCCGAGTCGCGCTCGGGCACGATTGTCGGCGTGCTGGTCCAGTTTGGCGGGCAAACCCCGCTCAAGCTCGCGCAGTCGATCGAGGCTGCGGGCTACCGGCTGCTCGGGACCCCAGCCGAGGCCATCGACCTCGCAGAGGATCGTGAGCGGTTCGGCCAGCTGCTCGCGCGGCTCGGGGTGATGTGCCCGCGCTGGGGCGTCGCGCGCTCGGCCGACGAAGCCTTCACGGTCGCTCATCAGATCGGCTATCCGGTGCTCGTACGGCCGAGCTACGTGCTTGGCGGACGGGCGATGGAGATCGTCGGCTCCGACGCCCAGCTCGATCACTATATGCGCCACGCGGTACGGGCCTCGCCCGATCACCCGGTGCTCATCGATGAGTTTCTCCGCGACGCGACCGAGTTCGACGTCGATGCCGTGGCCGATGGCACCGACGTCGTCGTGGCCGGAATCATGGAGCACATCGAGGAGGCTGGGGTGCACTCGGGCGACTCCTGCTGCTCGCTGCCGCCCGTCAACGTCTCGCGGGACACGCTCGACGTGATCCGCCAGATCACCCGGATGCTTGGTCGCGAGCTCGGCGTGATCGGGCTGATGAATGTTCAGTTCGCGCTGCGCGGCCGACGACTCTACGTGCTCGAGGTCAACCCTCGGGGCTCGCGGACGGTGCCATTCGTGTGCAAGGCGACGGGCATCCAGTTCGCCAAGATCGCAGCACGGGTTGCCGCAGGCGAGACCTTGGCCAGCCTGGGCGCCCGCGAGCTGGTGCCTGACCACGTCTCGGTGAAGATCCCGGTGTTCCCGTTTCGGAAGTTCTCGAACGTGGACACGATCTTGGGCCCCGAGATGCGCAGCACCGGCGAGGTCATGGGTATTGGTGCCGACTTTGGCAGTGCGTTCGCCGCGGCCATGATGGCGGAAGGCACCACACTGCCCACGGCCGGGCGAGTGTTCATCAGCGTCGTCGATGAAGACAAGAAGGACGTGGTCGATGCTGCGCGTCGATTCTGCGACCAGGGCCTGCAGATCGTGGCGACGCGAGGCACCGCTGCCACGCTGCGCGCGGCCAACATCGAGTGTACGGTGATGAACAAGGTCACCGAGGGCCGCCCCCACATCGTGGATGCGTTGCTCAATGGCGAGATCGCGATGGTCGTGAACACCTCCGACACCGCCGAGAATCGCGCCGCGAGCTTCACCACGCGACGCACCGCGCTGCTGTTGCGCGTGCCGTACTTCACCACGGTCTCGGGCGCGCTGGCTGCCGCCGAAGCGATCGTCCACTTGCGATCCGGACGCAATACGACGCCCCTGTCACTCCAAGAGCTTCACCGACGACCCGGTTTCACGCCAGACAATGCGCCCGCGATCCGCTCCGGCTACCGTTGATCGGTCGCGGGAATCGCAAGAGACCAGGCCACCATGGCGAACTACACGCTCACATACTTCGACTTCCCAGGCAGCCGCGGCGAGGAGTGTCGGATCGCGCTGCACGTGTCCGGCGCTGCCTTCGAGGACGAGCGGATCGTCCGCGACGCCTGGGCGACCCTCAAGCCGACCTCGCCGTATGGTGGGCTGCCGATCCTGACGGTTGCAGGCAAAGGCGCGCTGGCTCAGTCCAACGCGATCTTGTCCTTCGTCGGTCGCGCCCACGGTCTGCTGCCCACTGACCCGTGGGAAGCCGCGCATCACGAAGCCGTGATGTGCGCCGTCGAGGACTTCCGAGCGCAGCTCAACCCCAGCGGACGCATCGCCGATCCCGAGCTCAAACGCATCGCTCGCGAGGAGTTCGCGGCCGGCTACCTCAAGACGTGGGCCGCCGCGATCGAGCGCCAGCTCGAGGCGAGCTCCGAGGCCGGCCCGTTCTTCGGCGGGGCGGCGCTTTCGGTCGCCGACATCAAGCTCTTCATCATCATGCGGTCGATCATCGACGGCGGGATTGACCATGTATCGCGGACGGCCTTCGTCGAGTTCACGGGGCTTAGCCGGCTCTACGAGGCCGTCCGCACCGACGCACGCGTGGCCGCCTGGACGAATAGGTAGCTTCGGGCTGCTGCGGCCGGGCTCGTTCCTGGTATCGTGACCGACCCATGGCCGAGGACACCTTCCCCATGACGCCCGCAGGGCTCGAGAACATGCGCCTGGAACTCAGGCGCATCAAGGAAGTCGACCGCCCGGACAACGTCCGCGAAATCGAGGTTGCCCGCGAGCACGGTGACCTGCGTGAAAATGCCGAGTACCACGCGGCCAAAGAGCGCCAGGGCACCCTCGAGGGCCGGCTTCGTTTTCTCGAGTACCGCATCGCCCACGCCGAGGTCATCGATCCGGCGTCGATGAAGACCGACCGTATCGCGTTTGGCGCCACCGTCACGGTCCTCGACGTCGAGACCGACGAGGAGACGGTCTACGCGATCGTCGGCGAGGACGAAGCCGACGCGGACCGCGGCCGCCTCTCGATCCGCTCGCCCATCATTCGCGCGCTGATCGGCAAGGTCGCGGGCGACTCTGCCACGCTGAATCTGCCCAAGGGCGCCCGCGAGCTCGAAGTGGTCCGTGTCGAGTACAAGCCGCTGGACTAGATGCTGAGCCGTATCGCCATCGTTGTAGGTGCTGCGCTGGGGTTTGTCGCGTGCCGGCCCGGCGCTGGCGACTACTGCCTGTGCCCGGACGAGTGCCGTGGCGGGCTGGTGTGTGCGCAGAACGGCGTGGAGCTCAACGCCTGCATCGACGCCGCGCCGGGCGAGGATCCGGGTCGCTGCGTCGAGCAAGGCGTCCAGGACATGGGCGGCGCCCTCGACGAGACCGCGGCGCCCGAGTATCACGACGTCGGCGGCAAGCGTGACTTCGAGCCCGGCGTGCCGACCGACGAGAGTACGACCAGCGCACCGGATGACCCGTCCACCTCGACGAGCGCGACGGGTGGTTCGAGCTCGACCGGTGGTTCGACCTCGACCGGTGGTCCGACCTCGACCAGCGGGTCCACCAGCTCGAGCACCGGCAGCTCGAGCGGTAGCACGAGCCTGTGATCGATCCCGGGCATTGGCTTTGGCGGCTCGATGCCGCCGGGTGGGCCGCGGCGGCGGAGATCGAGTGGACAGCCGCGAACGAGAACGTCGCGCGCCGACGTACCGCGCTCGCCCACTGCCGGCGCGCCGCCGGGATGGCGCTCAACGGGGTTCTGGTGGCGTGGGGCCGCACCAGCGCGCCCGACGCCCCGAATGTCGCGGTGATCTGGGGTCGTTCCTACGTCGAGCACCTCCAGCGGATCGCCGCGGGCGAGCACGGCCCGCTGGCGATCGACGCTGTCGCCCTCGCGTCGGGGATCTTGGCCACGCCGATAACGGCCGCGCCGCTGGTCACGCTGGGCGCCCACGCGCATGCCGATGTCACCGCGGTGCTCGGCCACACCCGACGCCTGATCGACGCCTGTGCCGCCGCAACAGCGCGGTTGCAGCCCACAGCTCGACCTCGTGACCTGTAAGCCTCCCCCGTTGGCCGCGTTGTTCCACCCGCCAGCGCGGGTGCCATCATGGACTCCGAGCCGTGGCCCTACCACGACCGTCGCGCTAGCCTTACCGTCCATGGCTTCGTCACGCACTCGCGGCTCCTCGTTGTTGCTGTTGCTCGCACTTGGCTGTCAGCGGCTCGATGTCGAGTCCAGCGACGAAGGTCCGACACCCGGCGATACCACCGGCTCGACCAGTGGCGAGTCCGAGGGGAGCTCGGCGAGCGACGAGTCAGACGAGGGCACCGACCCCGAGACCGGCGGTTCGGTGACGTTCGACTGCGATCCGATCGCACAGACCGGGTGCAACCCGGATGAAAAGTGCACCGTGGTGCTGCAGGCCGGCGATGTGAACTACACCTGCGTCGCCGACGACATCTCGCTCGAGCCGCTGGGCGACTGCGAGAGCGCGCTGGAGACGGGTACGGATGGCTGCCCCGCCGGCTACGCGTGTCTCGATGACGAGAACGACCAAGGGTTGTGTGTGCCGTTGTGCCTGGACTCCGGGGATTGTGACAACGCGGTGTGTTTGCCCGAGCTCGAGCATGGGATCCCCTACTGCGCCGCGGAGTGTTCGCCTTTCGAGGGCGGCTGTGCAGCGCCGCTGCAGTGCAGGCGACTCAACGATCAGTTCGCGTGTAGCTTTGCGCGACCCGACGATGTCGGCGGACAGGGCGAACCCTGCACAACGCAAGAAGATGCGGGCTGCGGCGAGGGCTTCGTGTGTCTGCCCGGCGGGCTGGTGCCCTCATGCTCCTCCGACAACTGCTGCTCCACGGTATGCGATGTGCTCAACGGCGAATGCGAGAGCCCGTCCACGTGCGTGCCGTTGTTCGACTCGCCCGCACCCGGGAGCGAATCCATCGGCGCGTGCTTCGTCCCGAGCTAGTTCGCACGGGGTCGGCAGCGTCACGGAAGCGGGACGTCGAGCGGTCGACATCCGGGGATACGGCCCGGACGAAGGGTTCCACCATCGCGATCGAGGGTCATGACACCTTCGCGCTGGGCGAGTGCGGGCGGGATCTGCAACGGCGCGATGCCTGGTACGCGCGGCTGGGCAAACAGACCCAACTGTGCCCCGCAGCGCTGCGGCGCGAGGGCCTGGGCGGGCCCGACCGCGGTCGAATCCTCCTGCACTGACGGCCCCGCGCCAGCCCAAAGATCGATGAACACCAGCTGCGCCCCGGCAACCACGCCCAGGAAGACCGCGGCGGGCACTTCGCTCGGGGCCGCGGGCTCGGTTGCGATCAGCATCGGACCCAGCTCGGTGTTGACACCTTCGTAGCGACAGCTCGCAACCCGGCACTCGGGCGCAGTTCCGACCGCCGCCAGCTCGGAGGTCAGACCCAGACTGCGCAGCTGCAGCGTGTTCGCGACGGCGAGCACGATCAACGGACAACGATCAGGACCCGTCCACTGGGCTACGACATCACCCGTCGGCACGGGCTGGCATGCCGGCGGAGGTGGCAGGGTCGGAGCCGGCAGCTCCTGTTCGGTGGGCACCAGCGGCTTCTCGCAGCCGCAAAGGACGATGAACGCCAACAACCTCGACGCGTGTCGCCCGAAGCTCACGGCTGAGGATCACTCCACACGCGACGCCTTGACCACGATCTCGCCGCCCTGACCGGTCACGGCCGCGTTCGGACTGAACGACTCGGTTTCCCAGACCGTGTCACCGTCGCCGTTGCGGCCCTTGATCGCGCCATTCGCCGACACCTTCACGATCGGGTCGGCGCACTTCGCGGTCGCCTTGGTGGGCAGCGGTCCGAACAGCAAGACGTGATTCTCGAGTTCGTCGGTGATGTTGTACGTGATGGTGAGCTGCTTGACCTTCTCGAGCTGCTGCTCGAGCTCGGTGATCGTGCAACTGGCCTGGCTCGACTCCTGGCCGTCCTCGCACAATCGATCGGCCCAGCCCTCCCCGCCGTCTTCGCGGGTCCCGAACACCTTGGCGCCCTCGGGACCATCCTGCGTGAGGCTGGGGTTGGCGTCGTAGAAACCTTTGAGGCAGTCGTCGTAGTCCATCGTCGCGATCACCGAGGCCGTTCCCACGAACGGGTTGGTCGCTTGCGACTCGCCGCGACGCATCTCGAGCTTCACGTAGCCGTGGGTGAGAATCTCTTCATCCTCAGGGCAACCCGATAGAGGGATGACAAGAGCCGGGGCGAGCAGTAGGCGAAACGAACTCATCGTCTGCGAAGTCTCGCAGAACCGGGTGCGCCCCTCCACAAGCGAGCCAACCGTGGCTCCAAGGCCGCTGTGCAGGCCCGATCGCGGCCTCAGAACGGTCTCCCGTAGCCGGTCCGGGCGGGTTTTGCGAGCTGTGACGGGGATCACACCTTCGGTCCACTGCGGCGCCTCGCGCCGTACCTCCCGTGTTAGGGTCCGGCGCTGCGGATCTCGCGCAGAAGCTGCTGCATCATGCTCCACGCCGTTCCCCCGGTCGCCAAGGCTGCAACGACTCCCAGACGCAGCGTCGGCTTGCAGACCCGCGATAGCGCCCTGGATCGAGCCTTGACGCAGCTCGATGGTCGACTCGGGCTGTGGCGCGAACGGAGTCGCGAGAGCGCGGCGACCGGTCCGAGCGCGGCGCCGCCGGGTTCCCGTTGGCTCATCGAGATCCCCGACGTCGGCCTCACGTGCGAGGTCCTGCTCGCAGACCGCTTGCTGTTCGATCTCGCTGCCGCCGAGCGGGACGCAATGCTCGCGTGGGTTCGCGCCAGTCAAGATGCGTCTGGCGCGTGGCTCGACGTGCTCGGCCGGCCCGACCTGTCGCTCACCGCACTCGCTTTCTGGGCGCTGGCGCAGGCCGGCGACGACCGTCGCAGTGACGGCATGGTCAAGGCGGTTCGCGTGGTTCATGCGCTGGGTGGCGCGCAGCGGGCGAACTTCGAGGTTCGCCTGTGGCTCGCGATGGCCGGTCACATCTCGTGGTCGTGGCTGCCGGCCATCCCCAGCGAGCTGTTCCTTTTGCCCGCGCAGTTCCCAGTGTCGCCCGCGAGGTTCTCACCGTGGGCGCGTGGCGTACTGACGCCGTATCTCCTGATCGCGCGTGCGCCCGCGCGATTGCATCTTGCCGACGCGTCGGAGCTGTTGCTGCGCCGACAAGGCGAGACCCTCGTGGCACCGCGCCTGACGCGGCCGGGCCTCGCCGGAGACCTGCTTCAGGCCTTCGATCGCGCGGTGAAACTGTCGCGCAAGCTCCCGCGGGGTCCGCTGCCCAAGCTCGCGCAGCGCCGCGCACTCGGGTGGCTCGATGCCCTCCAGCAAGAGCACGGTGGGTGGTTCTCCACGCGACCAACGCTGCTGTCGCTCATCGCGTTGAGGGTCATGGGAGCGCGCACCGACGACCCACGCATCCGCCGGGGACTCGACTACCTTCGCCAGGCCCGCGGACGCGTCGCGTCCACGACCGACCAGATATGCATCGCCCAAGGCTCGAGCGCCGCACCGTTGTCGATCACCGCGGCGTTGTTGGCGACCGGGCTCGAGGACCGCGACGTCGCGCCGATGCTCCGTGCGCAACTCCAAGAACCTGGACCGTGGCAGGGACGCGCCGACGCGCCGGCTGGTGGCTGGCCGATCGAACCGGGCGCCACTGCGCACCTGGATCTCGAGGCCACCATTGCGGTGCTCGACGCGTTGGCGACGCTCGCACCCGACGATCCCGCCGCCGGACCCGCGTGGGCGGCCGCTCGGCGTGCCAACGCAGTCATGCTGGCGATGCAGGAGGGTTCAGGTGCGTTCGCCCGCTTTGAACGCGGCGAGGCCGACGTGCTGATGCAGCGACTGCCGTGGACCGACGCCGATCTCCTCGCGTACGGCCGCCCCGACGATGGCGTTCACGTGCGCCTGACCGCGGCCGTGCTCGAGCGACTCGCCGCGACCGGATTGCGGGCCGAAGACGATCGCATCGGACGCGGGCTCGATTTCCTGATGCGCGCGGTCGGTGATCGCAGCGACACCGTCCCGCTGGGCACCGTGTGTGCG
>CANLQR010000261.1 GCA_947492135.1 Deltaproteobacteria bacterium | reverse complement strand
GCTGCGAGCATCGGCATCGCGATCTCGAGGACCAGCGCGAATCCTGCGTGAACGACCTCCAGCGGCGTGCTCATCGATACCCCGCCACGAGCCCACCGATGACGACGTTCCAGCCATCGATCGCGAGGAACAGCAGCAGCTTGAGTGGTACAGACACGACCTGGACCTGCAGCTGGGTCATGCCGAGCAACACCGTGGTCTGGGCCACCAGGAGGTCGACGACGACCAGCGGAACCAGCACCACGACCGCCATCGTCAACGCCTCACGAAGCTCGGTGATCAGAAACGCCGGTACGACGACCAGCGGATCCCCGGTCGGTCGCTCCTGCATCTGGGCGAAGAACTCGAGCTCGCCAGGATCGGCGTGGCGCTGCAAGAAGGCGCGCCAGGGTTCCACCATCTCCCACCACGACGCCGGCGATGCGGTGGCAAGCGCGTCGACTCCCCCGTTGGCGTCGATCTCACCGAGCACCGCACCGGCGGTCGGTGCCATCACGACAGTGGTCAGCACGATCGCCAGCGCGAAGATGACCGGCGCCGAAAGCAGAGCCTCGGCACCGAGACCGATGCGAACCGCACCCAGGAGCACCGATGACTTCGCAAACGCGGTCGCCGCGGTGAGCAGCACGGGCAGAACCGCGAGCAGTGCGATCGCGGCCCAGGACCAGCCCGGCTCAGCCACCGTTCTCCCAGCCGCCGCGTGGCCGAGCACTAGCCGCCGTGGGCGGGGCCGGGCGCGCCGGATCAGCGCGGACGCCGGTGTCCCGTGCGCCGCGAGGTTTCTCGGTGAGATCGCAAATCAGTGTGGGTGCCGAACCCGGACCGGCGCCCAACAGCAGGCGTCGATCCTCGATCACGACGACGTGAACGACATGCTGCGGTGACAGCCGGATCGTGCGAAGCACCCCGGGATCCACGGTTCGCGCGCGGCGGCCCAGCCACGCCAGCACCCCGGCGAGGGCCGCCAGCACGAGCCCGAGCTCCACGAGGACAACGGCCTGCGAGGCCGCGACGATTGCCATGCCCCGACCGTAGGCACACCCGCCCGGTCGTCCAAGAAAACCACGAAACCGCGCCACAAAGGACTCGAGAGGCAGGTCGGCCTCGACCGCCAATGCCCCCCGCGAGCGCCAAGGTGGCCCCCACCGGCGCAAACCACGTCAAAGAGGCCACTTTCCCCAGGGGGAAGCGACCTCTTTGCTGTCAGCCCACGAGGCTGCGTCTGTGACCCGCCGGGGCGCGCGTCAGACGAACTCGATGATCGCCATCGGTGCGCCGTCGCCGGCACGCGGAGCGATCTTGACGATGCGCGTGTAGCCGCCGTGGCGGTCCTTGAAGCGCGTCGCGATCTCGGTGAACAGCTTGTTGAGCGTACCGCGGGTGCGGACCATTCGAGCGGCCATGCGATACGCATGAACGACCAGGGCCTGCTCCTCCTTGGTACGGGTCTCGACCGGCTTGCCCACGAGCTCGTGCACCGAAATGCCCCGAGTAATGGTCCGCTCGACGAACCGCCGCAGCTCCTTGGCTTTGGGCTCGGTCGTCTTGATGCGTCCGTGGTCGAGCAACGAGGTCACCATGTTGCGAAACATGGCGTTGCGATGGGTGCTATTGCGGCCGAGTTTACGGCCTGCGTCGCGATGGCGCATGGATCAGCTCTCTTCACGGACGGGCGGCGGGCCCTGCCAGTTGGGAATCTTCATTCCGAGCGAAAGTCCCATCTGCGAGAGAATCTCTTTGATCTCTTTGAGGGACTTGCGACCGAAGTTCTTGGTCTTGAGCATCTCGGCTTCGGTCTTCTGCACCAAGTCGCCGATGTAGTGGATGTTGGCGTTCTGCAGGCAGTTCGCCGAGCGGACCGAAAGCTCGAGCTCATCGACCGAGCGCCACAGGTACTCGTTGAGCTTGTCTTCCTCGGTGGGCTCCGCGGTGGCAGCCTCTTCGATTTCTTCGCGGTTGATGAAGATCGAAAGCTGCTCCTTCAGGATCTTCGCCGCGAAGGCGACCGCATCGTCGGGGCGAACCGAGCCATCGGTCCAGACCTCGAGCACCAGACGGTCGTAGTCGGTGCGCTGACCGACGCGAGCGTTGGTGACGCGATAGTTCACCTTCTGGATGGGCGAGAACAGACTGTCGATCGGAATCACGCCGACCGGCATGCCCTCGGTCTTGTTCTGATCGGCGGTCGCGTACCCGCGCCCCATCTCGCAGGTGAGCTCCATCCGCAGATGGCCACCCTTGGACAGCGTCGCGAGGTGCTGGGCACCCTCGAGCACGGTCACCCCGGTCGGACACTGGATGTCCGAGGCACTGACCTCGCCGATCCCCTGTTTGTCGATCGTCAGGGTCCGGGGCGTCGAGTCGTCCATGTGGAGACGCAGCGCCTTGATGTTGAGGATGATGTCCGTGACGTCCTCGACCACACCCTCGATCGTGGTGAACTCGTGGAGTGCACCCTCGATGCGAACGGTGGTGATCGCTGCGCCTTGCAGCGACGACAACAACACGCGCCGCAGGCTGTTGCCTAGCGTGATGCCGTAGCCACGCTCGAGCGGCTCGCACGTGAACTTGCCGTAGTTGTCGGTCAAGCTCTCGGTCTCGACCTCGAGCTTCTTCGGTCGGATCAGGTCGCGCCAGTTACGGGCGATGGTGTTCGTATCCTGCATGGGGCTATGCCGTGACCCTTCGTAGAAGAAGCGAGTCGAAAGACTTACTTGCTGTAGAGCTCGACGATGAGCTGCTCGTCGATGTCGGCCGCTACGTCGGCTCGAGCCGGGAGCGCCGTGATCTTGCCGCGCATGGTGTCCTTGTCGAGTTCGATCCAGGACGCGCGAGCGGTGCGGTCGACCTTGCCGAGTGCCTCGACAATCTTCGCGATGGTCTTGCTGCCCTCGCGGACTTCGACGAGATCGCCGGTCTTCACGAGGTAGCTCGGGATGTTGATCTTTTTCCCGTTGACCAAGAAGTGACCGTGCCGAGCGAGCTGCCGGGCCTCGGCATGGCTGCTGCCGAAGCCGCAACGCAGCACCACGTTGTCGAGCCTGCGCTCGAGCAAGCTCAGTAGGTTCTCGCCGGTGACGCCCTTCATGCGGGCAGCTCGGTAGTAGTAGCCACGGAACTGCTTTTCCAGCAGGCCGTACATGCGCTTGACCTTCTGCTTCTCTCGAAGCTGCTGGCCGTAGTCCGAGGGCCGCTTCTTGCGCCCTTGGCCGTGCTGGCCAGCGGGGTAAGGGCGGCGCTCGTAGGCGCACTTCTGCGAGAAGCAGCGATCGCCCTTGAGAAAGAGCTGCACGTCTTCACGACGGCAGAGACGACAGACGGGTCCGGTATAACGAGCCATGGTTCTTCACACCCTCCGACGCTTCGGTGGGCGACATCCGTTGTGGGGAATCGGGGTGACGTCCTTGATGGACGTGACGCGCAGGCCGGCGGACTGAATGCCACGCAGCGCCGACTCACGACCAGCGCCAGGGCCGCTGATGCGGATCGACACCGTGTGAACGCCATGGTCGGCAGCCTTGCGCGCGGCGTCATCGGCCGCGAGCTGGGCGGCAAACGGCGTCGACTTGCGCGAGCCTTTGAAGCCGCGCACGCCGGCCGAGGCCCACGACAGCGCGTTGCCGTTGACGTCGGTCACGGTGACGACCGTGTTGTTGAACGTCGACCGGATATGCACGATCCCGGTCGAGATGTTCTTCTTGACCCGCTTTTTCTGGGACTTCTGCGGTGCTGTGCTCGCCATGGACTAGACTCGCTTCTTCTGCGTGATGGTTGCGCGCTTGGGGCCCTTGCGTGTGCGCGCGTTGGTGTGCGTCCGCTGACCACGAACTGGCAAGCCACGCCGGTGACGGAGGCCGCGATAGCAGCCGAGATCCATCAGTCGCTTGATGCTCATCTGCACGTCGCGGCGGAGGTCGCCCTCGACCTTGTACACCGTCTCGATGACGTGGCGAATGGCACTGACTTGTTCTTCGGTCAGATCGTCGGTTCGCACCGAAGGACCGACGCCCGACTTGTCGAGGATCTGCGACGCGGTCACGCGACCGACACCGTAGATGTACGTGAGAGCGATCTCGATCCGCTTGTTTCGCGGAAGATCGACGCCAGCGATGCGTGCCATGGTCTAGCCCTGCCTCTGCTTGTGCTTGGGGTTCTCGCAGATGATCCGCACGACACCCTTGCGGCGGATCACCTTGCACTTCTCACAGATCTTCTTGACGCTGGCTCGGACTTTCATGGCCTGACTTCGATTCGGTGCTTTGGGCTTAGGAGGGCTGGCGGGGATTCGACGCGGGGTCGAGTGGATGGGAACACTGCGGCCCGAAGATGGTGCCTCGGGCGGGGTCGAGTCGAGCGCGACGAACAGTCACGCGCATACCGACGTTGATGGGGAGTCCTAGGCGTTTTGCTTCGGTGGAGAGGCCCGCGATGATCGTGGTGTCGTCGGCGAGCGAGAGACGGAAAAGTCGTTGAGGGAGTTCGGCGAGCACGGTCGCGTCGAGCAGTTGGCCGTCGTGCTCTGACATTCGGGCGGCGTCCCCCCGACCCCGAGGAGCGCGGAGTGTAGGTGCGTGGCCCGGGGAAGTCCATAGCCCCCGTGCGACCTCGTGCCGATGAGAAATCCCCGTGAGGTGACAAGGGATTGCGTCGTTCGCGGCGGAGTCTTGGCCCGGTTTCATCATTATAGGCCGGTCGCTCGATCAGGCGCGATCTGGATCGGTGTCTAATCTTCGTAGATTGGAGTTGACATACCTTGTACAAAGCCTCATCCTGGGTGTCGAGGAACGAAGCGATGCAAACCGCGACTCCTGAGTCCACGCGACCGGCTACGCGCCGGGCCGTCACCTCCCACCATCGCGACCCCTGCCTGTCGAAGTACCTCGACGAGCTCGACTCGGTAGAGCTTCTCAAAGGTGAGCGCGAGACCACCGCCGCGTTGCAGCTGCGCGCACTCAAGCTGCAATACTGGCGCAGGCTGTTGTTGGTCCGCGGGCTCGAGTCCGCGATCTTCGAGGTCGTGGGCCCGCTTTTGGAAGGGCGTATGCCGGCGGAGGTCCGCTGGGTCCCCGATGCGCCGCGCGGCGGCGAGGGCGATGCGTCCTTCGAGTCCATGCTCGACGCGCTCGTAGACGCCGATCCGAGCTGCGAGCTCGCCGATCGAATCGCGGCAGATGTTCACGCGCTCGCCAGCGGAGAAGAGCCATCGTGCCTCAACGTCGCCCGCCGACCGCGGCGCGACAGGCTGCGACACCACAGCGCGCAGCTGAGCGCGAGTCGTTCGGCGTGGGCGCGCGCGCGAGGAGAGTTCACAGCTGCGAACCTTCGCCTGGTGGTGACGATGGCTCGGCGGTATGCCGCCAACGGTCGGTTGTCGCTCGCCGACTTGATCCAAGATGGCAACCTGGGACTGATGACCGCGGTAGACCGTTTCGACCCGCGTCGGGGCTTTCGTTTCTCCACCTACGGTGCGTGGTGGATTCGTCACGCGATCAGCCGGGCGCTTTCGGATACCGGCCGCACCGTTCGCCTGCCGGTTCACGTGATCGAGCTGCAGCTCAAGCTCGCCAAGTCGAAGCGAGAGTTCGAGAAGAATCATCAACGCAGCCCTGACACCGCGGAGCTAGCCACCGTGGCCGGCGTGCCGTTGGACAAGGTGGAGAGACTCGATCGAGTGTTGCGCGACCAGGGCGTTCCGCTGCCCGACGACGCCGACGACGGGCGGCCTCGCACCACGATTGCGCTGGCCGACGCTTCTATCGATAGCGCGAGCCTGATGCATCAGGGACGATTGCAGGACGAGCTGCTGCGCGCGCTCGGCGAGCTCAAGCCCGCCCAACTCGACATCTTGCGCAAGCGCTTCGGCCTTGGCGGTGACGAGGCACTCACGCTGCGCGAGGTCGGAGAGGCCTACTCGCTGTCCCGCGAGCGGATTCGACAACTCCAGGAAGGCGCGCTGTCGACCCTACGGCGCGCGCTAGAGAAGGTTGGCTTCGAGCGGTCGGATGCCTCGGACGACTTGGTCGCCTGAGCCCGGACGTTTGGCGCCTTCGGCTGTAGCGGTTAGGGCGAGCCGTGAGATCGCTACAGCACCGCGAGGATGCGGGTGTACACGTCGTCAGGATCACCGACGCCGTCCACCGCGACCACGATGCCTTTGGACTGATAGCGTGCGATGACCGGACGGGTTTCGGCCTCGAACTTCGAGAGCCGTGAGAGCACCTTCTCCGCGGTGTCGTCGCTGCGCTGATAGAGGGCCTCGCCGGTCACGTCGCACACCCCCTCTCGCTTCGGGGGGTTGTACTTCACGTGGTAGACATGACCCGACGGGGACATGCGACGACCCGTGATGCGCTCCTCGATGAGCGAGAACGGCACCTGGATGTCGATGACCTTGTCGATCTGCACGACCGCATCGAGGGATTCGGCCTGCGGGAGTGTCCGCGGAAATCCGTCGAGAATGAACCCCTGGGCAGCGTCCGCACCATCCAGTGCGAGCTTGAGCAGGTCGATCACCAGCGAGTCGGGCACCAGCCCACCTTCGTCCATGAAGCCTTTGGCCTTGCGACCGAGCTCGGTACCGGCCGCCACTGCGGCGCGCAGGAGATCACCGGTGCTGATGTGAGCCAGACCGAACTGGTCCTTGAGTCGCTTGGCCTGTGTGCCCTTGCCTGAGCCCGGCGCGCCGATGAGGATGAGTGCCTTGCGCTCGTTCATCGCGTCCGAGACTACCCGGGCGCGTGGCGGCCGTCACCTGTCGAGGCGCGCATCACCGCAAGTCGGCTCAGCCACGGCGGCCGCGGATTCGCGGACCCTTGGGCCCCGCAAATCCCTCGTACGAGCGCGTCACCAGGTGGCTTTCGATCTGCTGCGCGGTGTCGAGCGCGACGCCCACCACGATCAGCAGTGAGGTCCCACCGTAGTAGAACGGCACATCGAACTTGCTCTGGAGAAACTGCGGCAAGATGCACACCGCCGAGATGTACCAAGCGCCGACGAACGTCAGGCGACTGAGTACGAAGTCGATGTACTCGGCAGTACGCTTGCCAGGGCGAATCCCCGGAACCGAAGCATTTTGCTTCTTGAGGCTGTCTGCGACGTCGGTCGGGTTGAACTGAATCGCCGTGTAGAAGTAGCAGAAGAACACGATCAGTCCGACGTAGACCGTGATGTACAGCCACCCGTCATAGCGCAGGGCGCCCGAGAGCTTCTGCAGCCACTCGTTTTGGGTCATGCCGGCGATCTGGTTGGGGAACATCAGGATCGACGACGCGAAGATCGGGGGGATGACACCCGCCGAGTTGATCCGCAGCGGCAGGTAGTTCGCATTGCCCCCGAACATCCGGCGACCCACGACCCGCTTGGCGTACTGCACCTGGACCCGACGCTGGCCACGCTCCATGACGATCACGAACGCGATCACAGCGATCGCCATCGCAAACAGCACCGCCAGAGTCATGGGCCCGAAGTTGTCCGGGTCGTCCTGCGTCTTCTGGATGAGCTGATAGATGGCCAGCGGGAGGTTCGCGATGATGCCGGCGAAAATGATGATCGAGATCCCGTTACCGATCCCGCGCTCGGTGATCTGTTCACCGAGCCACATCAAGAAGACGGTACCGCCGGTCAGCGTCAACACGGTCATGACCTCGAACCCGAGACCCGGTTCGATCACCAGCTGCTGACCGGTCGTGTTTTGCGACTCCAGCCAGCTGGCCATGAAATAGCCCTGCACGAAGGCCAGGCCGACGGTGCCATAGCGGCTGTACTGATTGATCTTCCGCCGTCCGGTCTCGCCCTCTTTGCTGAGCTGCTCGAGCCGCGGCACGACCACCGTCATGAGCTGCATGATGATGCTCGCGCTGATGTACGGCATGATGCCGAGCGCGAACACCGACAGCTGTTCGAGGGCACCGCCCGAGAACATGCTGAAGTAGTCGAGGAAACCACCTTGGTCCTGGTTGACGATGTCTGACATCACCCGGCGGTCGACGCCGGGCACCGCGATGTAGACTCCGAGGCGGTAGACTGCCAGCATCGCCAGCGTGAAGCCCAGCCGCTTGCGCAGCTCAGGCAACTTGAAGATGTTGACGATGACGCTCATGGCGGCGAACAACCCGGGAAGCAGCCCCCGCGGGGCGGCGAACATACCTTAGGCCGGCCGCGGCTGCATCTGACTCCCGGCGGTCCGCGGGCGGAGCCTCGGGCCCTGGTCGGCGGCCGACCGCGTGCTCCACGCCCGGCGGTAGATGCAGGCCCCAAAACCCCGGATGGCCGCTGTACCCTGTGCTCGGCGCATGAACCCGTGGATAGGGCGTGGGGCGGTGGCCGTGGTGCTGTCGGCGTGCGGGCCAGAGCCGCTGCGGCCGTCTGCGCAAACCGGCGTGGACTTGCCGCTGGAGCACGAGCACGCGCCACCGCACGCGACGACCCCCGGCGATCGCCCGGCCGCCGTCACCGCAATGCTGGCCGACCGCTACCCGTCGCTTGCCTACTATCCGAGCGTGGGTGCCTCGTTGGCGGAGGCACTCGAGCGTCGCGCGCCGGCCATCGCGATCCTCGAGTCCCTCGGCGAAACGATGGCGCCCTATCGCTGGCCGAGCGCCTCGGACTGGGATCGTGGCGGGTTCGTCGACCTCGATCCCGCTGCCCCGGGGTTCGTCACGAGAACCTCGGCCAAGTCGGTGTCGCAGTCCACCGAGCGCTACGATCTCGGCTGCGCGGGTGGATTCCTCGAGGGGGTGCGGCTGCTCCTGGCCCCGCGGCTGGGCGTCGCCGAGCTCGACCGCTGCGACGCCGATACGTTCGCGATCGTCGGCGCGCCGAGCCGTTGCGACGCTGAGCATGACTTCGGTTGGCTGGCGATCGCCAACATCGCCGCGACACTCACCGACCCGCAGCTCGAGCGAGGCCGAGCACTCGTCGAGTTGTCACCCGACGACCCACTGGCGCAGCAGCGACTCGCCCAGCCGGGCGCCACCCACCTGTGCTCGGTGTCGCACACCGCTCGCACTCGTGCGAACCAGAGGTTTCATCACCACCTGATGATCACACTGGGTGGGCCCGACGGTCTGACGGTGTTCGACACCACGGGTACACGCGGGGTCGCCGTCGAGACCATGTCGACCGAGCGATTCGTCCGCTACTGCGGCAAGTTGCTCGCGTCGAACCGCGAGTATCACTACGACTGGCGCAGCGCTCGGCTCACCTGCCTCGCGGTGCGCACGACAGCGCAGGTGCAGTAGGGTGCCGCCGGGCGAGCGCGCCGGTCCCAAACCATCCACCCATGAAACGACAAATGCCGGGCCCCTCACGGAACCCGGCACTGCTTCTGACGAGACCAGCGTTTGCACGCCAGCGTTGGCCGGACTCAAGCCTCGACGATCTCGACGCTGCCGCCCGCTGCCTCGACCTTGCCTTTGGCCGCCTCGCTGCACGCATGCAACCGAACGGTCAGCGCCGTCGAGACATCCCCCGTGCCGAGCAGCTTGACCCGCTTGGCCCGCTTGGGGACGAGCCCCTTGGCGTGCAACGACTCGAGCGAGACCTCTTCGCCAACGGCGTACTGCCCCGCGAGCAACGCTACGTTCACGCCGTGGTACTCGACGCGAAAAATGTTAACGAAGCCGCGCTTGGGCACGCGACGATGGATCGGGTTCTGGCCGCCCTCGAAGCTCGGACGCTTCGGCTGACGCCGCGCCATCTGGCCCTTCATGCCGCGTCCCGAGGTCTTGCCCTTGCCGGAGCCAGGGCCTCGGCCAACGCGCTTCATCTTGCGACGCGCGCCTACGGGCGGCTTGAGCGTATGGAGTGTCGTTCCCATGGTGCGAATCTCCCTAATCAGCCGGCTCGACAGCGACGAGGTGCTGAATCTTGCGGATCATCCCGCGGATGCTCTCGTTGTCGGGATGAACCGCGCTGCTGTTGAGCTTGTTGAGGCCCAAGCCCTTGACCGTTCGCTTCTGCGTCTCCGCGCGATCGATGGGGCTACGGACCAGCGTGACCTTGAGTCGAAGTGCCATCTGGTGGCCTACCCTTCCGCGAACGCGGACACGTGAATGCCCCGCTTTAGCGCGACCTGCTCGGGGCTGCGAAGCTGCCGCAGCGCCGCCATCGTCGCGTGGATGACGTTGAGGGGATTGTTGCTGCCGATGCACTTGGACAGCACGTCGTGGATGCCCGCGCATTCCACCACCGCGCGAACCGGACCTCCGGCGATCACGCCGGTGCCGGCGCTGGCCGGACGGAGCAGAACCTGGCCGGCGCCGTGGTGGCCGATGACGTCGTGCGGGATCGTCGTGCCCGTCAGCGGGACCTCGAACAGGCTCCGACGCGCGTAGTCGGTGGCCTTGCGGATGGCCTCCGGGACCTCGCGCGCCTTGCCGTAACCCATCCCCACCTTGCCGTGCTCGTCGCCGACGACAACCACTGCAGTGAACGAGAAGTTGCGGCCGCCCTTGACGACCTTGGCCACGCGGTTGATGAAGACAACGCGATCGACGAGGTCGCTGTTCGCCTCGCCCTCGTCCTGGTTGCCACGCCGGTTATCGGATTCTCGTCGCGAATGCGCCATGCTCAGAACTCCAGACCCGCGTCAC
>CANLQR010000260.1 GCA_947492135.1 Deltaproteobacteria bacterium | reverse complement strand
GCCGCGGTCGCAATCGTGCCCACGGCGTCACAACCCGCGTTCGTGCCGTTCGACGAAGGCACCGGAATGCTGACGCTCGATCAGATCGCGCGCCTGCACCTGCGCGGGGTCGCGAGCGATCCGACGCCGCCCGTGCAGGGCTCGCGCAGCTGGACGCGCGACGAGATCGAGTCGTTGCAGCACGCGGTCGACCACTCCTTGGGTGAAGACGCCAGTCGGATTCTTTCGCGCGACGAGCTCGCCGCGCTCGGCGGTCGCGCGGTGGTGTCGCAGGGCGCACCGGTCCCGCCGCCGCTGCTCTCCGATCGCGAGGACCGAGGCTGATGTCGATCGCGAGTACCTGGCTCGACATCGTGGTCGGGGTCGATCTGCATCTCGAGATCGTGCCGACCCCGGTCCCGACGCCGACGCCGTTTCCTCATCCGCACTGCAGTGTGGTGTTCGATCCGGTGGGCTACATCGTCGGCGAGGTCACCGGTGCCCTGGTCGCGATGGCGACGGGCCAGCCCGTGGACTCCGGTGGTCCGGTGTTGATCGGCGGCCGGATGTCGACGGTGACCGGTGACGCGGCAAGCATGCCGGTCAAGCACATCTTCATCCCGCCCGGCACGGCCTTCGTCAAAGGGATCACGCCCAGCGACGCCGAGCTGCTCGTGGGTTCCAAGACCGTGCTCGTACGCGGCAGCAATGCGGTGCGGGCCGGCGACATCGCGATGTCGTGCTCCGAGCCGGTGCGGTTGCCGACTGCGGCGGTGGTGGCCACCTCGGGGGGTCCGGCGGTGACGATGATCGGTGGACCGCCGGCGATCGACTTTGGCGCCGCCGCGGGCATGCTCGGGATGCGAGCGCTGCGTAACACGTGGACCGCAAAGAAGCTCCACGGCCTCGTCGATGCGGTGCTGCCCGACAACTGGGGGCGCGCGCGCCGACTCGCGCACAAGAGCGCGTGCTTCTTCACCGGACACCCGGTGAACGTGGCCAGCGGGACGGTGAGCACGTCGGCCGTGGACCTCGAGTTGCCCGGGCCGATCCCGCTGCGACTCGAACGCGATTACGACAGCAACTGGTGCGAGCGGTCGGGACCGCTGGGCTACGGCTGGTCGCATGCCTACGACCAGCGGATCTGGATCGAGCGCGGCTGTGTGGTCCTGCAAGGCGGGGATGGCCGTGAGCTGGAATTTCGCACCGCTGGGCTTGGCGATGGGGTGATGCGCAAGGGTGATCGGGTGTGGCACCCCGTCGATCGCTGCACGCTGGTGAGCAAGGGTGAGTTGGTTTGGGAGGTGGAGGACCCCGATGGATCTGTCCGGGTGTTCGCGCCGATCGTCGGCGAGTCCAGCCAGGGGCGCGATCGCGGGCTTTCGCGCTTGGTGGGGATCCGTAGCGCGGCGGGGCAGGTGACTGCGCTGCACTACGACGAACGTGCTCGACTGGTGCGCATCGTCGACAGTGCGGGTCGCACCCTCGAGCTGGAGAACGACAACGCAGGGCGTCTGCGCCGGCTTTGGGCGCCCGCGCCCGACGGTCGCGGTCTGCGGCAGCACGCGGAGTATCGCTATGACGATGCCGGAGACCTGATCGAGGTCTTCGACGCCTGCGGCAAGTCGTGGCGGTTCGAGTACGACGATCACCTGCTCGTGCGCGAGCGCGATCGCGAGGGGCTCTCATTCCACTTTTTGTACGACGGTCGCGACCGCTATGCGCGATGCGTACGAACGTGGGGCGATGGCGGCATCTACGATCATGTGATCGACTACGACCGCCGTGGTTTGGCGACGATCGTGACCAACTCGCTGGGCGAGGTCACGCGCTACCAGATGGACGGGCTCGGGATGGTCACCGAGATCGTCCAGGCCGACGGGACCAAGGTCGCGCGCGAGTACGAGCCGACCACATGGTTGGCGGCGGAGATCGACGAGCTGGGGGCGGCGACGCGATATCACTACGACGAGCGCGGCAACCGGATCATGATCGTCGAGCCCAAGACCGACGCCGGTCCGCGGGTGACGAAGATCCGCTACGACGCGAAGGATCGAGCCGTCGAGTTGGTGGATGCGGTCGGTGCGACGTGGGCGTGGCGCTACGACAGTCTCGGTCGGGTGGTCGCGCGCGTGGATCCACTGGGGCACACCACGACATTCGTGTGGGAAGGCGGCGTGGTGGTGGCGGTGATCGATGCGACGGGGCACCGCACCCAGCTCGCGTGGGATGCTGCGCAGAACCTGGTGGCGGTGACCGGCGCCGATGGGCAGGTCAGCAAGCGGTCGTACGACGCGATGGGGCGAGTGGTCGCGATCAGCGACGCCAAGGGCAACACCCAGCGGCGGCAGTACGACGCGGCGGGGAGGGTGGTGCGGATCGAGGAGCCCGATGGCAACGTCCGCGAGGTTGCGCGCGACGGCGAGGGCCGGGTGGTGCGGGCGAGGGATCGGTTGCGCGACGTTGCGCTGGGCTACGCCGGCATGGGCTGGCTGGCGTCGCGGACGATCGCCGGCGGGACGGCGCGGTGGCGTCACGACAGCGAGGGTCGTGTGACGGCCGTGGTCGACGAGCGCGGCCAGGAGCATTGCTTCGAGCGCGACGGGGTCGGTCGGGTCATCGTGGAGCGGGGGATCGGCGAGCTCGTCACGCGCTTCGAACGCGATGCGGGCGGTCGTGTGGTGGCCGAGCACCGGCCTGGCGAGGTGATCGTCAAGCACGTGTACGACGCTGCCGGGGCGCTGCTCGAGACGGTGTACCCACGCGGCGGGACCGAGCGGTTTGGCTATGACCGTGCCGGTCGATTGGTGTCGGCCGGCAACGACGACGCGTTGGTCGTGCTCGATCGGGATGAGCTCGGTCGGATCGTCAAGGAGACGACCACGCGCGGCGACACGGGTCACATCGATCGTGAGCAGGTGGTGGTCGAGCGCAAGTACGATCACCAAGGCCTGAGGATCGGCGTGTCCTCGAGTCTTGGGGCGCAGGTGACCCTGGGCCGCGACGCGATGGGTGACGTGCTCCGGGTCGCGTCCGCGGGGGCGATGGCGCCGTGGGAGGCGAGCTTCGGCCGTGATGTGTTGGGCGACGAGATCGAGCGGGTGCTGCCTGGCGGTGTGCGCTCGACGTGGTGGCGCGACGCGCAGGGGCGGCCGACGCAGCATCAGGTGGCGACCGGCGAGCGAGCGCATCGACTACGGACGTACGCGTGGGGTGCTGCCGATCGATTACTGTCGATCGAGGAGCATGGCGGTGGCGTGCAGGCGTTCGAGCACGATGGTCGCGGCATGCTGGTGGCCACGCGGATCGGCGAGTCGACGGTGGAGGGCCGATGGCCGGACGACCTGGGCCGGGTCTTCGAGACGCCGGCGCGGAGTGATCGCGCGTACGGTGCTGGCGGAGAGCTGCAGTGGCGGCGTGGCGCCGGCGGTACGACGACGTACACGCACGACGGCGAGGGTCGACTGGCCACGCGGGTGGATCCGAGCGGCGAGGTGTGGCGCTACCACTGGAACGATGCGGGTCGACTGGCGCAAGTGGATCGCGCGGACGGTACGGCGGTGGAGTTTGGGTACGACGCGCTGGGTCGGAGGCTGAGGAAGAACGCGGCCGGCGTGCAGACGAGCTTCGTGTGGGACGGGCAGGTGGTGCTGCACGAGTGGTGCGAGAAGGTGGAAGCAGTGCGGCCGCGTGCGGTGCCTGGAGAGGAGGCGCGCGAGCGGGCGCTGGCGGTGATGCGCGAGGAGTTGTGGCGGGTGCTGCCCGAGCCCCAGGCGCGGTTGCGGTGGGAGCAGCAGCTTGGGATCGCGGCGAAGGGATTTCCGGGGCTGGTCGCGCGGCTGCGGGCGGCGGGCGCGGGTGCGGGTGCGGACGCGGGCGCGGGTGCGGACGCGGGTGCCGTGGTCGCCGACGACGCCGTCGGCGAGGTGATCACGTGGTTGTTTGCGCCCGGGAGTTACGCGCCGATGGCTCGTCTCAGCGCGGCCGGCGGGCACGCGATCGTGACGGATCAAGTGGGCGCGCCGCTGGTGGTGCTCGATGATCGCGGTCAGGTACGCGCACAGCTGGTGCTGGACAGCCGCGGTCGCGCGACGATCGACGGCGACGCGGCGCTGTGTCCGTGGCGGTTTGCAGGGCAGTACCGGGACGAGGAGACCGGGCTGCACTACAACCGGATGCGGTACTATGACGCGGATGCTGGGCAGTACATCTCGCGGGATCCGCTGGGGCTGCGCGCGGGGCTGCGGGTGTATGGGTATGTTGGAGATCCGGGGGTCGCGAGCGATCCGCTGGGGCTGTCACCGCAGGCGGGGGGCGGGTGCGGGGGAACCGAATCAACCCGCGTCGGTCGCTGGATGTCCAAGGCTGAGTTGGCAGCGATGGAAGCGACCGGGAAAGTCCAGGCGTCCGCCGGCGGGATCACCCATGTCACGACGCCGGCGGATCCCGTCGCTTTCCTCGCCGCGCCCGACGGCAGTGTGTTTGCGGAGTTCGACGTCTCTGCAGATCGCGTGGCTCCCGGTGGCCGCGATGGTTGGGGGATCATTTCCGGCCCCGACTCGCCGCGGGGTCGTCTAGCGAGGCGAAAAGGCGAAGAGTTGGAGATGCCTGATGCCACAAGCATTGAAGTCACTGCGAGCAAGTGACATCGACTCGATCTGCGAACGTTTCGATGGCCTGGCGCGGTCGCTGGGCCTCGATACCGTGTTCTGGCAAGTGACACGGTCGCCAGTGGGCAGGGCTCCAGCGTCCGTCACGCTCCAGATCGACACAGAACAGCGTCTTGGCGGGCTGACTGTCTGGGAGAACGGGCACCTCGACTACGAGGTGATAGATGCATCTACCGGGGAGTCGGTGAGTTGCGTCCATCGTGAGGGGGTGGATGTCGAAATCACGGTGAGTCTCGCGTCGCAGTTTCTTGGCCGAGTCGCTGTCGACGTTACCGGATGAGAACGCCTGCAGGGTTGCGGCCGATCGACGGGCACGCGCGAGCGGGCGCTGGCGGTGATGCGCGAGGAGTTGTGGCGGGTGCTGCCCGAGCCGGATGCGCGCGCGCGGTGGGATCAGCAGCTTGGGATCGCGGCGAAGGGATTTCCGGGGCTGCTGGCGCGGCTGCGAGCGGCGGGGGCGGGAGCGGGAGGGGGAGCGGGAGCGGGTGCGGGTGCGGGTGCCGTGGTCGCCGACGACGCCGTCGGCGAGGTGATCACGTGGTTGTTTGCGCCCGGGAGTTACGCGCCGATGGCTCGTCTCAGCGCGGCCGGCGGGCACGCGATCGTGACGGATCAAGTGGGCGCGCCGCTGGAGGTGCTCGATGATCGCGGTCAGGTACGCGCACAGCTGGTGCTGGACAGCCGCGGCCGCGCGACGATCGACGGCGACGCGGCGCTGTGTCCGTGGCGGTTTGCAGGGCAGTACCGGGACGAGGAGACCGGGCTGCACTACAACCGGATGCGGTACTATGACGCGGATGCGGGGCAGTACATCTCGCGGGATCCGCTGGGGCTGCGCGCGGGGCTTCGGGTGTATGGGTATGTTGGGGATCCGGGGGTCGCGAGTGATCCGCTGGGGCTCAGCCCGCAGGCGGGGGCGGGGTGTGGGGGTGCCAAGCGCGGGCCGAAGACCGACCCGAACGCGCCGCACAACGCCACCATTCGTGCGGAGGCCGATGCGCTCGAAGCCGAAGGGAACACAATCATTGCCGGGGGTGGCCGCGAGAAGGAACGCCTCATCAAGACGCCGGGAGGAAAGAAGTCCGGCCGTCGGCCCGACATCTTGTACGAAACCCAGGAGGGTGAGGTACGTGGACGAAATATTGGGCGGGTGCGCGCCGATGGAGCGCCGGTCCCGCGGGAGATCGACGCACTTGAGGACCTCAACGGCCCTGGTGGCGTTCCCACGGACTTTGTGCCGTACGAGCCCTGAATCATGACTTCGCTCTCGATCCAGTTTCACGCGCTTGTTGAAGAAGTCGCCGGCTTCGTCTGGCGGTGGCTCACCCTCGTTCGTGCTCACGCCATCGCGGTGGAGTACCAGCCGTTCTCCGCTCGGGCATTTGACGCGCGGCAGGTCGAGAGTGTCGTTTCTTCGCCGCTCGTGAGGCGCATCGTGTTCACGGAGAGTCCGCCGGAATGCAACGCGGCGGGCAACGGCGCCCTTCTTGAAGCGAACCCGGGCGCGCTCGTTCTCAATATCGGCAGAATGACGCCCCGAGGGCTCGAGGAATGCCACCTGAGCGCCATGAGAGGGAGCCGCGCCTGGTTGAAGGTCGCCGCCGATCTGAAGAAGGCAACGAAAGCCGGTGCGATCATCACTCACGAGGCGACCGGTTTAGAGTCGGCTGACCGTGCCCACCGCTTCACTCCCGGCGCCAGCCACCTTGCAGTCGGAGGGGTCTCGCTTCGGCAGTTCGCTCAGTCTCCAGCCCGTTTTCGCCCGATCTCGTAGCACTACTGCCGGGCGGCTTCCGAGAGTCCGGCCGGCCCCTCGGCGCCACAGCGTTTCCGGAGCTCGGACCCCGGAGGTTCGCGCCGCGCCGTGAGCGGCTTGTCGGCCGACTACAAGACGGTCAGTTCCGGCAAGGTTCGGGGACTTGCCGCCGCGGGGGTCAATAGCTCCTAACACGGCGACGCGCACAACCGCCGAGATTCGGCGCTTCTGCGAAGTCCCGAAGCTGCTCCGGACGGCCGCGCATTCGGGTGTGGTTCTCCATCTGATCCCATGTCACGATGCCTCGCGGACGGTGCGTTGGAGCGGGCGTAGGGTTGCAGCGATGCCGTCGTCCCAGCGGTCACTCTGTGCGAGCGCGCGTAGATGCAGGACGCGGTCACCGGGTTCGTGCTTCCATCTGGCGCCGCCGCGGACCATTCGCATTCGGACGACGGACTTGCAGCTGGCCTCGACGTTGCCGCTGCCGATCGGTAGGCCCTTGCGTCTCGCTGCGGCGTAGTCCATCTGGTGGCCATGGTTGTCGAGGTATGTGAGCGCATCGTCGACGACCTTGTGGCCGGCGTACGCGCAGAGTTCGTCGTGGATTCGCATCGGTGCATCGTCGAGATTGAGCAGCCATCCTTTCCAGCGAGAGACGATCTGCTCACGCTCGTTGCCCTTGGCGAAGACTTGGGCGGCGGCGGCGAGTCTCTCGGCGACGTGCCAGTAGTCGACGATGTCCCACGCACGCTTCGAGACGCCATCGACGATGCAGTCGAGTCGACTGCGGATCTCCGCGGCGCCATCACCGAGCGTCACCACGTGCAGTCCTCTGCGACGGGTCAGCAGATGGACCAGATCGCCTTGAAGCGCGCCATCGAGCTCGTCGATGTCGCCACCAGGCATGCAGGCGTAGCGAATCGTCGAGATGGCCCAGCCGTTGCCGTCGTGCAGCGTGACGGTGCCGACGTGTGCCATGTGCCAGACGCGTGTTGGACGATCTTTGCCGTCGATGTCGCCGTCGATCTCGATCTCCTCCATCGGGACAGCGACACGGTCCAACGCGATGCTGACGCTACGCGCGTCGTCGGGGACGTCCATGGCCATGGTGAGTTGTCGATCGACTTCAGCGCGGTGCTCGAGATAGAGCTTGCCGACCTCATGGCCGACCCGCTCGAAGCTCGACCGCGAGTACGGGAGACGACCAACCTCTTGGGACGTCTTCTCGGCTTCGCGTCCGGTACCTTGCTGCAGCAGATGCGCCATCGCTCGCGCTGCGCATGGCGTCCAGTCGCCAACCAATCCGCTGCGCAACGCCACCACGTCGAGCGTCGGCCAATTATGAACGCCGCGCTCGCGAAACAGCTTGCGCTCTGGCTGAGCCACACGTTCTCGTCGGCGTACACCGCGTCGATGCCGCCCTTGCCGCTGGCGGCGACGAAGGTGAGGTACTCGGCTGCTGACGAACGGACGAGAGCGGCGGTGGGGGGCATCTTGCTGCGGGTCACGCGACCTCCGAGGAGGCGGGGGCGGCGGGAAGGTCGCGAGGCCAGTCGATCGTGCCGCGGCGGAACTGGGTGCCGCGGCGGGAGGGGACGCGGAAGCCGACGGCGACGAGCACGGGGAGGCGGTAGGGTTCGAGGTTCCGTCGGAACTGCCCAGCGCCGTCGTGGTGAACTTGTCGGTAGGGCTTACCGGTCGAGGCCTCGTCGGGCTGCCGTTCGTCGTAGATCGCCGCGATCGGGCGGATGATGTTTGCCGGGGTGGTCGGGTAGAGGTCGGCGAGCTCGGCCTGGGTCAGCCGGACTGTGCCCTCGAGCCGGACGGTGAGGCGCGTGCGGCAGTTCCCGGTCCGGTAGAGGATCAGTCGCGGCCACCTTCGGCGGCATCAGGACCGCCGGGCCCTCGCACCGCCCCGCTCCCGTGCGTCCCCAATGTCGGCGCCACCGGCGAAGCAGGGGGTGCTCGTCGTCGTTCGCGTGCGGTGACGGACGAACCTCGCTAAGATGAGCGCGCAATGAAGGCAACGCTTCGGCTGCCGCACCGCGCGAGCTACCAAGAGTACCTCGCCGTCGAGCGCGCGAGCGAGCACCGCTTCGAGCTGATTGACGGTGTGATCGTCGCGATGGCCGGTGGATCCGACGAGCACAACGCGATTGCCGGTCGCTTCGCGATGCTGTTCGCTCTTGGTCTCCCCGACACCTGCCGCTACTTCACTTCGGATCAACGCTTCTGGATCGCGGCCACCGGCCGCGGTCGATACAGCGATGGCTCGATCATCTGTGGCAAGCCCGACCACCCGCCGCACGACGGCCAGGCAACGCTGAACCCGGTGGTCGTGCTCGAGGTGCTGTCCCCCAGCAGCGAGGGAGACGATCAAGGCGACAAGCGCATCGACTTCCAGTCACTGACGACGCTAAAGGCGTACGTCGTCGCGAGTCAGGACCGTCGACGTGTGGAGATCTACCGCCGTGCGGCGGATCGGAGCTGGGCAGCGGAACCCGAGGTATACGGCGATGGCGATTCTTTCACGCTACCGACGTCATCGACACCGATCGCGGTGGCCGAGATCTACCGCGGCGTCCTCGATGCGAGCGGCAACTCGCTTCTGCGCTGACACAGCCGCCCGATCCCGCGACGAGGCGGCCTACGGCAGCCGCTCGAGCAGCGTCGCGATCGAGGGAGCGGCAACGAGCTCGAAGAGCGGCGCGAACGCGCCCATCGCGTCACTGCGCATCATCGCGTCGCGCTTCTCACGAATCACCCCCTCCAACCGATCAAGCCGCATCCACGCGCGCGGACCGCTCGATGCGGCCTACCCGATCAGTCAGAGCGCCTCGACGACCCGGTCGCGGGGCCCATCGCGAGGTAACCCCTCGACCATGGGCGACGATTTGCTAAGAGCCGCGCGGGCTCATGCGCTACTTCCTCACCTTCTTCGGCCTGGCTGCCGTGATCGCCGGGCTGGTCTACGTCAAGTACGCGCAGATCTCCTCGCTGATCAACATGGGCGAGGCGATGGCCGAGTCGGGTCCGCCGCCCGAGGCCGTGAGCACCGCCATCGCCGGAGAGCAGCGCTGGGAGGCCAGCGTTTCCACCGTGGGTACGATCGCCTCGAGCAAGGGCGTGGCGATCAGCACCGAGGTCGCCGGCGTAGTCACCGCGATCCAGTTCGAGTCGGGTGCGACGGTCGACAAGGGCGCGGTCCTGCTGCAGCTCGACGCCAGGGTCGAGAAGGCTCAGCTGTCCTCAGCCCAGGTCCGCCGCAACCTGGCGTCGAGCACTGCGAAGCGGGCGCGCGCGTTGGCGGCCTCAGGTGCGACCTCGCAGGCACAGATCGACGCCGACGAATCGGCGTGGGAGTCGGCGACTGCGGAGGTCGAGGTGCTCAAGGCCCAGATCGCGCGCAAGACCATCCGCGCTCCGTTCGCGGGCCGGCTCGGCATTCGCGAGGTCGATCTCGGGCAATACCTCAACCCCGGCACCACCCTCACCACACTCGAGTCGGTCGAGGGGGTCTACGTCGACTTCGATCTCCCGCAGCAACAGCAGGTCGCGCGCGGCATGAAGGTCCGCGTCACCGTGACCGGCCGACCGGAGTTCCTCGGCGACGGCGAGATCGTGGCGATCGAGCCCAAGATCGACCCGACCACGCGCACCCTCAAGCTCCGCGCGACGATGACCAACGCCGCTGATGACTTCCAGCCAGGCATGTTCGTGAGCGTCGCGGTGCTCCGCTCGGAGGACGTCCAGGTCGTCGCGGTTCCGGCCACGGCGATCGTGTACGCGACCTATGGCGACTCGGTGTTCATCGTCGAGCCTGCCGCGGACGGGGGCGCCGACGGCCCCGGTGGCGAGCCGGTGATGGTGGCGCGCCAGCAGTTCGTCCGCCTCGGCGGGCGCCGCGGAGACTACGTGGCCGTGCTCGAGGGCGTGACCGCCGGTCAAGAACTCGTCACCGCGGGTGCGTTCAAGCTCCGCCGCTTGGCAACCCAAAGAGGTTGATGCGGCACGAGGAGCGACCCGCATCGCGACCGGGCGTACATCCGCATGCGCGATCATGCCAAGCAAGGAGATCTTATGCTGGCGAGGCGTGAAACCGTTGCTTGACCCAGCGAGGGTCAAGGGCGCCCGCCAAACGGCGCGTCGACCGGAACCGGCGACACGAACGCCTCGATGGTGCCGCGCTACGCCGTACCGAGCTTGG
>CANLQR010000259.1 GCA_947492135.1 Deltaproteobacteria bacterium | reverse complement strand
CGACCCTAGCACGCCAGTCCCCGCAAACCCCCGAAACACCAGCCTCACGCGCGTCCAGCGCCGACCCTCCACCCCGCGCCCCGGTGAAAAACCTTGCCCACCCCGCCCTAGCATGCCAAAACCGCCAGGTCCGATTGACTGACACTCGTGTCACTGACGCTTGTGTCATCGCTCGGACCCAGCCCCACGAGGACCACCCATGAGCGACCGCAACTTCCGTATCGGCTTCGACCTCGGCTCCACCACGGTAAAGGCGGTCGTCGTCGACATCGCCACCGATGAGATCGTCTGGAAGGACTATCGCCGGCACGACAGCAAGCAGCCCGAGAAGTCGCTCGAGATGCTGCTCGACATGGAGCGGGACACCGGCATCAACCCGACCAACTCGCGGGTGTTCATGACGGGTTCGGGTGGCGGCAACGTCGGCCGCTACATCGGTGCGAAGTTCGTGCAAGAGGTCAACGCGGTCTCGCTCGCGGTCGAGAAGCAGCATCCCGAGGTCAACTCGGTGATCGAGCTCGGCGGCCAGGACGCGAAGATCATCGTCTTCAAGGCCGACAAGGACAGCGGTCGCAAGAAGAAGATCCCGTCGATGAACGACAAGTGTGCCGGTGGCACCGGTGCGGTCATCGACAAGATCAACGCCAAGCTCAAGCTGCCGCCCGCCGATCTGTGCAACGCCGGCCATACCGGCGTGCGACTGCACCCGGTCGCCGGCAAGTGCGGCGTGTTCGCCGAGACCGACATCAACTCACTGCAGAAGATGGGCGTGCCGGCCGATGAGCTGATGGCCTCGCTGTTCGAGTCGATCATTCAGCAGAACCTGTCGGTGCTCACCCGCGGGCACACGCTGATGCCGTGGGTGATGTTGCTGGGGGGACCCAACACGTACATCCGCGGGATGGTCGAGGCGTGGAAGGCCAACATCCCGCCGATCTGGGCCGAGCGTAACGTCGAGCTGCCCGAGGGCTTTGGCCCCGGCGGCCGCGACCCGGCCGATCTGATCATCGTGCCCGACAACGCGCAGTACTACGCCGCGCTCGGAGCCGCCGAGTTCGGCAAAGACGAAGACGACCACGTCGGCCGCTACAAGGGCACCGAGGGCCTGCGGTGGTACATCGAGGTCGGTCGTACCGAAGAGAAGCGCAAGGCCGGTGGCCACGGCCTCGCGGCCAACGACGCCGAGCTGCAGGACTTCCTCGATCGCTACAAGCCCGAGGTGTTCGTGCCGGCGACGTTCGTGCCCGGCACCGTGGTCGAGGCCTACATGGGCATCGATGGCGGTTCGACCTCGAGCAAGGCCGTGCTGATGGATGCCAAAGGCGATCTGCTCGCCAAGGTCTATCAGCTCTCCAAGGGCAACCCGATCGAGGACACCAAGGATCTGTTCGAAAATCTGCAGGGCCAGGTCGAGGGCAAGGGCGCGACGCTGCGGATCCTCGGCATCGGCACCACCGGCTACGCCAAGGACATCCTGCGCGACGTGTTGCGGGCCGACTCGGCGATCGTCGAGACCGTGGCCCACTGCGAGAGCGCGCTGCACTTCTATGACGACGTCGACGTGGTCTGCGATGTCGGCGGCCAGGACATCAAGATCATCATCTTGAAGAACGGCAAGGTCAAAGACTTCAAGCTCAACACCCAGTGTTCGGCGGGCAACGGCTACTTCCTGCAAGGCACCGCGGTGGGCTTTGGCTACGATGTTCGGCAGTACGCCGACGTCGCGTTCAAGGCCGAGAGCATGCCGATGTTCGGCTACGGCTGCGCGGTGTTCATGCAGTCGGACATCGTCGACTTCCAGCGTCAAGGCTGGTCGCCCGAAGAGATCATGGCCGGCCTGGCCAACGTGCTGCCCAAGAACATCTGGCTGTACGTCTCGCAGATCCCCAACCTCGCCAAGCTCGGCAAGCGCTTCGTGCTGCAAGGTGGCACCCAGCACAACATGGCCGCCGTGAAGTCGCAGGTCGACTTCATCCAGGAGCGGTTCAAGCAAAAGGGCGTCGAGGCCGACGTCATCGTCCACAAGCACTGCGGTGAGTCGGGCGCGATCGGTGCGGCCAAAGAAGCCCGCCGCCTGCACATGGAGCAGGGCAAGATCACCGACTGGATCGGCCTCGACAAGGTGCCGACCATCGCGTACCGGCAAAAGCGCGACGAGAGCACGCGCTGCTACTTCTGCAAGAACAAGTGCCTGCGCACCTTCATCGACGTCGACGTCGAGATCGGCAACGCCGAGGCCGAGGCGCGCATGGCCCAGGGCCAGCTGGTGCAGATCCAGAAGCACACCGAAGAGACGCAGATCGCCACCAAGCGTCTGATCATCGCCACCTGTGAAAAGGGCGAGGTCGAAGACGTCGAGAAGATGCGCAAGATCAAGAGCGGGCTCGATCTCGCCAAGAAGTCGTTCCCGAACTTTGCAGCGGTCGCGGCCAAGGAGATCTGGCGCGCGACCCATCCGGAGCTGGTCGCCGACGATCCCGTCGCGGTCGAAAACGGCATGGGCCTGCCCGAGCACATCGATCTGCCGCCGCAGCTGGCGGGGGTACAGGGGCGTCTGGACGGTCTGTTGACCCGGATCAACCGCAGCCCGCGGGTGGCCGAGCTGGTCGCCAAGACCCAGGAGCGCATCGCGCTCGCCAAGACGGTCGCCGAACGGCGCGCTGGCGTCATCGCCCGCGCCGCGAAGATCCGCGCGCGCAAGACCCTGCGCATCGGCATCCCGCGCGTGCTCAACCAGTACTCGCAGAATCCGTTCTTCTCGGCGTACTTCGAGTCGCTCGGGATTCCGGCAAACAACCTGGTCTACTCGGATTTCACCTCCGAGGAGCTCTACAAAGAGGGCGCCAAGCGCGGTGCCATCGATCCGTGTTTCCCGTCGAAGGTCTGCATCGCGCACATGCACAACCTCGTCGAGGTCAAGCACAAGAAGCGCAAGCTCGACTGGATCGTGTTCCCCCAGGTCGACTCGATGGACACCTGGCTGACCAACAACGTCGGCTCGCGCTCGTGCCCGACCGTGGTCGGTTCAGCCGACACGACCAAGGCGGCCTTCGTCAAAGAGAAGGACATCTTCAAGGAAAAGGGCATCGAGCTGATCGTGCCGTTTTTGCACATGCGCGAGCCCAAGCTGTGCAAGCGCGAGATGATGTCGTTCTTCGGCGACTTGCTCGGCTTGTCCGAGGAAGAGAACTCCCGCGCGATCGATGCTTCGTACAAGGCGCTCGAGGACTTCAACACCGAGCTACGCGTCGAGGGCCGCAAGACCCTCGAGCAGCTCGAGCGCGAGGATCGCATCGGCATCGTGCTGCTGGCTCGGCCGTACCACAACGACCCGGGCATGAACCACGAGATCCCCGACGAGCTCCAGAAGCTCGGCTACCCGATCTTCACGATTCACTCGCTGCCGATCGATGACGACATCGTGCGGCCGATGTTCCAGGCCGACATCGACGCTGGGTTCATCCAGACCCCATTCGACGTCTACGACGTGTGGAAGAACAGCTACTCGGAGAACACCAACCAAAAGGTGTGGGCGGCGAAGTTCACCGCGCGGCATCCGAACCTGGTGGCGCTCGAGCTGTCGAGCTTCAAGTGTGGCCACGACGCGCCGATTTACTCCGTGATCGAAGAGATCATCGAGAGCTCGGGGACGCCGTACTTCTCGTTCAAGGACATCGACGAGAACAAGCCGACCGGTTCGATCAAGATCCGCGTCGAGACCATCGGGTACTTCCTCGCGCGCTACCAGCAGGACATGCGCCGCGACAAGGGCAAGCGTCTGCGGGTGGCCGAGCGCGTGCGTGAGGTCCAGGCCGATCTGATGCTTCGCCTCGAGGCCGCGCAGCAGCGCCTCACGGCCGAGCAGGCGACCCGGCCTGACGTGTTGCTCGCCGAGGCGGGTCTGGTTCGCGGTGATATCGAGAGCCGCTACGAGAAGCTGCATCAGGGCAAGCTGGTCAACGCCAGTCAGGCCAAGGTGTTGGCGAAGACCGCCGGTGCGCACCGCGGTGTGGATGCGCCCCAGCCGGTGGCGGGCCAGCGACCGGCACCCGCGCCGGCGAGCGCGCCAGCTGCCGAGCGCGACGAAGAGCAGGCGTAGAGCTTGCGGCGTGGACCGCCCTTGTCAGCCGGAGCGGCGAGCTCCGGCTGGCGAAGGCACGCGAGAGCGAAGCCGCCGCCGACTCGCTAATCCGCGGGCGTGAAACCCTCGATCATCCGATCGTAGAACGTTCCCGCGCCGCCGGGATCGTGGGCAGCGAACTCCTTGGCCTTGACCAGCTCTTCGTTGACGATCCGCTCGAAGCCCTCGATGGGCTGGGCCCCGCCGATGAAGCGGCCGTTGATGAAGAAGCTCGGCGTGCCATTCACCCCGAAGGCTTTCGCTGCGGCCTCATCCTCGACGATCTTCTGCTCGACCTCCTCGGAGTTCATCACGCGGATCATCTTGCCGGCGTTGAGTCGCAGGCGCTTGGCGAGCGGCTTCCAGTTGGCGGCGTTCATCTCCTTGCGCGCGAAGATCAGGTCGTGCATCGGCCAGAACTTGCCCTGAGCGTCGGCGGCCAAGGCCACTTTTGCGAGCTCGCGGGCATGCTGGTGGAACGCCAGCGGTAGATTTCGGAAGACCACGCGCACCTCGTCCGGATGGCCGGCTCGCAGCTGTTCGAGGACGGGTTGGACGCGAGCGCAAAATGGGCACTGGAAGTCCGAGAACACGATGATCGTCACCGGGGCATCGATGGGTCCGAGTACCGGGCGGTCAGCCGCGGGCACTGCATAGTTGGTTGCGGGATCGGGCGACCCAGTGCCAGCCGCCGCGTTCCGTGGTGCCGGCGAGTCCGCAACCGCGAGGATCTCGGCGTAGATCTCACTGCGCGGCAGACCGTCGTGAACGAGCCCGGTCATGGCTTCGCGCTCGCTGGCGACCAGCGCCATGATCGCGCTGGCGTCGCCCTTCGCGGCGCGACCGTTGACGAACACCGCGCCCGCCCGCACGACCCCGAGTTCTCGGGCGCTGGCGACGCTGGCGTCGATCCACGGGCGGTGCAGGCCATCGGCGAGACTCGCCGCCCAGGTGGCGACATCGAGCCCCGAGGCAGCCGCAATGCGCTCGAGGTCTTCGCGTTGCTTGGGCGGCTTCGCGAACAGCCGATCGTGGACCTCCCAGTAGCGATCGATGGCGCCTCCGGCCGCTGCCGTCTGTGCAGCGAGTAGACCCAGGGGCCGGGTTGCCGAAGGCACAGGGACGAAGGCAACGCGAACGTCGTTGGGCCAGCGGCGCAGCGCGTCGGCGAGCGCCTGGGCCTGCGCGGCGCTGGTCGCATCGACGTAGTCGCCGAACTGCACGATCATGACGAGTGGCTCGGCCGCGCCCCGTGCCGGCGCGTGGTCGGGGATGCGGATCGCAGTGCGTTCGCCACGAAGCGCGTCGCGCCACGGTCGACCGGCGGGTCCCGTGGCTTGGGTTGTTGGGGTGGATTCGACGAAGTGCCCACCATCGGCGGGGGCCGTGGGCGCGATCGCTGGCGCTGGGGCGCGGCAGCCGAACGACGCGATCCACACCAAACCGAGTAGCGCTCCGCAACCGCGACGTCGCCGTGAAACCTGCATGGCCACTCGACATTCGCACGGCGCGGTGGCGCTCGCCAAGGCGCGGGCCATCGAGCGGCGGGTGACCTCGGCACCGCCAGGCACGATGGTCGGGCGACGAGCCGATCTCGAGCGTACGGGCGCCGTCGGTGCCGCGCTGCTACGCTACGCCGTATGTTCGCGCTCGTCGCATGGCTCGCCGCCGTCGGCCCGGTGCTGCCCGAGGGCATCACGCCGATCGCCGAGCTCGGCGCGCTGCCCGAGCTGCGCCACGCCGAGGTGCTGCAGGTCGAGCGGGACTTCGGACGACCCAACGTGAACGTGGCCGTCGACGTGTGGATGCCCGACGGCGACACGCCGCGGATCGACGCGGTCCGATTGTGGTGGTCCGACGAGATCGATCGATTCCCCTTCAGTGCAGCGGTGCTCGAGCAGCTCGACATCGACGTGCAACGGCGCGAGCCCTCGAGCTGGCGTGTGGAAATCGCGGCCGACGGCAAGCGCTTTGGCTTCGACGTCACCCTCGATCACGGGCAGCCAGCGGCGTTCGGCGACGTCGTGCTCGACGACGGGCGCGTGGTCCGTCACTGCCGCGCCGAGAGTGCACTGCTCAGTGCGCGCCGGTTTCTGGGGATTCCGATCGGGCTGCGGGCGATCGTCGTGGCGTGCACGGCTCCCGATGGGGCTCGGCACGTCGCGCCCCTGCGCACGGAGCCACTGGGTCGCCGGCGCGGCCGCGGTCGCTGAGCTCGCCGTCGAGTTCGCGCGCTCACGCTGCCGCGGTGCACTCAGTCGAAATGAGCTCGACGCATGCCCACGAGGTACTCGTCGATCTCCGCGACGTTCGCGGGCTCATCCGGCAGCGCTGAGGTCTCGAACGCGTGGTCGAGCAGCGTCAGCGCCCGCGCGCCCTCGGCGATCCACCGGCGCGCGACCGCAGGCTCGAGCATGGTTCGCTCCCCGCGTCGCTTGATCTCGAGCAGCTCCTGGGCGTGTTCGAAGCCATAGTAGCCGACGACCTCGTTGAGGTCGGTACACAGCGTCGCGCTGCCGAGCAAGTGCGTGCCTGTCAGCGCCGTGCGCAGGACGTACAGCAGCGTCTTGGCGGTCGGGGTTTCGGTCTGCTGGGCGTCGCGCAGCTGGCTGCTCGCGAAACCCCGGTAGTGGGCATGCACGCGCCGCGAGAAGCTCCGCACGACGATGGGACGCAGCGCCATCAGCTCGCTGCTCGCGATCGCCGTCCAGGTCCCGAGCACGCGCTCATAGAAGCTGCCGACACCCTTGATGATCCCCGCGAGCACCTGGCCGAGCTCGTTCGAGGTGTAGTCGATCTCGACGCCCTCGATCACCTCGAGCCGGGCGCTGTGATCGGGTGGATGGGAAAGACCAACCAACGCCCGGGTCGGCGCGATGTGGACCCCCTTGAGGTCGAGATCGCTGTCGGGCGACGCAAAGCCGTAGGCATGGGCGCCGGTCAGGCTGACGACGAGGTGCTGGCGCTTGGTGGACTCGTCATCAAGGACACGCTTGGCGATCTGAGCCTGATGCTCGGTGATTGGCAGTCTCATGATCTTGGCTGCGAAAGACGGATTGCGAGTGTACCCGGTCGCTGGGTTTGCCTGCCGACCCGCCGTTCGACCCGGCCCCCTTCGGGTGGCTTGTGGGGTGGCTTGTGGGGTGGCGCGGGAACCTGGAGCTGGGCTGGTTGCACATCACCAACTAGCGCAGGCACGGCGCTGCCCGTGTCGGCTTCCAACCCAAAACGCCAGGACCTACGCCACCCGTGAAGCAACGCTCGAGTTGGCACGACGGTTGCGACATCGCATCGCGCAAGAGGTAACCCGTGAACTCAGTCCGCCCGATCGAGCCACCCACGGTGCTTTTCGCAAGCGAGGAGTTCTCGCGCACGATCCCGGCCTCCCTCGATGCCGGCTGGAGCTTCGCGGAGGAGGCGGCTGCGACGGATGGCGCGTTGATGGGCAACCCCGACGCCAAACTCGGCGACTTCCCACCGGGCGCGACCGATGCGGAGATCGCGACGCTGGTCGACGAGTTCACCGACGTGATGTGCCGCCCCCAGAGTCGGGCGCGGCGGCCAAGTCGGCGGCGCTGATCGGGCGTTTCGCGAACAGCGGCCTTCCGCGAACGCGCTACTCGTTGCCGCGATAGACCACCGTGCGCGAGTCGTCGGGTTCCTCGGGTTTGGGCGGCGCGGGGATGACCATCGGCAACGTGCGGCTGGGCGCAACGGCGCTCGGCACTCCGGCGCCCGCCGGCGCGCTGCGGGTGCGCACTGCCATCACGCGCTTGGGCGGTTCGGCGGCACGATGAGTGCCGCTACTTCGGGGTGTGCCGGGCGGCTTTGCAGCCGCTGCCCGCTGGGCGCCAGCGCTGGGTTTGGCGGCCGTCGCCGGGTTGGGCCGGCCGGGAGGGCGCGGCGCGACAGGCACCGGCTTTGCGGCCCGCGAGGTTTGTACGGCAGTCGGCCTGGCGGCCGCAGGGGCGGGCGCTGCGGCCCGCGGCGTAGCGACCGCTGCGGCTTGCGGTCGGGTCGCGATGCCACCGCTCGACGTCGCTCTCCCGCCGGCCGCGCCCGTTCGCGGTTTCACCACGGCGGCAGGTTGTGCTGAGGCAGCGCTCGGTCGCGTTGACGCAGCTGCGGCGGGCGCTGGGGTTGTGGTCGTGGTCGCAGAAGTGGTTCGAGCCGGCGTGCTCGGCCGGGTCGACGGACTTGGCCCGGCCGCACGCGCGGCCCCAGCCTCGGTGGGCACGCGGCCTGCCGCGGGTGGCTTGCCCACGGCCGTTGGCTTGCCAATCGCTGGAGGGCTGTTGGCAGCAGCGGAGGGCCTCGCGGTCGAGACCGGCCTTGCGGCGGCGACGGGCTTTGCGGCGGCGGTGGGTTTCGCGGCAGTCGCCGCAGCCGCAGCGGTGGGTCGTGCCGCAGCGGTGGGTCGTGCCGCTGCGGTGGGTTGCGCGACAGCGGTGGGTCGCGCGGCAGCGGTGGGTCGTGCCGTCTCCGCGGATCGTGCCGCAACCGTGGGCCGTGCTGTGGCAGCGGCCGTGGGACGATCGCCGGGTCGCGCGACCGTCGGCTGCGGCGCCGTGGGTGCTGCCGCGCGTGCGCGCGTCGTTCGCAGCCGCTCCGCGAGCGTACGGCCCGCGGAATCCCGCGCTGCGGGCGTCGGTTGGCGTGGCGGCATCGCGGCGATCGGGATCGGTCGCACGGTCGTCATCTCGCGGTCCTCGCCTGAATCGCCGCCAAGGCCGTCGGTCGGCAGCCGGAGATCGTCGAGGTCGTCTGCGGACACCAGATCGTCGAAGTCTTCTTCGACCTCGAGGGGCTCAGCCGCGACTTCGGCCGAACTCATCGGGGGCTGGCGTGTCGGCGTCGCATCGCTCTCTTCATCGGGCTCGAGTTCCTCGGGGAGCTCGTCGGGGAGCTCGTCGGGAAACTCGTCGTCCGCGTGTAGCTCCTGTGCCGCAGCGTGCTGCGCAAACGGGTTGCCGTCGGGTGAGAGCAAGAAGGTGCTGATCACCATCGTGCCTTCGAAGTCACGCACCGCCTCAGGCGCGAAACTCCGCGCGGTCGTCTCGGCGCGCTCGGGCGCAGCGGCAACCACCGGCTGGGGCTCATCCCACTGGTTGACGAACTCGAGGATCGCCACCGCATCGTCGTGGCGCCCCAGCGTGAGGTAATTTTCGGCGAGACCCTCGAGCCGCTGACGCGCGGCTTCGGTGTGGCCGAGCTCGGCCTCGAGCTCGGCGATCTCGACGTGAATGTCGAGCTGCGACGGGTCGCTCGAGACCGCGTACGTGTAGCAGCCGAGCGCGGCAATGGCGTCGTCGCGCTCGCGCCACAAAGCTGCGGCGCGCACGAAGTGTTCGAACGCATCCCGATGTTGGCCGCGAATGAACGCGCAATGCCCCAGCCCAGAGTGCGCCTGAGGCTCGCTCGCGTCGATCTGCAGCGTCGCTCGGTAGGCACCGGCGGCCTCCGCGACCCGCCCTGCAGCGAGGTGTTCGGAGGCGCGAGCGAGGGGTCGACTGGTGGGAGGGGTCACCACAGATCGCATTGGACATCGAACTCGCAGGTTCTTCCAGTCGCGTCGCCGCTTTTCGTGCAGTGGGGTGGAATTGGCCTGCGCTGCGCGCCCCCCTTGTTGCGGACACCCGCGGCCCGGCCGCGCCCAAACTGGACCCTCGGCGCTCCAGTTGGTGCCCGCACGGGTCGATGCGCCCATCGTCATGTTCCACACCCAGACCGCGTATTCCCAGCCGTTCGCAGCTCCTCGCGTGGCTTTGGGTGCGGAAGTGCGCCTGGCGACCATCAGCACCGTGATCACCGCGATCGACCGGATCCTGCCGTCGAATCCGCCGCGGATCGAACTCGATGCTAGCCGGCTGCAATTCATGACCGAAGGTGCGCGGCACCTGCTGCTGGTCGCGACCACGAGGCTCGCCCAGCGGGACGTCGAGCTCGTCGTCGTGGGCTGCGAGCCGTTCGGCTGACCGCCCGTGCCGTCAGATCCACTCGCGCAGCAGCTGGCCGAACCGGGCTTTGGCGCGTAGTCGTCGCATGGTGCCGTAGTGGCCGACGACCACGCGGTCGAGGAACACCAGCTCGGCGGGAGGCTGGAACGAAGGGAGGTACTTGGCGAGGAACCCCGGGACGTGCTTGAGCGCGTCGGTGTGGATCGTCGAGTTGCCGTAGTCGAACTCCGCGTCCCCGAGGAACGGGCCCACCAAGATATCCCGCCACATCTTGTAGTACGTCGCCGGGACCGGGGGGCCCTCGAGGTTGCGCGCGCCCAGCCGTCGGAGGCCGGCCTCGACGCCCTCGTAGTCCTCGGCGAGAGCGCTGCGAATCGTGTCGCCGTAGGCGGCGACGATCTCGGGCTGGAGTCGTTTGACGCAACCAAAGTCGTAGAACACCAGCCGCCCGTCGCTGCGAAACGCGAAGTTCGCGGGATTGGGGTCGGCGTGGATCACCTGCAGGTGAAAAACCTGATCGCAAACCGTGCGAAACAGCAACTCGCCGAGCTGACA
>CANLQR010000258.1 GCA_947492135.1 Deltaproteobacteria bacterium | reverse complement strand
CAGCGCCCACGGTTCGACCTCGTAGGTGCGCCGTCCGTGCTCGGGAGCTTTCCACGGGGACTCATAGCGGATGCGCACGGCCCTGCGCCGACAAGCGAGCAGCAGTCCGCGCAAGACCCCGGGCTCGACCACGGTGCCCAGCGTGAGGGTCGCCGACAGCGACACCGGCGACGACGCTGTGCCCGTGCCTTCGCGACGACGTAGGCGATCATCGAGCTGCTCGGCGATCCGATCGAGACGGGCGATGAGATCGGCATCCGCGAAGGGGCGGAGGTTCGCGCGGGCCAGCAACACGGCGACGACGTCCTCGGCCTCGGGGATCTCCAGCGGCATGGCGAAAGGCGCCGCGAGTCGCCACCGGCGGTCCACACCCGAGCACTCGATCTGCGCGTCGTGGCCGCGCAGTCTCACCAGCGCGCGCTGCACTGAGACCGCCGAGGTGTTGCCGACGACCGCGACGATCTCGGACTTGGTGAGGCCGTCCGGACCGGCTTCGGTCAGCGCCCGCAGCACGGCAGGCTCGAGCAGTGCTCGACCCAGTCCGCGACGACGTCCTTCGCCGAGTTCATCCATGAGCCCGATGAACCAATGTCGCGGCGGGCGGGTCCGGCGTCAACCGTGGCAAGTGTTCACCACCGTCGGCCACCGCCGGGCTCACCCGAAGTGGGAATCTTCGACAAGTTGAAAGCGGTCCAGTCGGAGTTGGCCTGCTCACGCCGTCGCTCGAGGTCAGGCGCGCCGCGCTCGAGGCCCGGTACGCGCCGAATGTCGAGGCGTGGTACGCGACCCGCGAGCGCGTGCAGTGGTTCGACGGCTGAGGCCGCCCGGCCTCGATCCGCGTCAGTACGTCGGCAGGTTGCCGAGGTTGTCGGCCTCGGTGCCGTTCTTGTCGGTCTTCAGGTACGGCTTGATCGCGTCGACGACGAGCACGCGAGCACCCCTCAGCTCGAGCACAACGCCGTCGTCGCCGGTGATGCGCACCTGGACGTCGCCGGCCACCAAGTATCGTCCCGAAACTCAGTGTCCCGCGTGAGGATCAGCCGCCGCGGTGCCGGCTTGGTCCTGTTCGCCGACATCGAGGACGAAGTCCGCGATCAACATCTCGCCGCCCACGTCGAACTGCCCCCAAACCTTGTACTTGCCGGCCTTGGGGAACACGGTGTGAAACGTGACGATGTGGGCCTGCGGTCCCTGTTCCTCCTGCGGGTGGCTGTGCAGGAACTCGGTCGTGTCCTCGCTGACGATCACGCAGTGGCCCATCGCGCCGAGGTACGGTCGAAGATCCTTCACTGGCGCGTCGCCACTGCGGATCGCGAACTCGAGCATCGCTCCGCCGCCACCGGCGGTGACGACCTTCGGACCCAGCGTGACTTCGCGTGCGCCGAACGCCTTGGGCTTGGTGCGATCGTCGACGATCAGTGGCTTGGCCGCGGGCGCGTCGCCGGCGACGCTCACCGGCTTGCGCACGATCTGCTGGGTCCCGCCCTCGGGGGTGAAGTCGGCGAACGCGAGGTACTCGCCCGCCGGGGGAAACACGAGGTCGAGCATCAGCGTGCCGTCGGGCTGGATCTCGGGGTGCTCGTGGGCGAAAAACGAGAGATCGCGTGACACGAACAGAAAGTGCAGCAACTTCTCGTGGGCGATCGCGAGCTTGGGCACGCGCTCGCCGGTTTGCGTCCGCGGATCGAAGATCATCCGCGACTTGGCGCCGGCGGCCGGCGCCGGGTCGATGCGCAGCTCGAGATCGTAGCCGTCCCCGCCGGGCGCTGGGTCCGGCGGCGGCATAGCGGTGCCCGCGGCGGCTCGGTGAGCCGCGTGCGGATCCGCGGCTGCGGCCGGCGGCGTTGCGGGCTTGGCGGGTGCCGACTTGGCGGGTGCCGACTTGGCGGGTGCCGACTTGCTCGGCTCGCCGCCCTTGTCGGCGCGGCTGCCCGTGGCCCCGTCGCCTCCGCAGCCGAGCCCGGTGAGGCAAAGCGAGAGAATCGAAACGATCGATCGATGAAGAATCGGTTGCGTCTGCATGATGTCGTGGCCTCATTCCGCCGGGTGCGTCGAGTGGACCTTCGCCGAGCCGCCCAGCGCCAGCTCGATGCTCAGCACCACGGGCTTTTTCCCGGCGTTTTTCCACAAAAACGAATACATGCCGGCCTTGGCGGCGGTGTGCGCGGGCTCGCCGGTCGCGTCGTCGCCCTGCGCATGGATCACGGCTTTGTCGCCTTCGTGACTGTGGACATTCCACTTGAGCGTGCCGCTGTCGCTGTTGAACTTCGCGGTCATCGTCTCGCCGGCCGCGAGCTCGAGGTTGATCTCGGCCATATCGCCGGGCGCGACGGTCCATGTCTTGGCCCATGCGGGCGCCGCCGCTTCGGCCTTCGCGGGAGTGTCGCCGTCTGGCTTGGCGGCCGCCTTGTCTTGGCCGCAGCTCCCGTCGCCGGGGGTGTGGCCACCGCAACAGCCATCCGCGTGCAGGCACTCGCCCGTCGCAGGCGCGCCGGTCGTTGCCCCGGGCACCTCGGTGGTCTGTCCAGCGGGCTTGTCGCAACTGGTGACGAGGGCACCGGTGGCAGTGAGTAGAGCGAGGGTTTCGAGGACCTGGTTGAGCTTCATGGGGTCGTCCGTATGGGGTCGTCCGTATGGGGTCGTCCGTATGGGGTCGTCCGTGTTGATCGGAGTTTGTTGGGGTTTGTCGAACGCGCGGCGTGGCTGCGACCAACGGGCTAAGGCGCCGTACTCGGCAAGCGTCCGCCCACCGCAAGCTCGAGCTCGCTGTGCGCGGTCCAGTACTCGCGCAACGCCTGCACGAACTCGCGGCGCGCCTCGGTCTGGTCCGAGCGCGTCTCGAGCAGCTGATATGTCCCCAGCAGCATCGCGTTGTACTGCAGCAGGGTCAAATCGGTGATCTCCTCGGCGCGGGGAAGAATCGTGTCGCGGTAGTACTCGACCTTGCGGCGCGCCGCGACCAGTTGCTCGCGTTGAACCCGGATCTGCGAGCGTGCCGAAATCGCCGCGTCTTGCAGGCGATGCTCGGCCTGGCGTAGATAGGCCTGCATGCGTCCGACGTCGGCGTGCCCCGGATCGAAGATCGGGATCTCGAGCGACAACTCGGCACCGATCACCCACTCGTGACCGGCGTCGGTACCCACCTCGTTGCGCGCCACAGGTCCGGCGTCGATCTGTGCGATCACGCCCCGTCGCCGCAGCCCGATGGCGTGCTTGATCGAGTCGATCTCGACCCTGGCCGCCGACAGATCGAGTCGCTCACGGATCGCCCGGCTTTCCAGCGCGCTCAGATCGGCGTCCTTCGCCGGCAGCACCGGCATCGCGTCGGCGAGCGTCCACGACACGCCTTCGCCCCACAGCCCGAGCATTCGCGTGAGTTCCTCGCGCGCGACGGTGGCCTCAATCTGTGCGTCGGCCCAGTGCACCCGCGCCTCATCGAGCGCGGCGGCGAACAGCTGCCGGTCGAGCATGGTGAGGTTGCCGACCTCCAGCTGCCGCGTGGCCAGCTCGTCGGCCACTTCGGCGGCCTGGACCATCGTGCGTTGCAGCTCGAGGTCGCGCTCGGCCGCGAGCGCCGCGAGATAGCCCACCCGCACGTCGCGCGTCAGCATCAGCGCCGCCTGACCGACCGTCACCACGGCGTGGGCGACCTGACTCTTTGCCAGCCGTCGCTTCGCCGGGATCAGAAACACGCTGAGCAAGCTCTGCGTCAGTGCCACGCCGCCGCCCAGCCCGTTGCCCTTCGTCGAGTTCACCAGATCTCCGGCAATCGTCGGGTTCTGCAGCAGCCCGGCCTGCACGAGGTCCGCCTGCGCGACCCCGAGTTCCTCCAGCACGGCACGCAACTCTCGGTTGTTGAGCAGTGCAATCGCAACGGCGCGTTCGAGCGTGAGCGGCTTGGCAACCAGTGCCGCCACGCGATCACGGACCAGCGCCCGGCTGTCCTCGTCTTGCTTGTCGGTGATGACGTCCTTGGCGCCGGTGCGTTGCTCGACGATCTCGCCGACCTTCTGCCGCGACTTGGTCGGTTGGACCGAGGCGCACGCGCACAGTGTTGCGGCCGCAACGATGAGTGTGGATCGGCGAATCACGGCTGCACCTCGCTTCGCTCGTCCGACTTGGGCTTGTCGGCGGGCATGTCCATGCCTTTGTGCGGATCCTTGGGCGCCGGCTTGTCGGGCATGTCCATGCCCTCGTGCTCACCCTTGGACACGTCCATCGGCTTGCCACCATGGTTCATGCCGCCGTGGTTCATGCCACCGTGGTTCATGCCGCCGTGGCCACCCGTGGCGTCGATCTGCACACCTTCGAACGCGGAGGTTTCGTACGGGCTCGGTTGGGTCTCGTACTTCGGCGCGCCGGCGCCCGGGTCCGCCGCGTCTTGCCCTGCGGGCTCGGGCGGCAGGCCAGGACGGCAAGCGCAGGCGAACAAGCCCAGCAGTCCGAGCGTGGTCCAGGTGAGATCATGCGTCGATACCGTCACGGGTCATATCCTCCTTTCGGGCGAGGTCGGCCACGGTGCCAGGCGGATTCTTGTACCAGCCTGGATCCTTGTTCTCGCTGCCGATGTCCTCGTCACGCACTTTGACGATCGTGAACATGCCGCCCATCGTGATGTAGTCGAACGGTCCCTTGGATCCGACCATCGGGATGCTGTTGTCGGGCACCGGCATGCCCATGTCGCCCATGTCACCCATGCCGGCCTCGCCCATCGGCATGTAGCCGGGGATCAGGTGACGGCCCTTGGCTCCGAGCTTTCCAGTCGCGACGCCGATCATGTTCGGAAGTCCATGACCCATCTGGTTCATCACGTGGTGGGTCATGTGGCAGTGCATCGCCCAGTCGCCCGGCGCATCCGCGACGAACTCGATGTCGCGCGTGCTGCCGGTTGCGACCAGCACCGTGGTCTCGGGCCACTGGGCCGAGGTTGGGATCGCGCCGCCATCGGTGGCCACGAGCTTGAAATAGAAGCCGTGCAAATGGATCGGGTGATGATCCATTGCACCGAGGTTGCCGATCCGAATGCGCACGCGATCACCGGTGCGACAGACCAGCGGGACGGTGCCGGGGTACGTCTTGGCGTTGATCGTGAGGATGTTGAAGTCGGTCATCTCGTTGGGATCGGGCCGCTTCGCACCCGGATCGATCTTCCACTCGCTGAGCATCAGCACGAAGTCCCGATCGACCCGCTGGCCGGCCGCCGGACGGCGCGGATGGACGACGATCATGCCGATCATGCCCATCGCCATCTGCGTCATCTCGTCGTGGTGAGCGTGGTACATCAACGTGCCGTGCTGCTTGAACGTCCACTCGTAGAGGAACGTCTCGCCCGGCGCGATCGCTCGCTGGTTCAACCCGCCGACGCCATCCATCCCGTTGGGTAGGTAGACGCCGTGCCAGTGCACGGTCGTACCTGCCTTGAGCTTGTTGGTGACGTAGATGCGGACGCGGTCGCCCTCGACCGCTTCGATCGTGGGGCCGTGCACGCTGCCGTTGTATCCCCAGCACATCGCGCGCAATCCCGGCGCGAACTCGTGGTCAACCTCCTCGGCGATGAGGTGATAGACCTTCACGCCGTCGACGATTTTCCACGGCAGCGTCGCGCCGCCGGGCGTTAGCGTGGGCTGATAGTCGCGGCCGGGCAGGCCTGGCGGCAGGCCGGTGGGATCGGGGCCACCGCTGTAGCTCTTCTCCCACTTGTGCAGCGCAGGGGCGGCGCGGGCGGTGGAACTCGCGAGTGCGACGGCGGTGCCGGTGATGGCGGCGCCGGCAAACAGGGCATTGCGGCGGGTGAGGTTGGATTGACTCATGGGGACTCCGGTGGGCCTGGGTTGGAGATCAACGTTGTGGGACGGCGGCCATCGGAGAACACCGTGCACCCAGGCACGGGCCGAAGCCGCGGGATTTGCGAGCACGCACGCGATCGCACACGCGTCGCGACACAAGTCGCGCGCACGGGATGGCGTGTTGCCGGGCCTCAGAGCAGCCAGTGCTGAGTCAGCGCGTGGATCCGCAACGGCGGATCACGCCCACGACGCCCAGCCGCAGGTGCGATCGTTCGACTCGCCGCCGACACGACCGGCGGTGACAACGACGTCACCGGCGCAGCTTCGGCGAGCTCGGTTCGTGCGGGGATCTCGGCGGCCGAAGTTGCGTGCTCGGCCGCGCGCGGCGACTCGCAACAGTCGACCCGACGCGCGATTGGACCCGTGGGTGCCTCCGCCTGCTTCCGCTGGCAGCAGCACTCGTCGCGCTCGCGACACGACTCGATCATGCGCGCACGCAGCTCCGCCGGCAGCAGGGTGCACAGCACCAAGAGCAGCGGGAGGATGCGCGCGAACATGGCGGGAAGAAGCTAGCACAGGTGGGGCCGGGGTGGTTGCGACGCACCGCAGGGGCGCGAGGGTTCCCCAGGGGCGACGACGAGTGCGGCCGGCTCGAGCGCGGGACCACAATCGTGACCGCGCTCACTCGAGCCGTTCGATTGCCACCGGCGTCCCGTTGAACACCGGCATCGCACAGAATGGATCGCGGATCGCATCGTCGTGCAGTCGGTTGACGTTGACGCCGGGATACTTGCGCGCCGTCGTCATTCCCGACTCGTACGTGTGTCCCCAGTGCTGGTGCACCGCGACCACGCCGGGCGCAACCTCCGACGACAGCCTCGCTTCGATCTCGATCGCGCCGACGGCCGAACGGATCCGCACCCGGGCCCCGTCAGCGATGCCCAAGCGCTGGGCATCGGCGTCGTTGAGCGTCGCCCAGTTGCCCTCGAGCATCTCGACGAGTTCGGGAATGTTGTGCGTCCAAGAGTTGAAGCTCTGCGAGCGGCGCGCCCCGGAGATCAGGAGGAACGGGAGCTCTGCTGTGGGCAGTGGCGGCACCGCCAGCGCCTGCGAAAGCTGGGCGACCAGCGGCTCGGGCGCGAGATGGATTTTCTTGTCCGCGGTGTGGATGCGCTCCGCGAGGAACCTCCCGAACGCCATCGGCTTGCCCGGCAACCCGCGCGGGCTTTTCTTCAGTGCGCCATACGACGGCTTCTTGCCGAGCAAGAGGTACCGATTCAGCATTTCCGGCGTGAACCCGACGCCGACGGCGTCGAGCAGGCGCGCGAGCTTGTCGAACATTGGGTTGTTGAGGAACGGCACTCCGGACGCCCGCGCGAGGTCCTTGAAGATGTCCCACTCGCCCCGGGCCTCGCCGGGCGGCTCGACGAGCTTTGGTCGCAGCTCCGCGTAGGGCTGCTGATCGAACTGGTTGACGAGGAAGTGGAATCCGCCGGTTTCGAACTGGGTCGCGGCCGGCAGCACCCAGTCGGCGAAGCTCGCGGTGTCGTTGAGGAAGATGTCGACCGAGACCAACAGCTCGAGCTTGCTCAGCGCCGCCTCGATCTTCGCCGTGTTCGGGAAGCTGATCACTGGGTTGCCGGCGACCACCACGAGTGCGCGGACCTGGCCGTCTCCGGGGGTCAGGATCTCGTCGGGTAAAACAGCCGCCGGCAATCCGCCAAAAACGTGGGGATAGTCGCCGATCCGTGAGCGCGAGGTGTTCCTGCGCTTGGTGAACTTCTGGATCAGCGCTGGGATGTCGAGCACGCCGGGGTTGTGGTACAGGCCGCCGGGTCGATCGATGTTTCCGGTGATCGCACACAGTGTCGCGACCGCCCACTCGGTCAGCACGGTATTGTGGCTGGTTTGCACGCCGACTCGCGTCGAGACGTAGGCCCCATCGGCGGCAGCGAACGCACGAGCGATGTCGCGGATCGTATCGGCCGAGATCGTGGTGAGCTCTTCGGCGCGCTCGGCGGTCATCTCGCGGGCGAGCTCCTCCCAGATGTCGAAGCCGGTCGTGTTCGCCGCGACGAAAGCGGCATCGTAGAGCCGCTCGTCGATGATCGTGCGGATCAGCGCCAGCAAGAGGTACAGGTCGGTCCCAGGGCGGATCGCGAGGTGCCAGTCGGCGAGCCGTGCGGTCTGCGTCCGTCGCGGATCGACGACGACTAGCTTGCCTCCCGCCGCCTTGGACTGCTTGAGATCGGCGCCGATGTGCGGCCGACGCTGTAGCAGCGTCAGGCCCTGGGTCACCAACGGGTTGGTGCCCAGGAGGATCGCAAACTTCGCACGCACCACATCGGGCTGCAGGATCAGGTTCTCATTGCCGTAGAGTTCGTGCGCGACGACGCCGCGGTCGGTGTATTCGAGCGACAACACGTTGTAGCTGTTTGGCGATCCGAACGCGTGACAGAACGTGTTCGCCATCGTGATTGCGATCGAGTCGGCGGCGTTGCCCCAATACGTCGAGATCGTCCGCGGGCCGTGCTCGTCGGCGAGCGCGCGGAGCTTGGTACCGATCGCATCCGTGGCGTCCTTCCACGACGTGCGGACCCACTCGTTACCCTCGCGACGTAGCGGATGTGTGAGTCGGTCGGGCGAGTTCTGGTACCCGAGCAGGTTCATCCCCTTGACGCATACGTACCCCTGCGACAGCGGATGGGCCGGATCGGGACGTACGTCGACCATCTTGCCGTCAGCCACGTCGACCTCGATGCCGCAGCACGGCTCGCACGCGCCGACCTTGCACAGGGTCACGACGGTGCGGAGCTTGGTTGGTGTTGGGCTGGTGTCCTGGGCCATTGGCGGATTCTATCGGCACGTTGGTACGCGGAGGCGGAGCGTGGCCGTGCTGATCCCCGGGCCAAGTCTGCCTCGGCGGTGCGCCTGCGTCTTGAACCAACCCGCTACGTCGCGACCGCCGGGGGCGCCACGATCCAGTCGACGACCCGTGCGATCTCGGAGGGCACGATGCCGAGCATGCAGCGGAACGTCCGAGCGCGCGCACGAGCGCCGGGTGGGGGGCCTTGGGTAGATCACGCTGTTGTCCAGGAGTGTCACGCCCGTCACGCCCCCCTCGTCGATCGCATCGAGCTTGCCGAGGAACTCGGCGAAGCGGTCCATGTACCAGCGGACGATCGCCTTGTGTGCGGCGACGGTCTCGGGCGCCGTACCGCGGTGGCTCAGGGTATGGTGGTTGAAGTTCCCCTGCCCGAGGAACGAGAAGTTCTTGTTGCCGGACCCATCGTGTCCAGGTCGTCGAGTCGCTCCATCATCGTCGGCGAGCGGTGCAGCTGCTCCTCGGCGCGGGCGGCCGCGAGATCCGCGGCCTCGGACATCGCCTGAGCGTGCCGCTCGAGCTCTTCTGCGCAGTCGTCGTGGGCATCCATCATCGAATCGCCGTCGTCGTCGAGTGCCCCCTCGCACATCTGGATGTCACCGATCGCGTGGCCGAGCAGGTCCATGTGCCCACGCGCCTCGTCGTCGTGCATCGGCTCGAGCGCCTGCATCCCGGCGAGATCGGCGGCATCCTGGGCGGCTGCCGCGTGGGCGTCGACCTCCGTTCGCAGCTGGTCGACGTGTGCTCGGGCATCGTCGATCTGATGCGCGAGCGGCTCCGCTGTCGCATCGGCGTCGCAGGCCGAGACAACACTTCGGTGTCGGCACAAGGCGAGCCGCCAGAACTGCTGCTTCCCGTGCGCCGATTGCGCTCGCCAGGCCGCGTGAGCGTCAGTTGTACGGATCGTTGTCGCAGTGCTCGAGGTCGCAGGTGACGATGCCTTCGTAGGGCGCGGCACACACCACGGGGTCGCCCTCGGGACAGCTCACGGAGCAGCCGGCGCCCTCGCAGCGGCACAGCGCTGCGTCGGCGCAATTGATCGAGCACGGCACCTCGGCGCTGCACTGTGCGTTGCACAAGCTGCTGTCTTCACAGTCGAGCGCGCAGGTGCCGGGCCCTGCACATTCGAGATCGCAAACGGCGCTGTTGCCACAGTGAAGGAGGCACTCGACCGAGTCGGCGCAGGCGAGGCCACAGCTTGCGCTGTCGATGCAATCGAGCGCGCACGAATCGGCCATGCCGCAGCCGACCGTGCACGTCGCACTACTCGCGCACTCCGGCGAGCACTGCTTTGCGGAGCTGCAATCGATCGTGCACATCGCCGAGTCGTCGCAGCCGACGTCGCACGCCGTGCCCTCCACGCAGTCGACGTCGCACGTCGACTCCTGCCTGCAGTCGACGTCGCACGACTCCTCGGTGCACACCGGCTCGCAGCTGCTGTCGGCGTCGCAGGTGCAGGCGCCCATCGCGTCGACCCCGTCGAGGCAGTCCGTGGGCTCGGGCATCGCGTCGTCGGATCCGCTCTCGCCGGCACTGGCGGAGCCCACCTCGTCCGATCCAGGCTCGGATGAGCCCTCGGCGCTCGATCCGTTGCTCGTGCCTGGTGGGGCGGGTGGGTTCTCGGCATCCCCACCGCACGCCGTCAACCACCCGAGCACGCCCGTCACGACGATCCTGCTCGCAAATCGGTGGCGGTGCGATCGCTGGGAGGCGCGGTGCATCGGCGGTGTCACGGTGGTGAAAGGCATGCCGGATGCGACTACTCGGGCTGCGGCTCGGGGATGTCGGTCGGCCGGAGCTCACACCCGATGTCCCACAGATCGTCGAGGCTGCCGCTGAGCGAGAGGTCGGTCGTCCCCACGGTCGTGATGGTCTTGCCGAGCGCGGTGCCGAAGAAGCCCATCGTGCCCGAGAACGTCACGTCCGCGAACGGGGCGTAGATGTTCATGGTTGCCTCGGCCGCGCCGTTGAGCTTGATCGGCGCGCTCGACGACG
>CANLQR010000257.1 GCA_947492135.1 Deltaproteobacteria bacterium | reverse complement strand
CCCGGTGGCCCTGGGCCATCGCGAAGGTGAGTACCTTCGCGTCAACGTCTACCAACCCCGCTAGCGCTACGCCGTCGCGGCAGCGATGTGTTCTTCGCGAATGGAGATGCGGTAAACGCTGTTCTCGGTCTCGACGTACAACACGTTGGACTCGGAGGTCGTGAGCACACGGCGTACCGCGGTGGTCACCATGCGTCGCCCGTTGGGGTCGCGGAAGATCACCATGCCCCGACCGACCACGGGTTCAGAGAGCAAGTAGCCCTCGTAGATGCGGCCCACGGTGGACGTCAGCCCCGAGGGGTCTCGGGAGGTCCGGATCTTCGTGGCGACGACGGAAAGCACCCTCCTGAAGCTTATCCCCCAGGGTCCATAGGCGCCACCGCCGACCGCGTTGCGAACCCGCACGGGGGGCCAGCGCACGCACCACCGGGGTCTACCGTCCTTGGGCCTGGCCGAACGGCCGGCTCAGATCGGCCACTGCGCTCTCCGGCAGCCAGCCCTCGATGCCGCCGGCCAGCCTTACCAAAACCCACCCCGGGGTGCGATCCACGATGCGCACCTGAGCACCTCCGGCGACCGACCAGGTCGAGGTGCCATGCATGCCCGGACGATCACGTGCCTCGGTCGCGGCCGGGACCGCCACTGCTCGCGGTGCCGTGCGATCTGCGCGCAGGGACAGGGCGTGCAACCCACCCGCGAGCGCCCACGTCGCCGCGAGCAACCAAAACGCGGAGGTCGCCCACCGGGTTGGTCGAGCACCCGCCGCACTGCGCAGGCGCTCGACGCCGAACAACCCAACGGCCACGATGCCACACACCAACGCAAGCCAACCCACCCCAGGCGCGCGCAGGGTCTCGACCACGAGATCCCACCAGGTCTGCGGCCGGTCGATCAGGGCGCTGGTGGTGGCTGCGGCAAGCTCGGCCCGTCGGCGAACGATGCCAAGGTTGCTGCGCGCAGCCTCGGCGACTTCGGTCGTTGGACTCCCGCGAAAGTCGAGGGCCTGCCGCAGGTGAAAGGTCGCATGTCCGAGATCGCCAAGCTGTGCGTACGCGGTGCCGAGGTTGTACGACAACAGACTGCTGGGTTGGGCAAGCAGGGCGCCCGCGCGTTCGTAGGCCTCGACCGCCGCGCTCCAGTGGGCTTGGTCCGCCGCGGCGTTGCCCTCGGCGAACGCGTCATCCACCGCGTCGGCCCGCGCGGGCACGGCCGTGAGCAGCAGCGCCATGACGAGCGCTCGCCGCAGCCAGCGCGCCGCGCTCACGACTCACCTCGGTCGTTGGGCTCGCGGCCCAGCGACGAGCGTTCGACGAGCGACAGCGCATCGTCGAGCATGTCCCTGCGCTCGTCGACGGTGCCGCGCTGCGCGGCAAAGCGTGCGGCATCACAGCGTTCGAGTAGGTCCTCGAGCTTGCGCAGCTCGATCGTCGGAGTCCCCTTCGACGCGAGCATGCGCATGAGCTCGGGCCGCGGCAGCCCCATGCCCTGGTCGCCGACGCGTCCAACCGCGAGATCGTGCAGCAGGTTGGCCAGCGCGACGTGAAAGCCCTCGCCGCTATCCACGGCCTCGCGGGCAGCGTCGAGCCGTTCGCGTCGGCGTCGCCGCTGGGCCGCGCGTCGGCGGGCGAGGTCGTCGGGGCCGAACTTTCGCCAGAGCGCACCGCCGCCCCAAATCGTGGCGGCGAGCGTCGGCAGTGCGACCATCGACCAGCCCCATCGGCTCGGGGTCAACACGGGTTTTGGCGGTGGCTCGCGCGGTAGAGTCGATGCGGCGAGGATGGGCCGCAAGCCGAGGTCGGTGGCATCGGAGGCATCGCCCGGCGCTCGATCCGGCAGCGCAGCTTCGTCGGGGACCACGGCGGTCCCGCGCACCTCCACCACCAGGGCTTCGCCGCGCGCCACGGCGTAGCGTTCGGCCTCCGGATCGAAGTAGTTCAACGCGATCGCGGGCAGCTTCAGCGCGCCAGGGGCCTCGGGAATGATCAAGAACGAATACGTGCGGCGGCCGGTCACCTTCGTCTCGCTCTTCATCTGCGAGTCGATCTTGGGGTCGTAGCGACGGACCCCAGGGATGTCCGGCCAGGGCCCGGGGTCGAGCAACGCCACGTTGCCTTCGCCCGAGATCTCGACCGTCCACGTGAACGGCTGCCCGACCTCGACTGTGTCGCGGTCGATCTTTGCCGTCACGGTGAAGGAGCCGACGTTGTTCGGCGAAAACCCCGGTGGCTGGCCCTTCGCGGGCAGTGGCTGCACCTCGATCGCAACCGCGGCGCCGCGATCGCGGCGACGGCGGCCGATCGTGATCTCGGGGGCACCGACGACGAGTATCCCGGCTTTTTGCGGAAAGAGTGCGCGGCGCATGCCTGGACGCACGCGATAGGGCACGCCGGCGACTTCCTCGACCACGGCCTCGCCCTCGGGCAGGTCGTAGGTATAAAAATCGGCAAAGTTCGGCGGCGTACGCAGCGTCACCGAAGACAACAACGAGCGCTCGTAGACATCCAGCCGGTACTCGAGTTGCTCGCCGATATAGGCCTTGGACTTGTTCGAGGCGCACCACACGAACACGTCTCCGCGCGCCTCGGTCGGCTTGCCGATCGCGGCGACCGCAGGTTCGGTGCTCGCGGGGGCTTGGGCGGCGACCACGACCTCGACGACGTTCGAGGTCACCTTGGTACCCGCGTCGTCGACTGTGAACGAGAGCTTGTAGGTCCCGCCTTTGAGCGCGACCGCCGTAAGCCCCATGGAGCTGTGCGAGGTGCGGGAACGGCCGCCGCCGCCCATTGAAAACGCAAAGCCGCTGCCGGACGCAAACCTCGACGTGATCTCGAAGCCCTCGGCGAGCCCGGACGGGAGCTCGGGATCGGGGACCGAGCCTCCACCGGCCCGGGTGACCTCGAGCTCGAAGTCAATCTCGTCACCGACCTTCAGACTCGTCGAACTGACGCGCAGCTCCGCGGTGAGCTCCGAGGCGAGTACGCGACGTGGAAACCCGAGCGCGAGCGCGCCGGCGCCGAGAAGGAATGCCCTGCGATGGGGTCGCCGCATCGGAGTTCCTACCAATCCTTGATGGCCGGCCCGGTGCGAGCGCGGGGGCGGTCCAGCGGAAATTGATCTTGCTCGTCGAGTTGATCGAGGGCGCGCTGGAGATCGAAGGCTTCGGCCGGCGTGGGCTCTGGCGGGGCGGGCTGCTGCTTCTCGTCTTGTTTCTCGTCTTGCTTCTCGTCTTGTTTCTCGTCTTGCTTCCCGTCTTGCTTCTCGTCTTGCTTCTCGTCTTGCTTCTCGTCTTGCTTCTCGTCTTGCTTCTCGTCTTGCTTCTCGTCTTGCTTCTCGTCGGGCTCGCCGGAGTCACCCTCTTCGGAGCCGCCTTCTTCGGAGCCGCCTTCTTCGGAGCCGCCGCCGTCGGAACCGCTGTCTTCCGAGCCGCTGTCTTCCGAACCGCCGTCCTCGGAGCCGCCTGAGTCCGAACCCTCGTCCTCTTTCTCCTGCTCCTCGTCCTTCTTCTGCTTGCGCAGCAGGGCGAGTTCGAGGTTCCATTTGGCGTTCTCGTGGTCGGGACGGGCCTTGAGGCACTCGATGTACTTCGCGATGGCGTCGGCGTGGTCTTCGGCATCCAGCGCGAGATTGCCCAGCTCGTAGAACGCGCTCGCGCGGATGCGGACGTCATCGGTCTCGCTCGCTCGCTCGAACGCGGCACGCGCACCTTCGGTGTCTTTGTTGGCGAGCAACGCCAGCCCTCGATCGAAGCTGATCTCGGGACGCTCGCCCAGCCGCGCGACCGCAGCATCGTAGTGCGCCAGCGCGGCGTCGTGTTCGCCGGCTTCGTAGGCGTCGATCCCGGCCTCGACGTCCGGATCGCTGTGCGCGAGGCGGTCGGCCAACCATCCGGCGAGCAGCACGACCGCGACGCTCTTGGCCATCACAGGTATCACGGCGAGACCCTCCGGCGGCGCTCGGGCAACGCCAGCGCGATGACGAGCAGTAGTAGCGCGGGAATCACGAAGAACGAGAACCCCTCGTCGCGCAGGATCTCGATCGACACATCCCGGCGCGAGCGAGACAGTCCCTCGAGGAGATCGCGGACCTCATCCAAGCCGAAGTGATCGGGGTCGACGTGGACGAAACGGCCGCCGGTGAGCTTGGCGAGCTCTTCGAGCAGCGTCGAATCCAGCCGCGTCATGATGTAGTTGCCCTGCTCGTCGGTCACGAATCCGTCGGGTTTGCCCTCGTCGTCGAATTTCTGCACGGGTTCGCCCGACTTCGAACCGATCCCGACGGTATAGACGCGGACCCCGAGCTTGGCCGCTTCTTTCGCCGCATCGAGGGGCCGGCTCTCGGTGTCCTCCCCATCGGTGAGCAGGATGATCGCCTGGTCGTTCTGCGCCGGTGGGATTTCCTTGGCGTCGCCGGCGGTGCCCTCGACGTCATCGGCGTCGCCCTTGCGGGCGTCGACGAGAAACTCGAGACCGAGCCTCAGCGCGCGTCCGATCGCGGTACCACCGGGTTTCTCGGTGCGGGGGTCGGCGGCCTGGAGATAGGTCTTGAGCAGTCGGACGTCGGCGGTGACGGGAAATCCCCGGGCGGCGCCAGCGAACACGACCACACCGATCCGATCACCGCGGCGCGAGGCGTCATCGAGAAAGCGCGCGAGCTCGGCCTCGAGCCGCTCGCTGCGGGTCGGATAGACGTCGGGCGCGAGCATCGACTTGCTGTAGTCGACCGCGAGCACCACATCGAGCCCACTGGCGGGAATCACGGTGGCCTTGCCTCCGTACTGCGGCCGCATCAATGCCGCGCCCATGCAACCGAACGCGAGCGTGACGCAGACCGCCTGCGCGAGGCGGTTGCCGTGATGCACCGAGCCGATCAAGCGAGCGACGAGGTCGGGTCGGCCCAAGGCGGCCCGGCCCCGCCGGCGGGCACGGTTGGCCCATAGCGTGGCTGCGATCGCGGCGGGGACGGCGAGGCATGCCCACCACCAGTCGAGTCGGCCCCAGTCGACCGCATCGAGCGTACCCACGGTCGGCTCCACCGCGGGCTCGAACCAACCCATGAGCCATGGCGTGCTCCACACCCCGCTGACAATCCGTTCGACGTTGGTGGCAAAAGCGGTCATGGGAACCTCCGCAATCGCGTGCTGCGCAGCACCACGTCGCCGAGCAGCAGCAGCAGCGCCGGCCACAACAGCCACGCGTACAGCTCAGGCAGGACCGATTGGCCTTCGATATCCGAAGTATCCAGCTTGTCGAGCAGGTCCTGGAAGCTGCCCGACAGCGTGGTTTCGTCGGCGGCGGTGTATGCAAACCCACCGGTCGCGGCGGCGACCCGCTCGAGCCGAGCCGGGTCGACGTTGCCGTCATTGCGTTGATGCTGTCCCATCAGCACCGTGTAGATACGGACGCCGCGCTCGGCGGCGGCCTGCGCGATGGTGTCGGGATCGAGGCCCTCGGCGTTGTGAACGCCGTCGGTGAGCAGCACGATCACCTGGCTCTTGGCGTCCGACTCGCTCAACCGGTTGAGGGCCATGCCCAGGCCCGCACCGATCGCCGTGGTGCTGCCGTCCATCGTTCGCAGGGTCAGTCGCCGGACCATCGCCCGTAGCACGCCGTGATCGATGGTCAGAGGCGACACGGTGGAGGCCGTCGAGCCGAAGGCCACCAGGCCGATGCGATCGCGCGGACGACGGGTGATGAACGCGTCGATCACTGCCTGCGCCGCCACCATGCGACTGGGCGGGATGTCGGGGGTCTCCATCGACTCGGAGAGATCGAAGGCGATGACGATGTCGATGCCCTCGCGCGAAATTCGATCGGCGCCACGGGTCGACTGCGGCCTCATCAGTGTGCCGCACAACAGCATGGCGGCGGCGAGGCGGAGCCCGTCGGGCACATCGACGAAGTGCACGGCGACGCCTCGACCCGCGCGCATCAGACTGTTGGTGCGAGAAAAACGCATCGTGGCGGGCCGCGGTCGCAGCCACGCGCGCACGATCACTGCGGTCAGCGGCACCACCGCCAGCAGCGCCCACCACGGCTCGCGAAACGTCACGTGGACGAGCCCGTCGCGCAGCATGGCGGAAAGCCCGGCCGCCACGCCGAGCAGCGCGGCGATGGCCCACCCGAGCGTCGGAACGATCACCCTCACGAGGCCTCCTTGTCTTGCGCCGGCGCGCCGGCGTCGGGCGCGGGCCGACCGCCGTCGTTGGCGGGTCCGGGCGCGGGGCTCGCGGTGGGTACGCTGCGTTCGACCAGGTCGCGAACGAAACCCAGCGCGTCTTTGGCCTCGCCTTGATCGGGTTGCATGCGGGCGAATTTCACCAGGTCACTGCGGTCGAGAAATTCGACGATATCGCCCGCAGCCAAGGGCGCGACCTGGTTGGGGTCGCGCCGCAGCGCGTCGCGAATCTCGTCGGTGGTGCGATCGAGCGCGTCGATCCCGAAGCGGCGCTCGACGTAGCCCTTGCCGATTTCGGTGAGCTGCACGTAGTAGTCCTGCACCAACCCGTCGGCGAGCAGCGTGCTGCGCTCCAGCTCGTCGAGTGCCCCCAACGCGACCACGTGCGCCGGGATCGCGGGCACCAACACGGTGGCCCGTCGTCGCCGCCAAAGCCGGCGCAGCACCAGCCACACCAACGTCGCGCCGACCAGCGTGGCGAGCACCGAGTAGACGATGGTCTCGGCCAGCGTGTTGGGATAGTCGATCGAGATCGGCGGATCCTCGAGCTTGCGCTCGGGCTCGGCCTCGTTGGCGAGCAGCGCATCGACGGTGAAGCCAGTCGGCGGCACAGTCACGGTTTGGATCGCGCCCTGGGGATCGACGTAGGTCAGCGCGAAGCCGGGGACCTGCGCCGCCCCAGGCGCGAAGTGCTGCAGTCGGATCGAGAAGGTCTTGCGCAGGCCCTCGCCGGTGGCCTCGGGATTGCCCTCGACGACCTCGACCAGGTGCAGGGGATCGAACTTGACGCCGATCGGCAGGTTGACGCTGTAGCCCCGCGCAAACGCAGCGGTGACCTCGAGCGTGAGCAGGTCACCGACGTGCGAGGGATCGGGCACCACTCGGGTGGTCACCGTGACCGGGGCCAACGCGTCAGCGGCACCCGCGGCATCAGGCACGGTCGCGGGCGCCGGGTCCACCGGGTCCGGGGCCGCGAACAGCATCAGCGCGACGAGCAGGGGGCCGGCGATCAATGACGCATCCTCCGGTTGCGGCCGGTGAAGTACGCGACCAGCGGTCGCTGCCAGTCGTCACCGCAGCGCACGTTGACGGTGGCCAGCGACAGCTTGCGCATCAAACGCTCGAACGCGTTGCGCTCGCGGGCGACCTGAGCGGCGTAGCGGGCGGCCGCGCCCCGACCGAGATCCACGAAGGAATCCTCGCCAAGCTCGAGGAGCTCGAGATCTTCCACGGCGACCAATCCCAGGGGTGGCAGGGCTAGCTCGAGCGGGTCCTCGACGCGAATCGGGATGACCTCGTGACGGCGTCGCGCGATCTTGAGAGCCTGCTCGAAGCGCGGATCCCAGCTCACCGCGCGCTCATCGACGGCGTCGACGAAGTCCGAGATCAAGACTGCGACCGCATGGCCTTTGGCGATTCGTGCCAGGTACTCCAGCGCCACCGAGGGCCGGGTACGGCGACTCTGGGGCTCGTGGGTGAGCACTTGCTTGACCACCGACAGCACGTGCTTGCGGCCGCTGCGGGGCGGCACGAACACCTCGACGCGGTCGGTGAAACCCAGCAGACCCACGCGGTCGTTGTTGCTGATCGCCGAAAACGCGAAGGTCGCCGCGAGGCGGGCCACGAGCTGACGCTTGTCGTAGTCGCGTGAGCCCAGGTCGAGGCTCGCGGACATGTCGATCAACAACATCACGGTCAGCTCGCGCTCTTCGGTGAAGAGCTTGACGTGAGGCGAACCGGTCCGCGCGGTGACGTTCCAGTCGATGGTGCGGACATCGTCGCCAGGCTCGTACGCCCGGACCTCGCTGAACGCGATGCCCTGGCCCTTGAACACCGACTGGTACGACCCCGCGATGTGCTGCTGTACCAACCGCGAGGTCTGGATTTCGATGCGCCGAACCTCGCGCAACAACTCGGTGGTGCGCGCCTTCGCCTCTTCGCTGCTGAGCCCAACTCGCGTCATCGTTCGCGGCCCTTCACGGGACCTTGACGTGCTCGAGGATCTGCCGCGTGATTTGCTCGACGGTCTTGCCCTCGGCCTCGGCCTCGTAGGACAGGATCACGCGATGCCGCAGCACGTCGGGCGCGATGGCCTTGACGTCTTCGGGGCTGACGTAACCGCGGCGGCGCAGGAATGCGTGAGCCCGAGCGGCCTGGAACATCGCGATCGAGGCGCGCGGTGAAGCGCCGAACTCGATGAACGGTGCAAGCTCGGCGAGCCCCGCCATCCCGGGCCGTCGCGAGGCGCCCACCACGTCGACGATGTAGCGCTGCACGGGCTCCTCGACGATGATCTCGTCGATCGTCCGGCGGACGCGCTCGAGATCCTCCGGTCCAATCACTCGTTCGGCCTTGGGCCGCGCCGACTGCGGGCCGACCCCCATCCGCTTCATGATCTTCAGCTCGTCGTCGGCGTTGGGATAGTCGACCTTGATCTTGAACATGAAGCGATCGAGCTGGGCTTCGGGGAGGTTGTAGGTGCCCTCCTGCTCGATCGGGTTCTGGGTCGCGAGCACCAGGAAAGGCGAGGGCAGGGGATAGGTCGTGTCACCCACCGTCACCTGACGTTCGGCCATCGCCTCGAGCAGCGCGCTCTGGACCTTGGCTGGGGCGCGGTTGATCTCATCGGCCAGCAGCAGGTTGGTGAAGACCGGTCCCTGCTTGTTGGTGAACGTGCCGCTTTGATGGTTGTAGATGACGGTGCCGATGACGTCCGACGGCAGCAGATCCGGCGTGAACTGCACGCGCTTGAACGCAAGCTCCAGGGTTTGCGCCAACGTGCTCACGGTCAGCGTCTTGGCCAGCCCGGGTGCGCCCTCGAGCAAGACGTGGCCACCGCATAGCAACCCGATCAGCAGCCGCTCGATCATCTCGTTCTGGCCGACAATGACCCGGTGGACCTCGGTGAACAGGCGCTCGAGAAAGGCGGACTCGCGCTCGACGAGTTCGTTGACCACGCGAATGTCATAGGCTGCAAGGCTCATGCTGTTGGTTCCGGATGGGTCCGTGGACGCCGAAAGACTACTGCCGAAAAGCCACCCCGCGCGCCGCGCCGGGTCGGCGTTGGGCCCGGCTGTCTTCGCTGTCGTCTCTGTCGCTTGGGGGGGATGCCTTGGGTTGGCGAGAGCCGACGTCGGCCCCCGCGGCGGTCGCCCAAGGCGGCGACGCCGACCGGGCAGCGCGGGCGATTATTCCCATGGCCTGCACCATGCGCAAGGGGCCGGTGCACCGCCAACGGGCGCTAACCCGCGGCGTTTGCCGCGGACTTGGCCGTGGCCAACGCCGGGCCGCGACGGTCCCCACGTTGACCTGCCCGCCAGGGGTGGTCTACAAGGCAATCCGTCATGGCCAATCCTCCGAAGAACGAGCGCATGTTCGACCTACGGGTCGTCGAAAGATACATCGGCTCGGGTCGCCTCGAGAAGGAGGAGTACACCACGCACCTCGAGACCCTCGTCGATGTCGCGGACAACGTCCGGCCGCGCGATGAAGGTGGAGATGAGGATGGCTACGATCGGCCGATCGCCGCCGCGAACGAGCCCCGTCGGCTGCCGCTGTCGGCGTTGTTCGTGCGCACACGCGTCGTCAGCGACGATGACGACGATGATGACGACGACGACGACGATGACGACGACGACGACGACGACGACGACGACGACGACGACACCGACGACACCGAGGCCGCCGACGCGCCCGCGACGGACGAGCCTGCGGACGCCGACAAGCCGGCCGAGCCCGAGCCCGGCGACGATGCCGAGTCTGGCGAAGCCGAGGGCTGAACTCGCGTGTGCGAGCCGGCGACCGCTGCCCGCGCGAACCGCATCGCGCCCGCGATGGCCGCCGCGCTCGTGTTTGGGTGGCTCGCTGGGGGCGCTGGGTGTCGCCGGCTCGAGGACGAGCCCGTCGCAACGAACGCCGCAGTGATCTCCGCGCCGGTGCCGGCGCCTCGTACCTCATCGACGACGACCTTCGTCGTGCCCGACTTTGCCACCGTCGCGGCCAATGTGGCCCCGTCCGTGGTCACCGTGATCGCCTCGGTGAAAGAACGCGACGCCAGTCCCGGCGCGCGGGGGATCCGTGGGGTCGGCAGCGGGATGGTCGTGAGCGCCAATGGCCAGATCCTCACCAACCAGCACGTGGTCGCCAAGGCCACCGCGGTTGAAGTCGAGTTCGCGACCGGTGAGCGCCTGGCCGCGCGCGTGATCTTCTCCGACGATCTTCTCGACCTCGCCTTGCTCGGGCTCGACGGTGCGCCAAGTGACTTGGTTCCTGTGACGTTCTCGGAGCGGGCGCCGCTGCCCGGTGCCTGGGTCATGGCCGTTGGCCAACCGTTTGGGCTGGGCCACACCGTGACGGTCGGCGTCGTGGGTGGACTCGGACGCGATCACGATGACCTCGGGCGCCCCGAAGGACTGCGCGAGGACGGCATCTGGAACTTCATCCAGACCGACGCTTCGATCAACAGCGGGAACTCCGGCGGCCCGCTGGTCGATGCCGACGGGCACGTCGTGGGCATCACCACGGCGGTACGCAACGATGGCCAAGGCCTCGCCTTCGCGGTACCTGCCG
>CANLQR010000256.1 GCA_947492135.1 Deltaproteobacteria bacterium | reverse complement strand
TGCCGATCAGACCACCGAACGCGTCGTCTTCGATGCGCCCGCGGATCCAGTTATCGTTCGCGGGCGCGGGCGCGGGCGCGGGCGCGGGCGTGGACGCGGGTGTGGGTGAGACGCGGGTGACGACCGCGTCGGAGGGCATGCACAGCGTGATCTCATCGCGCGGCGCGATCGCGTAGGGCAGGCACGTCATCGTGCCGGCGACGCTCGCCTGTGCTTGGTGTTGCCGATCTCGACCGCTCACGTGATGGTGGCGAGCGCCGGCGCGCTCCCGGCCATCATGGCCGGACGCTCAGGTCACCGAGCGCTTCCAGAAGCCGCGGCTGCTCGTCGAGAGATAGAGCGTATCCGTGGTCTCGGCGTAGTCCATGTCGGTCACGAGCGCGTTGGGCAAGCCCTCGTCGTACGGGTACCACCAGTCACCGCCGTCGCGCGTCACGAACACACCGAGATCGCTGGCGGCGAAGAGCGTCTCGGGGAAGCCGCGTCGCTGCGCGATCGCGTAGAAGCCGATGTCGGGCAGACGACTGTAGTTCCGCGCCCCAGAGACGTCCTCCCACGCCACGCCAGCGTTGGTGCTGCGGAACACGTGGCCGCGGCCGATGCCCACACCCGCGAAGGTCACGTACACGATGTCGGCGTCATCCCAGTCGACGGCGAGCCCGACGAGGTTCCCAACCGGCAGCGTGTTGTTCGACACTGCAGTGAAATTCGCACCGCTGTCATCGGAGCGGAACACCCTGCCGGCGTCCGTCACGAAGTAGACGCGCGCCGCTTGGCTCGGCGCCCATGCGAACCGGTTGACGCTAGCGCCAGCGTTGGCGACCGTGGTCCACCCGGTGGCGCCGTTGGTCGATCGATAGACGACACCTCCTTCAGCGGCGGCGACCACCGTCTGCGAGTCGCCGCGCTTGACCGCGAGCGCACTGATGCTGGGAATCGTGCCGTCGGCATTCGCGGTCATCCCAGTGGTTGCAGCGACACCTCCCGCACCCTGCCCCGTCGTCGTGCGCGTCAGGTTGCCCGACCACGGGTCCCAGTAAATGATGCGACTGTCGTTCGGATCGACCTCGAACAGGCCGCCCTCGTTGCCGCCCATGCCCACGTAGGTGACGGGGCCATCGCTCTTGATGACGCCATTGTCCTGCGTCGAGCCGCCGATGCGGAATGCGCCCGTGCGCGAGACGCAGACGTTGTACAGCTCGGTGGTCGCAAGGCCGCGGTTGGAGACCAAGTAGTCGTTGCCCGTGGAGCTGTCGCGACGCCACATTCCGCCGTCGTTTGCGAGCAGGGAGAGCAGGGAGTCGGTGGGGCAGAAGACGAGCGCCTGCTGATCCGCGTGTCCGGCACCCCGGCTGGCCCAGCCGGCCCCTCCGTCGGTGGACTCCTCGAGGCCCGTGGCACCGACGAGCACGTGATCCGCATTCGTCGGACTGACGGCGATCGCGTTGGTCCAGCCGCCGTAGGTGGTCCCGCCGTGTAGACCGCGATCCACCCAGCTCGTTCCGTCGTAGCGATACACGCGGCAGCTGGTCGAGAACCAGATGTTGACGGTCACCGTAGCCGGCGGATCGGCGTTGATGCTCAGGTAGAGAATCGACGGGTTGCTGCGGCAGATCGCCAGCTTGCCATAGTTGGGGACGCGGCTCGGGCGGGTGACGCCCGTGTTGAACGCGGTCCAGGTCACGGTGGCCGCACGCGCATCGGCGGTCGTGACGATGCCGTCGCCGCCCTCGATGGCCGCGTAGAGCCGGGCCGGTGACGAGGGATGGGCGATGAGGTCGCTGCACTCGCTGGCGAGGATCTGAACCCAGCGGCGATTGGCCGCGTCGTAGCGATGAACCCCGTTGTTGCCGGCCACGAACACGCGATCGGGATCGTTGGCGTCGACGACGACCGCCGAGACCCGCGTCGACGCGCCTGCGGGCATGAGGTCCCAGTCGACGCCGCCGTCGGTCGACCGATAGACACCCACGCCGGACAGCGTGGAGCCGCCCCACGCTCCCCACGAGTGGTATTCTCCGGTGCCCGCATAGATCGTGTCGGGACGGCTCGGCGCGAGAGCGATCGCACCCATCGTCAGCGAGAGTTCGCCGAACATGATCGGTCGCCAGTCGACGCCGCGGTTGTTCGAGCGATAGACCCCGCCTCCGGTCGCGGAGCAGTAGACGATGTTGGCGTTCGTGGGATGCCACGCGATCGACTTCATGCGACCAGGCACGTTCGAGGGACCCACGGATTCCCACTCGCTGCAGCCGCAGACCGGGAAGCGCGGAATGCTGCCGCCCGGAATCCCCCAGCGATCGGGGCGCTTCTTGACGATGATCTGTAGCTCGGGGAAGCGCCACCACTCGTCTGGACAGATCGGATCGCCGGGCTCCCAACCGCGAGGTCCTCCGCGACCGCCGCCCAACCCCCCGGGCAGCCCACCGCCGGGCAGCCCACCGCCGGGCAGCCCACCGCCCGGCAGCCCACCGAGCAGGAACATCGGCGCTGGGTAGCCCTCGGGCTCACCGATCGGCTTGCCCTTGGCGTCGCGCGGGAGGTCGCCTAGCGGGCGACCGAGCAGCGCACCGAGATCGCCGACCTCGTCGGGTAGCCCGATCGCGGCAAGCTGCAGCGGATCGTCGAGCAGCCCGGACGCCACGAGCGCGGGGGTGAGGACCGACCCCGCGACGCGACGAGGCAGATCGGTGCGGACGAGCTTCGCCGCATCCGATAGCGGAAACAGACGCGTCGCCTGCGAGAGCATCTCGAGGACGACCAGCCGCGCCTGATCGCGCGGGAGACCGAAGACACCGTAGACGCCAGACTCGGAGACCCGTCCGAACACGTAGGTGCCGTCCGAGCCGAGACCGGATCGTTCGATGAGCAGCCACTGCGAAGTGGCCTCGCTCCACTGGAACAGGTGGAGGCTGCTCGGATCGAGGTGGGCGATCCGCTGCGGCTCGAGCGGGACCTGGATGACCTCCGGTCTCTTGGTCTCGATCCGCACGAACGTCGACGCCTGGCCGTGGCTCAGCGACTCGGTCGGCGACGTGGTCTCGGCGATCGAGCCTTCGCCCAGCACGCGCAAGGAGGTGTACGCACCCGGATCATCGTCCTCGGGATTCGGGGCGCGCATCGACGCGATCGCGGCGCGGTGTGACTTCCACCAGTCCCCGGTCTTGTCCACGCCAGGGCCCTTCCAGCGCCCGGCGTAGAAATCGTGGCGGCGCTGCGCACCGCGGGGGCCACCCTGACCCGCGGCCTCGCGATCGGGGATCTCGAGATCCACACACAGCTCGACGACGGCAACGGCTCCGGCGTTCGCACGGTCGGGAACGTGACCGCGCATGGCCCGCTCGCGCAGGAGCTGTTGGCCGCCCACCGTCGCGACGCGGAAGAACAGATCGGGTCCGCCGATGATCTCGCCGGGGCCGATGGGGGCCCGCTGGAAGTCTCGCTCCTGGAAGTCGATACGGAAGACGCCATTCGCATCCGTGAAGGCGCGACCGAGCTCATCGTGATCGAGCAGGTCGGCGTCGAAGGCTTCGACGACGAGGCCAGCCGCGGGTCGGTTGGCGCGACCGAGGACCCGACCGACGACGGTCCACACGTCGGCGCGGCGCTTCAGGTCGCGCCACTGCGAGGCTGGGATCCGTATGCACTGCGTCTGCTCGGAAAGCCGGACGTCGCCGAGCACGAGGTACTGCGGACGAACGGTGACGGTGCCACCGGGTCGTGACGGGGCCGCGAGCTGCGGCACACGCAGCACGACGGCCAGTGGCCCATCGGAGGTGGGGAACTCCGCGCGCCCGTCACCGTCTGTCCCGATGACGATCGCGCCCTCCCGGCGGCTCAGCTCCTTGAATGTCAGGGCGTTGATCGGAGCATCGATGTCCGCACGGCCGGGGATGATCAGAAGATCTGCGCCCGGGACCGGCTCCACGAACTCGGGATCTGCAGATAGCTCAGCTTCGACTCGAACCAGGATGTTCATCGCACTACCTCCTCGACTACGTTGTCCTAACGCCACGACGACGGCTGTGAGCCGGTCGGAGATGCCGCCGCGTGACGCCCCATGGCTACCCGCGGTGCCTTGTCGATGGTCATATCCGCGACGGCGTGGACAGATCTGACAGACGTCGGCGTGAAATCATACCCGCGGGGGGATGGCTGTCTTCAGCCCGCGGACGGCCGAGCGAGCCGGAGTGTCCCGTCGTCGTCGGCGACGATATGCACGTCAGCGCTGCTGCAGACTCCAGCGGGCTGGTACAGCTTGCGGTCGTCGCCGACGTACAGCGCGAACTTGAAGCTACAGGTCCCGTCGGTCCCGTCCCACTCGATGACCATCACCTCGCCGTTTGCGAGTGCGCCGTGGTCGTCGAGGTCGGCCTCCGTCAGGTTCGCCGGACCGGTCTTCACCTTGGTGAAGTCCATGCCCGACTTGTTTCGTAGCCGAATGAACGACTGATCCGAGCGCTCGGCCTCGGCGATCGACGGAAGGCCAGTCGCAGCGACGATGGAGAGGAGTGCAGCGGTGAATCGACGGCGCAGGGCGGGACGGCTGATTGGGTTCATCTGAGGCGGTGGTGACGCTGCGCGGGCGATCCATTCGCCGTCCTCACACTCGCTCGCAGCCCGCGCTGGGGCCCATTCAGGCGCACCGACGGGGCGAGGGTGACGATCGGCCTCGCCACCGGAGCGCGTAGCGACGCGCGCGCGGCGGTCGGGTGTTGGCGACACCCGATGAAGGGCCGCGTCGCGCCGCGTCCGCCTCACGCACACGGGCCCGTCGTCGCCCATGCGACGAGGAACGAGTCTCGAGGCTACCGACGATCTTGCAGGTGCGGGCCACCAACGAAGCCGACGGCGCGGCAACGGTCGCAGCCTACGCGGACGATGGCGGGACCACCGAACCTGTCGCTCCAGATTGCCACGCGAGCCCCGGCAAGCACCACGCGCTCACGGATCTCGAGGACAGCATGCGGGTCGACACCGCGTGAGCGCAGGTACTGTTCGGCCTGCGGCGTATCGACAGTGACGAGCTCGGCCACGGTGTCCAATGTGGGTTCGCCGGGGGCCGCGATGCCGTCCATGCGCAGGCCCGCGCAGCGCTGCTCGAGCAGCGCGAACGCGTCACCATGATCGCCGGGATATCGCACCTCGATCCGCCAGCCGATGACCCGGCGACCGCTAATCGGTGCGACGAGTTCGTACTCGCCAGTGATGAGCCCGCCGCCGATCGCGGCCGCGGGGCTCCAGCGTTGCGTCGGTACCCGCCACCGGTACGCCCGTCGTCGCCGTGTCGTCAGGGCGACGCGCAGACGTTGCCCCTCGAACATCCCCCAGGCGGCGCCCATCGCGGCAGTCGAGACCATGAGGATCCCATCGATGTTGTGGGCCACCATCCCGACGAACCCGAGCATCGCGATGCAAACGCTCGCAGCGACCGCCATGGCGTGCAGCGCGACACCCGAGCGCAGGTCGATCTCGCGACGCTCGTTGTCCTCTAGCGCAGATGCGGTCGCGAGATCGGCGAGGTCAGCCCAAGCTCCGCAACCACAGCGGCCGCATCGGTGGGGACCGGTGGCCACCGCCGCTGCCTCGGTGCGCATCGGATCGCCAACCGCCAACGGTAGCTCGAGAAAGCCACACGACAGACAGGTCCATGCGCAGGCAAAGTCGTAGCGTTCCGGCGCGACCAAAGCGCCACCCGCCCCCCGCAGCTGCCGTCGACGCTCGCGCCGGGCAGCACCTTCTCGGTCTGCCCTACGCTGGTGACGAAGCGCTTCCTGGGCAGCGAGCGAGGCCGCGATTGAACCACCTGATGTCATCCAACCCTCGGTGGGCACAACCGCGCCTGAGCCTTTGCATTCCGGGCATCGGAGTCGACACGCGCGACACCGCGCCCTGCGGGTGACGCTAACCACACCCCGCGGTGCACCTGCGCGCCGACCCCGCAACTTCGACGAGCGCCGCACGCAGTGGCGACGGGCGCTCATGATCGCGCGCGCGATCGAGGCCGAGCTCGTCGTCGTCGTCGCCGGCGACATGAACTCGACGGGATTCGTCGACGGCGAGCGCTCCGAGGAGCCCGAGTTCATCCGCGAGATCACGCGCGAGCTCGGCTTCGAGCTCCACACCGACGCTCGTTCGCTCACTCACCGAGCCGCGCGCGCCACAGTCCGCGCCGTCCACCGTGCTCGACGAAGTACAGGACAGTACCGTCGTGTGCGCGCCCGCGCGCGGGATTCGATCCGCCGCGAAACCCCGCGATCTCGAGGTGCACGTCCTCGTCCACGACGCGCGCGGAGCCATCCGCAGGATCGAGGAGAACCAGCGGCCCCGACACCTCGCCGAGTTCCGGTCGCACCGTCAGCCAACGATCGTCGCTCCAAGGCCAAGGTCGGTACGCGTTCTCGAGGACCACACGGCGCTCCATGCTCCCGACGTCGTAGGTGATCAGGTTCTGCGCGCGCTCGTGCTCCGCGTAGCTGTATGCGACCGTCCAGAGATCGCCGTCCGTCCATGTCTCGACGACCGGGCCGGAAAACTGCTCGACGTCGTCGCCGGGCATCCACCGATAGAGACCGAGCTGATCCTGTGACGAGCGGGCCTCGATGATGCGCGCACCGTCGTCCATCGCGACCAACGGATGCCATGCTCCCGACATGCTCGTTCGCTCGTGTCCATCGAGTGTGACGAGCAGCGTTCGTCCCCACGCTGCTCCATCTCGGAGCGTTGCGACGCCACCGCCGAACTTCGCGTAGGACGAGTAGCTCGAGCCGATGATCTCGATCTCCTCCTCCACGTCCGAATCGAGGTGCCAGACGAATCGCAAGCCGCCGCTACCGTAGACGACGATCCCGTCCCACACCCCGAAGCCATCGACCTCGGAGCGCAGCGGGTGCGACTCGAGCGTGCGCACGTCGATCTCGACCAGAACCTCATCGTCACCGAGTGCGATGACACGGGCCTCCGGGTCATCGACGATCGGACGCGGCCCGACGAAGCCGGATCTCGGCCCCCAGTGGCGCAGTTGCTTGACGAGCACTTCGCTCGCGACGATCGCCCCAGTGGCATCGAAGGTCGCGCGGACGAGTTGCTCCTCGTCGTCCGCGACGGCGACCGCGAACACGACATCGTCGTCGACCCAGCCGAACGAACAACCCACGGCGTCGACTTGCACGCTCGGACGGACCCCATCGGGATCGATCCACGTCATGCGTTCGATGCCCCCGGCGCAGGCGAACGAGGGGGCGGTGGGGCGCGGAGCGAGGAAGGTCGTGTCGACGCCGACTGCGACCTCGATCGGGTCTCCACCACACTCGTCGACCGAGACGATGCGCTGTGCTGCCGCGGCGGCATCTCCGACGAGGTCGTCGGTCGGGATGTCGCTTCGCGCACGGGAGCCGATCAGCCACCGCGATCCGTGCGTGGCCACTGCCCCCTCGTCCCACGTCACCATCGACGTCTCGTCGAGCGCGAGGAGTCGAACCGGCTCTGCCGCGCCACAGATCTCCGCGAGCTCGACGACGCCGCGATTGCTCTCGGCGCAACCGAGCGCAGCGACGAGTCCGACGAGCGAAATCCGCTTCACTGCATCTCCGGCTCGACAAAAAACGGCCGCACGACCGCCGGATGCTCGTCGTCGCCGAAGCAGCATGCAGGGTCGTTGGTGCAGTCGAACGTCTCGATGGTGGGCGGATCGCCGTGCAGCGGATCGGGAAACGGCATCGAGTCGTAGCACTCCACGTCGTCGGGAGTGTCCGCACCGAGCACACGCGGATCGCCCCAACACCGGACCATCCCATCGTCCAGCAGAGCACAGGTCTGCGACTCGCCCGCCGCGAGCGTGAGCACCTCGCCGCCGACGTCGATCGCGGAGTCCTGCGCGATCTGATCGCCACCGACCCGGCCCGGCTTGCCCAGTCCGAGCTGCCCGACGCCGTTGTTGCCCCAACACTTCGCGCGACCTCCCTCGAGGCGCGCGCATGTGTGCTCTCCGCCCGCCGTGATCTCGAGTGCCGGCTCTCCGAGCTCGACCGGCCCGACGTCGCTCGGCGACTCGATCGACTCATACGTTGCGTAGCTGAACTGCGCGCCGTCGGTACCCCAGCAGTAGACGTTGCCCGTCGTCGACAGGGCGCACATGTGTTGTCTGCCGCCGGAGAGTGCGACGATCGGCTCCGGCAGCGGCAGGTCGGCCATCGCAACGGGCAAGCCTCCTTCTTCGCCTTCGGGGATCACTAGACCGTTTCCCCAACAGCGCGCGCGACCGTCCTCGAAGACGACACACGTCGCGTGGTGAACGAGCTCCACAGCGACGACCTTGTCGGCTAGCGGAACCGGCGCGGCCGACGCCGCGGTCTCGTCGTCACCGATGCTCTGCGGATCCGCGTGGCCGAGCTGCCCGCCGGAGTTGCTGCCCCAACACCACAGCTTCCCGTTCTTCGTCACGGCGCAGGAGTTGTCGTCGGAGACCGACACCTGGATGAACGGATCACCGACGTTCGTAAAATAGGGATCACGACCGGAGACGTTCGAGCTGTTGCCGAGCTTGCCGTCCTGGTCGCTGCCCCAGCACGCGACCGCCCCCGTCACGAGAACGGCACACGCGTGGGCGGAAGCGACGTCGATGTCGATTGCGGCCGCCGGGAGTGGATCCCTCAGCCGAACATCGCCTGTCGCCAGGCACCGGACCTCGCCGAAGTCGGTGATGAGGCAGGTATCGTCGCGCGCCGCGAGTCGCCGACGAGTCACGGGGTCCAGGGAGTCGACGCATGAGGAAGCGCCGAGCACCACGAAGATGCACGCGCCAATCCGACCAGCGACCTCGTTCCAACCTACGACCACACGAAGAGAGTACGCGGATGGCACGATCGGCACAACGCTCGGGATCGCGCTCTCAATCACTCGAACCGCGCGTGCGATGCCCTACCCGCGTGACCGACCTGCAACGTGGGGCGCCGCCGCGCTCGAGTGGGCGCGGCCGCTGTCACGCGTGCTCGACTACGCGGTCGCGCAGCGCCGGCGGCTGCATGGTCGCGACCGGGCGTGGCGCGTCACTTCGGCCGCGGCGTCCCGTCGATCAGAAAGCAGAGTGTCACGGGGTCCTTCATCACGCTCTGCGGTCCGCCAAGTCGACAGCGCACGACGATACCCGGATGGAACTCACCATTCCCGTGACCACACCTTCCACGCGTCACCATCACGCGGGCGGGGCGGTCGCTCGGCGCAGGCCCGAGCAGCGCGGTCACATGCAAGGCCAGTCGCTGCCTCGCTTCGGCGAGATCGATCGCGGGGAGCTCCGAGGGCTCACCCATCAGGCGCGCGACCACGGCCCGCAGCGTGGCCAGCGAGCCGGCCACGTCGCACTCGGCGCGCCCGAGCGAGCTCAACCCGAGCTCGGAGAGCCGTTCCTGGAGCGGCCGGAGATCGACGCTGCGCAGCGCGAGGTAGTGGGCGAGGTTGCGCGCGCTCGGCCGCATCCATGCGGGCACCGACGCGATCTCGTCAGCCAGCGCGGCCCCGCGTCCTTGCAGGAGCACCACCAGGGTATCGAGCGCAGCCGCGACCTCGTCGAGCGGTGCGTGCGGGGTCAGCACGCGCCCGGATGGTGGAACCGGCAATATGAAGCCCTCGAATCGCGCGGCGTACCGGCCGCCACCTCGACGATCTGCTTGGACATCGTGCGAGACTTGGTCCACCTTGGGGTTGTGGCGGAGGTCAGCGTTCACGAGGCAAAAGCCCAGCTCTCGGCACTGCTCGCGCGGGTCGAGGGTGGTGAGGAGATCGTGATCGCCCGGGAAGGCCGGCCGGTCGCGCGGCTCGTGCCCCTCGAGCGGGTCGCGCGTCGGGTGTTCGGACTCGACGCCGGGTTGTTCGACGTCCCGGATGATTTCGACGCCCCGCTACCCGACGACTTGGCGTCCGCGTTCGAGCGATGAGGCTGCTGGTCGACACGCACGTGTGGCTGTGGCTGCAGGTCGATCCCGAGCGGATCGAAGCGGCCGCGCTCGGCCTCCTCCGGGACACGGAGAACGAGGTCTTTTCTGTCTGCTGCGAGCGCGTGGGAGATCGCAATAAAGCACGCGCTCGGGCGACTGCCGCTGCCGGTCCCCGCTGCGCAGTACGTTCCGTCGCGAATGACCAGCAGCGGCGTAGCACCTTTGCCGGTGCTGCACGCCCACGCGCTGCGCGTAGCCGACCTTCCGCTGCATCATCGGGATCCATTCGACCGCCTCATCGTCGCGCAAGCCCAGCACGAGGCGCTGACGCTGGTCACGAGCGATCGCCAGCTCGAGGCCTATGACGTGCCGATCCTCTGGACTTGAGTTCGACGCAGCGCTGAGCGTGTTGCACATGCTCTGCAACCGCGTCTTCCTCGGGTATTCGGCGGATGCGGGGAGCGCTTTCTCCCAACCTCCTCGCCAAGCTGTGGCGGCGTCCAGCCACGCACGTTCCCGCGTGATGGCAGCACCCCGAAGCTGCGTGACCCGAGGTAGTCGATGAATAGGCTCTCGCCGGGAATCACCACATGGTCGATCGCCTCATCGTCGTCCGCGGTGTCCACGATCTACCCGAAGTCCGCTGGTTGGCTGGCATCGTCGTCCGGCGCAGACGGCTCGTCGTCGCGCCAGCGTGACGAGTCGACGGACTCCGGTGGCCCGCGGGCCGGCCACGGCTCGGGTGCGTCGCTGGGAAACCCGACGTGCGCGAGCATCGTCCTGGCGACGCGCTTGTCGGTGATCTCCGCGATCGGCTTCATCCGGCCGCCGCAGTTGCCACACAG
>CANLQR010000255.1 GCA_947492135.1 Deltaproteobacteria bacterium | reverse complement strand
ACCCCAGAACAGCAGCTGCTCGAGTCGCGGGATCGGCAGGATGTCGTGGCTCGCGAGCAGGGCCACCGCGACCGCAAGATCGATCCCCGAGCTGTCCTTGCGGAGATCCGCCGGGGCCAGGTTGACCACCTGCTTGCGCGGTCGAAGCTCGTGCCCGCAGTGTGAAAGGGCACTCCGAACCCTTTCGCGGGCCTCGGCCAGGGCACCGCTCGCGCGTCCCACGATCGTGAGCCCCGGCAGGCCCAGCCTCACATCGGCTTCGACGGTCACGAGCGAACCGTCGACGCCTTGCAGAGCGGCCGTGAGCGTACGCGCGAGCATGGTCGACCTCCCTCGCAAGCGTCGTTCCGCGTGCAACTTCAAGCACGTACAGCCGCTCCGGCCCGCGGGCGGGCCAACGCTGTCCGCTGTTGGGCCGGCCGCGTCCCGTGTGCGGGCCAGCGCGCTGACGCCGGCCGAGAGGCACGAGCTTGCCCGACAAGCGTGGGGCAGCCCCCACTTCGAGGCCCCGCCGATCTGCGCGACGGCTTGAGATCCCGGCGTCGATTGTCGGGAAAACCCGACATTGCCCTGATCGTTTCGCGGTGTTCGGCAACTACACGGATCGAGAAACGTCGTAACGCTGAGTCGTCGCCGCGACGACTGATCGTGGCACAGGGGTTGTACGTACCCGAGCCACCCCGAAGAGACCGCCGCCATGTCCGTCTTGCTCGCTTTCGCCCTCATCCTCGGACCCTCGACCGCCGCGCTGCCCCACGCCGAGACCGCCTGTGACGCGTTGTCTCCCTCGGGCTTGGCCCACCACGAGGCGCTGCGCATCGACCGCGACTTCGGGAAACCCGAATTTGACCTGGTGGTCGACGCCTGGACCAAGTCGGCGGCGCCGATGGAGCTCGCAGATGTGCGGCTGTGGTGGGTCAAGACCACCGCCGACGACCGCCGCAGCCCGTTGTCCACCCGCAGCAAGAAGTACGTCGAAGTCGAGACCATCGAGCACGGACCCGATGCCTGGAGCTTGAAGCTCCGCGGCGACCACAAGGAGTTCAGCTTCGATGTCGAGATCGATCAAGGCGGCGAGGCCGAGGTGTTCACCGACATCGTGACGGATGACGGCCGCGAGATTCGCCACTGCCGCGCCACCGCGGGCCGGCTGCGGGCCCGGCGTGTGCTCGGAATCCCGATCGGCATCGACACGCTCGTGGTCGACTGTATCGACGAGCGCGGGCAGGCCCGACAAGGCCGGGCCGCGGTTCGCAAACTCCGCCGCTGATGGTCCCGACGCTCGCGCCAACGCTGTCGGCCCGCCGGTGATGGTCGGCCAGAGGCCGCAAAGCGGCGTTTCGTGGCCGCTCCGCGGGGAAGCACAACAGCGGTTGCCGACCCCTGCGTCGTCGCTGCTAGGCTCCGGCCTTCCCGACAGGCGAAGCCCGATTTTCTCGGGCCTCGAGGAGACGATCCAGCGATGTCCGACAAGCGCACCGTGATGCAGGTGATGGAAGAGACTGGCACCAAGCACGGCGATAAGCCGGCGCTACGCCACAAAAAGGGTGGTACCTGGCACGCGACCACGTGGTCCGAGTACCGCAGCCAGGTCCGCGCGGCCGCCAAGAGCCTCATCGAGCTCGGCCTCGAGCCCGGCAAGGGGGTCGCCATCATCGGCTTCAATTGCCCGCAGTGGGCCATCGCGGACATCGCAGCGATCTACGCGGGCGGTTGCCCGGCGGGAATCTACACCACCAACGCAGCCGACCAGTGCCGGTACGTCGCTGGCCACTGCGAGGCCCAGGTCGCGGTCGTAGAGAACCGCGAACAGCTCGCGAAGTTCAAGGAAGTCCGCAAGGACCTCCCGGCACTCCGGGCGATCGTGATGATGCAGGGCGACGACAGCGACGACGACGTCTACAGCTGGCCGGAGTTCCTCGAGCTCGGCAAGAAGGTCACCGACGAGGTCCTGCAGAAGCGCATCGACGGCCAGAAGCCCGATGACGTGTGCACGTACATCTACACGTCGGGCACCACGGGCGACCCCAAGGCCGTGATGATCACCCACGACAACATGACGTGGACCGCTCGGGCTTCGCTCGACATGCTCGGGACCCAAGAGGGCGACCGCGTCATCAGCTACCTGCCATTTTCACACATCGCCGAGCAGGTCGTGTCACTACACGGGCCCATGGCCGCAGGCATGTGCACTGCCTTTGCAGAGAGCATGGAGAAGCTCGGCGACAACCTCCGCGAGATTCGTCCCACGATGTTCCTGGGCGTTCCGCGAGTCTGGGAGAAGATCCAGGCCAAGATGGCGGCCGTCGGCGCCAAGAACACCGGATTGAAGAAGAAGATCAGCGCCTGGGCCCGCGGCCAGGGCCTCGCCGGTGGCTATGCCGAGCAAAAGGGCGAAGCCAAGCCGATGCTGTTCGGGCTCGCCGACAAGCTGGTCTTCAGCAAGGTTCGCGATGCGCTGGGCCTCGACCAGTGCCGGATCTGCGTGACCTCGGCCGCACCCATCTCCAAGTCGACGCTCGAGTTCTTCCTCAGTCTGGGGATCCCGATCATGGAGATCTACGGCATGTCGGAGTGCACCGGCCCCGCGACCATCTCGTTGCCCAACAAGTACAAGACCGGATCGGTGGGTAAGGTCATGGACGGCACCGAGCTCAAGATCGCAGCCGACGGCGAGATCTGCATGCGCGGCCGCCACGTCTTCAAGGGCTACTTCAAGAACGAAGCCGCCACCAAGGAGACCGTCGACGAAGACGGCTGGCTGCACTCGGGTGACATCGGCGAGTTCGATGCCGACGGATTCTTGCGCATCACGGACCGCAAGAAGGACCTCATCATCACGGCAGGCGGCGAGAACATTGCGCCGCAGGTCCTCGAAGGTCGACTCAAGGCGATCGCCGCCATCTCTCAAGCGGTCGTGATCGGCGACCGGCAGAAGTTCCTCGCGGTGCTGGTCACCCTGGACGAGACTCGGCTCGAAGACACCCTGCGCGAGGCCGGCAGCTCGGCCAAGACCATGGCCGACGCGGCCAAGGACCCCAAGGTCGAGGCGTGGCTCATGGCGCAGGTCGAGGAGATCAACAAGACGCTTGCGCGCGTGCAGACCATCAAGCGGCTCAAGGTGCTGCCCGCGGAGCTCAGCATCGAGGGTGGAGAGCTCACGCCGACGATGAAGATCAAGCGCAAGATCGTGAGCCAGAAGTACGCCACAGACATCGCGGCCTTCTACGAAGGCGCGGGCGACTAGGCTCGTCGGCCAGCGGTCTCGCGGGGGCGGCAGCAAAGCGCCCCCGCGAACGGCGGGCTCTAGTCGGTCCGCAGCATCACGTACGCGATGTTGAAGTCGGAGACCGCAAGGTCGGGGCGTCCGTCGCCGCTCATGTCGCCGATCGCGACGCGATAGGGCGTGTGCGGCGACGCAACGCTCGACACGCAGACGATGGTGTCCGCGTCGGCCTGGGGCCCACCGTAGGCGATCGTCAGCGCCGAACCGCCGCCACCGACCACGTCGTCGAACCCGTCGAGATTCATGTCGGCGACCTCGATCGTCTCGACCGCGTTGGGCCACGACGTCGTCAGCGACCCTGAACCCGACAGGACCGAGCCCGGGAATGATGTGGCGAGCGTCGTGCCGTTCACCTCGGTCGTGATCACGTCGAGGTCACCCGAGCCGTTGAAGTTGCCGATCGCCACCTGGCGAACCCCGCCATAGCTTCCCGAGTACAGCGCGGTCGCGTTGATAGCCCCGTCGTACAACGCATAGGTCGTGTAGCTGTGGGCAACGATGTCCTCGAGCGCATCACCGTCGAGCGCACCGGCGGCGATCGAGGACGACGCCTCCCAGATGTAGGTCGGATCTTCCCAGCCATTGCCGCCGTTGTTCCGCCACACGTAGATCCCATCGATGGAGCTGACAGCGACGACATCGGGAAAACCGTCGCCTCCGAGATCGACGGTCTCGACCCGTTCGAATGAGCCACCGTACGGGAGCTCGACCGCAGTCCACATGCCGTCGTTGAGCAGCAGCCGCACCAGCCCGGTATTGCCATCGAGCATCACGATGTCCTCGTCGCCGTCGCCGTCGAGGTCGCGAACCTCGAGGTCATAGGGCGCACTGGTGCCATCGAGCACGGTCGTGGTGCCGTCGATCCGGGCCAACGTGACGCCGGCGCCCGCGACCACGAGCTCGCGTTCATTGTTGCCGTCGGTCTCGATGAACGCCAGGCTGCTGATGCCGCCGGCCACCGGAATCTCGAAACCGATGGCAAACGGCACCGACTCACAGCCGACCTCGGGCGTCACCGCCTGGCAGTTGTTGTAGTAACACTGGTAGCCGGGGCCGCAGTCCGTGTTGTAGGAGCAGTCGTAGTAGCAGCCGCCGAACTCGCCACCGTAACCCTCGCCGCAACAACCCTCGTAGCAGCAGCCACCGTCGGCACAATAGCCGTCGTAGTAGCACTTGTTGTTGTCGCAGCGATAACCCGGAGGGCAGTCCTGGTCGTAGTTGCACTCCGTCGGCGTGGTCGTGCCCACGGTCGTCATCGTGCTCGCCGTCGTCATCGTGGTCGGACTCGTCAACGAGTCCGGGCCCGAGTCGGGATCGGTGGCGCTGGTGTCGGCGCTGTCACCATCGGTCTCGCCGATGCCGACGATCGGCCCACACGCCGCGAGCAAGGCCACGGGCACACCCAGATTCCACACCGACGTATCCAAGCGAGGACTACCCATGGCGCCAGCATAGCCCGAAGCGAGCCGTGGGACACTCTCGCCGCCGACGAATCAGGGCAAAGATGTGAAGGGAGGGGCCGCGCCGACACGAGTGATGACCCCGTGCCGGTTTGTCCGCACGGATCACCGGGTCGGGGTAACGTCGTCGACGCGATGCCTGCACTCAAAGAGCTTCTGGGGGTGTTTGTCGCGGGCGGCGCCGGGGCAACCGTACGGGTCTGGCTCTCGTCTGTGCTCGACGAACGCAGTTTTCGCGGGCCCCACATCGGAACACTGCTGGTGAACCTGATCGGCTGTCTTGCGATTGGCCTGGTGGCGGCCACGGTCCCACGCGGTCCGTGGCGGGTCGTGGTCGGGGGCGGACTGCTCGGCGGATTCACCACCTACTCGGCGTTCGCCCTGCTCTCCTTCGAAGCCGTGAGCGAGGGCCGCTGGACGGCGCTGGCGCTGCAATGGTCGGGCCACCTCGTCGGCGGCGTGCTGTGTGTCGCGTCCGGGTTCTGGCTGGGCGGATGGCTGGTGCAGTCCCTCGGCCGATGAACCACACTTTTGTTGCCACTTGCGAACCGGTGAGCGCCCTACGATCGACTGTGATAGCGTCCTATCCATGCATCCATGTAGTTACTGTCGGCGGCACATCATGGTTTCCGCGACGCAGTGTCCCTTCTGCGCGACGCCGCAACGTGACACCGGGCCCGGGCTCGTTGGGTTCGCAGGCGTGTTGCTCGGGCTTGCGCTGGCGGGTTGCGGAGATGACAGCGGGGAACCAACGACGAGCGTCGGCGAAACCTCGATGACCACCACCGACGCCACCGATACCGACTCGGCGACCAGCACCGGCACCGGCATGACCACAGCGGTGAGCCAGAGCGAAAGTGCGGCGAGCGACTACGGCGGACCCGAGGTCACCTCCGAGGTCGACACCTCGACCAGCGTCGGGAGCGCCTCGTCGGACTCCACTGGAGGCTCGGATTCCACCGGTACTGACAGCGGCTCGTCGACGACGGACACGGGCTCGGCAGAGAGCGCCGACTACGGCGGCGCCGCCCCGCGGAATTAGCCGCTCGCAGGGGCTGTCGCGGCCGCAGCCCGCAGCTGCTCCTCGTACTCGGACAGCAGCTGACCCGATCCGAGCGGATGAACCAGCCGTGACGTCCGCGGATCGTCGATCTGCACCGGCCCAGTGCGCGCGCGCTGTTCCGGGTCCTTGGGCTCGCGAATGACGCGGAACAAACCGTTGTCGAACGGTAGTCCCGGTGCAGCCCGCACCAGTTCGACGCGCTCACGCATTCCCATGCGATCCATCTCGAGCGCGCGATGGTGGCAAAACGGGTTGTTCCCTGGCCGACCGAGCAGGGGCTCGCTCGCAGCGGTGCATCCGCCCATGCAGGTCGGGCCGTAGTAGCACTCCCTGCAGTACCCCCACAGATCATCGAGCGTCCGTTGACGAACGTAGGTGACCTCGGGCGCCGACTGCCAAAGAGAGTGCAAGCTATCGTCTCGCACCATGCCGCCGATGTTGGTCGGACCACCAACGCTCGGGCAGCTCTTGATCGCGCCGTTGCTCTCGATCCCCATCACCGTGACACCGGCGTTGCAGCCCGAGAAATGACCTTCGCCGCGCTGATGTCGGCGCAGCTTGTACTCGAACGGACCGAAGTACCCGAGGTTGTTCCCCGGCCAGATCGTCACCCCGAGCTCGCGACAACGATCTTCGACGCGATCGAGCATCTCGAACAGCTCGACGAACTGGTACGGCTGCACGAGCAACTCGGGATGATCGGCCGCGCTGCCGTGCGGCATCGTGATCTGTAGCTGCCACGCGTGGATACCCGCGGCCGCGAGGAGTTCGAGCAGCGGCAACAGCTCATTGCGCGTGAGCTGGTTTATCTGCGTGTTGCAGGCCACCTGGGCCCCCGCCGCGCGGACCTCGGCCATCGCCGCGAAGGCACGCTCCCAGCTCTGGGGTCGGTTGCGCACGTGGTCGTGACTCTCACGCAGCCCATCGATCGAAACCGAGACGCTCTCGATCCCCGCCTCGACCATCGCCTCGGCACGCGCGCGCGTCAGGTTGTAGCCGCCGGTCGTCATCGTCGCGGCCATGCCTCGCTCGCGGATCCTGCGAATGACGAGAATGAAGTCGTTGCGCAGATAGGCCTCTCCGCCGATCAACACGACCTCGCCGACCCCGAGATCGGCCATGTCGTCGACCAACGCGAGCGCCTCCTCGGTGTTGAGTTCGTCGTCGCGGGCCTCGCCGGCTCGGGGGCCGCAGTGGAGACACTTCTGGTCGCACGCGAGCGTGAACTCCCAGACCGCGAGCGCCGGCGCCGGCACTCGTTGAGGGTCGCGCTCCTCGTGGAGGTGACGACGTCCTCGCCCCTTGGGCAGCTGACTCACGACCGGCAGTCGCTTGCGGACATCCTGCAAACCCATGGGCGCAACGATACCCGGTTTCAGATCGCCCGCGCGTGCGCGCCCTTGGCTGCGACCACCGCCCGCAACGCTCGAGCATGCTCGGTGATGGCGCCATAGTCCCGGGCCGCGAGCCACGCTGGGCGGAACAGATCGGCCACCAACCCCACGGCCCAGGCACCCGCCTCGAGCCACGCGCCGATGTTGTCGATCGTGACGCCGTGGGTCGGGACCACCCGCAGCATGGGCAGCGGCGCGAGCACCGACTGCAGCCACGCGGGGCCACCGGCCGGGGACGGAAAAAGTTTGAGCAGCGGCGCGCCAGCGCGATGCGCCGCGAGCATCTCGGTCGGCGTGTGGACCCCCGGTAGCACGGCGACCCCAGCCTCGTTCGCCGCGCGGATGATCACGGGGTCGAACACCGGTGACACCACGAAGCCCGCGCCGGCTGCGAGTGCACGTTCGAGCTCGTGCAGCTCGAGCACCGTGCCGGCGCCCACGACCAACGGCTCGGGCAAGCTGCCCTCGCGTGAGACCTCTGGCCGTGAGACCTCTGGCCGCGAGAACTCCGCGATGAGTTCATAGGCGCCGGGCGTCGTGAGTGTGAACTCGACGATGCGGACGCCACCGGCAATCGCCGCCGCCATCGCCGCCGCGGCGAGATCGGTGTCGCCCGACCGGATGATCGCGGTGGTGCGGTGTCGGCCCAGAGTTCGGACGAAAGCCTCGGGGGTCATGGAGCACCACCTTGGGCGGCGACCGGCCCGTAGGCAAGCCTCCGGAACCATCCCAGCAGCTTTGCTCGGAGCCGCGACAACGGGCAGGATAACCGAGCATGCGCGCGAACTTGCCGCCCGTGATCTCGCCGTGGGCCCCCGTGAGGCGCCGGGGCATTGCAGCGCGGGGGCTCGGCTTGGCTGCACTGCTGGTCCCGCTGTTGTTCACGACCGAGGCATCGGCACAGCCGCGAACGTTCGAGGGCGAGCGGGCAGTCACCAGCGACGCCGCTACGAGTGAACCCGAACCGATCGCGATCGCAGCATCGCCGCAGGAGCCCGCCGTTGCAACGCGCGCAGCCCCGCCAACCTCGACGACTCCCGCTTCGGAATCTGCACCTGCGAGCAAGCCCAACCCGGCGCCTGCGAGTCGCCGTGCGCCCTACCCTCGACTGGTGCTCGCCGGCGGCCCGGTGATCGGCCCTCACGCCTACGGCAACGAGGAGTGTCGCCCCGAAGAGCAGCGCTGCGACGTTCGTGGGACCTTCTTTGGTTTTGGCCTCAACGTCGAGCTTCGAGTCAGGCTGTGGCGTCCGCTGTATGCCCACGCGCGGGCGATTCTGGTGGCCAATGCCTCACCGCGCGACCCGGTACACAGCGGCCTCTATGGCGGCGGCCTCGGGTTCGGTGCGTATGCGCGGCGGGGGTTTGCTCGCGCGGAGTATCTGTTGGTCGGCACGCTCGGCGACGATCACTTCGGTCGGCCGTTCGGCAACGGCGATGTTGCCCGCGATCGGTGGAGCCATCACGCGGGCCTGTTCAGCGTCGGCGCACGCATGCCGTTCAAACGCCGCTCGGCCGCGGAGCTGTGGGGTGGCCTGATGGTCGGACCGCATTCAGCGCGAGCAATCCCGGACGAGCCCGTCGATCGCCGCACGCTGTTGACCTTCCTCGTCGGTGTCAACTTTGCGTACGATCTCCTGCCGGCGCGCAAACACTGAGACGATCTCGCGCCCGACGGTGTATATCGGCCGAGGGAGCCCGCCGTCGTGGCTTGATCGGACCGGGGCTGCGGGGGTAAATGCCTGGCCCCGTGGATCTGTCGAGCCTCAATCCCCCTCAGCGCGAGGCCGTGTTGCGCACCGAGGGGCCCCTGGTCGTCCTGGCTGGGGCAGGCTCGGGTAAGACGCGAGTCATCACCCACCGCATCGCGTACATGCTCGAGCTCGGCGTGCCACCCGAGCGCATCGTGGCGGTGACGTTCACCAACAAGGCCGCTGGAGAGATGCGCGAACGGCTGGCCGCGATGGTCGGCCACAAGGTCGCGTCCTGCCTCGTCCTGGGCACGTTCCACAGCATCGGCGCCCAGATGATCCGAAGCGAGCCCGCGACGTTCGGACTGGACAGTCCGCGGTTCAGCATCCTCGACCAAGGCGACGTGCTGGGCATCGTGCGCGGGCTGCTGCGCGAGCATGGCCACCACGGTGCCGACGATCGCCGTTTCGACATCGGCGGCGTCACCGGGCGGCTCGGCCTGTGGAAGAACGCATTTTTCACCAGCGCCGACCTCGAGCGCGAGATCGTCGACGAGTACGATGTGGTCGCCGCATCGATCTACGACGCCTATGAGGACCGGCTGCGCTCGCTGGGTGCGGTCGACTTCGACGATCTGGTGTGTCTGATCGCGAGTTCACTCGCGGCGAATGACAAGGCCCGCGCAGACTGGCGTAGCCGGTTCGACTACTTCTTGGTCGACGAGTATCAAGACACCAACACGGCGCAGGTGCAGATGCTGGTCCAGCTGTGCGGCCCGCCGCACAACCTGTGCGTGGTGGGCGACGACGACCAGGCCATCTATGGCTGGCGCGGCGCCAAGATCGAGAACATTCTGCGTTTCGCCGAGAATTTCGCAGGAGCCGCGACCGTCAAGCTCGAATACAACTACCGATCTCGACCGCACATCTTGGCCTGCGCCAACGGGGTCGTCCGGCACAACACCGCCCGCAACGACAAGACCCTGATTGCGACCAAGCGGGCCGGCGAGCCCGTCGATCTGGTGGTCGCCGCCGACGGCGATCAGGAGGCCCAGTGGGTCGGCCGCCAGATTCGCAAGATCATCGTCGAGCAGGACTGCAGCGCCGACGAGGTCGCGGTGCTCTACCGCTCGGCGCTACAAGCCAAAGCCATCGAGGAGCAACTCCAGCTGCACGGCATCCGCTACCGTGTGCTCGGGGGCCAGTCGGTCTATGACAAGAAGGAAATCAAAGACGCGATCGCCTACCTCAAGGCGATCGTCTCGCCACGCGACGAGCTCGCTTTGCGACGCGCTCTGGAGACGCCACCGCGCGGAATCGGTCGTCAGACCATCGACGCCCTCAAGCGCCACGCCGCGGCACGCAACCTCACCTTGGTCGATGCGGTGCACGCGGCGGGCAGCGGCACGGGTGCAGTCGAAGGGATCACCGCCAAGGCGACCGCAGCCCTGACGAGCTTCTCCACGATGGTCCGCGACGCCCAGGCCCGCGCTCGCACCGAGGGCAGCGCGGCGGGTGCATTGCGGGGCGTGCTCGACCACATCGGCTTCAAGGACCACGTGCGCCGTGAGATGGGCTCGGATGCCGCGACTGATCACCGGATGTCGGGTGTCGAGTGGCTGCTCGGTTCGGTCGAACGCTATGAACAACGCCGCCGCGACAGCGGAAAGCCGCCGCGGTGGTCCGAGTACTTCGGCGCCGTCGCGCTCGACAAGTCCGAGGCCGAGCCAACCGCCGAAGAGCTGCTGGCCACACGTGGCTCGGTGACGCTCGCGACGCTCCACAGCTCCAAAGGGCTCGAATGGGATTTCGTATTCCTCGTCGGTCTCGAGGAGGGCAACCTGCCCCACCGCCGGGTTGCGGCGCCGCGACTCAGCGATGCCATCGCCGGCGACATCGAGGAGGAACGCCGACTGTTC
>CANLQR010000254.1 GCA_947492135.1 Deltaproteobacteria bacterium | reverse complement strand
CCGAAATCCACTGGTGGAGTCGGCAACCGTGGTACCCGACGCGCGTCGAACCACCCGCGATCCCCAGCGCTGGAGCACTCGCTTGACGAACGAGAAGTGTTGGATCTGATCGGTCTGCCGGTCGCCGATCACGATGTCGGCCCGACCCTCGAGGATCGGCGCCACCAAGCGAGCGATGTCACTGCCACGATACTGATTGTCGGCGTCGGTGTTGACGACGAGGTCGGCGCCCAACCGCACGCAGGCGTCGAGCCCGGCCATGTGGGCCGCAGCGAGCCCGCGGTTGCGAGGAAATCGGACGATGTGGTGAACCCCGAGTTCTTGCGCCAGGGTCGAGGTGCCGTCGGTGCTCCCGTCGTCCACGACGAGCACCTCGATGCTGGTGACCCCGGGAATCGCACGCGGAAGATCAGCGACCGTCTGGGCGAGCCACTCCCGCTCGTTGAGGCACGGGATCTGGATGAACAGGCGCACGCGCGGCTGACTTTGTACCACGGTGTCAGCCGTGGCCCGCGCATACGAGGTCCATCCGCACTTGCCGTGCGCCCGCGGCCGGTCAAACTGGGTGCTGGCATGGCTGTCTTCGGTGTCCTCGGGGTCGGGATCGTGGGTGCAGGACTGCTTGGCGCTTGCCGGCCGGCAGTCGAGCCTGACGACACCACAGGCGTTGGCGTCGACGCCCCGGCCCCACTGGCCGCTGCGCACGATCCCACGGCGTTCGAAGGCCGTCCGATCGCGCCGACGATGAGCCACTTGGGCGCCGATTGGCTGACGCGGCCCGAGCGGATCGCGGAGGAGGATCCTGACGCGTTGCACGCCGCGCTTGCGGTAAGGCCGGGCCAGACCGCGTGCGATGTCGGGGCTGGCAATGGCTATCACGCCCTGAGGCTCGCTCGCGCGGTCGGGCCGGCGGGTCGGGTGGTGGCGAGTGATCTGCAACCGCAGATGCTCGAGATGTTGCGCGAGCGCGTTGCGGCCGAGGGCGTGTCCAACGTCGAGACGGTGCTAGCGACCGACGATGAGCCGGGACTACCTGCGCGCGGCTGCGATCTGATCTTGCTCGTGGATGTCTACCACGAGCTTGCAGCGCCCGAAGCCATGCTTGCGGTGCTGGGCAAGGCGCTGGCGACAGATGGTCGGATCGCGTTGGTCGAGTTCCGTGGCGAGGACCCCGAGGTGCCGATCAAACCCGAGCACAAGATGACCAAGGCCCAGGTGCGGCGCGAGCTCGAGCCGCGCGGGTTTCGACTGGTGCAGGAGTTCGATGGGTTGCCGTGGCAGCATTTGTTGGTGTTCCAGCGCCGCTAAAGAGTGCAGGTGTAGGCCAACACGCAGCAGCGTTGCGAGGAGGACCGCACGCAGTCGCGGTGTGGACCGAAGTGCGGCTATGCTCCGCGACCGATGCGCTTCCTCGACCACATGGTCCAGCGACTCTACGCGGGGCTGACCGCTGGCCCGGCGATCAACTGCCGCCCCCATCGCAGTCGACAGCGAATCGATCTCGCCCAGCTCGCGTCGTGCTGCGGTACGACGAGTGCGGCGATCCTTGCGGGCCTGTTGGGCGAGTCTGCGAAGGTCTCGCTGACGTTTGACCTCGCGATGCCCGTGCCCGAGCGCCAGGCCGCTCCCAGCCCCGAGTACCAGGCTGCGCTGCTCGAGTACCAAGCTCGCCAGGCCACGCTTCGCAAGCTCGTGGTGATCTCAGACGACGCGCGTACGTACACCCAGGACACCGGGGCGCACGCCTTGCAGCTGGGCCTGCCGGTGCTGAGCTTGCCGCCACGCGAGACCATCGGCGACAAGACTCGCCTCGACAAACGCGTGCTCGCGCCGATTGCGTTCGTCCCCTGCAGCCTGACGGTGCGCGCCGGGCGAGCGCCGGGTGTCGATCTCGAGTGTGTCGGAGACGGCATCGATCGGGTCATTCCCAACGCGGCGTTGATGTCGTGGATCGCCCAGCAGACCGGCACCAAGTTCGTGCAGACGTTTGCGGAGGACGAAGGCGCGGCGCCGTGGCTCGAAGTCACCGCGCTGGTCGCCTGGGTGCGGGCGGCGCTGGGGTTGGCCACGACCACCGACGTCGACGGGGTGGCCGGCTTTGGCCCGACTACCTCGTGGATCGGCGTGCCCAAGGCCGAGGAGACCACCACTGCGGCTATCGTGTCCGCGGCCGTCATCGGGCTGTTCCCGCTGACCAACCAGGCGTTGCTCGAGGACCTCGAAGCGATGGCCGCCGGCGAGGTGCCGCTGGTCGGGCCGGTCGAGAGCTTCACGCGCGTCGACGTCGAGCACGCGGCTGCGCCCCGCGCGGGAGCCACCACGCTGTCGCGCGCACGCACGGTCGCGGGCGAGCGACTCGTGAGCCAGGCCGACCCGTGTCAAGCACGGGCAGTCGAGCTCGCACGCAGCAGCCGCGCACTGGTCGTGCATGGACCTCCGGGCACGGGCAAGTCGCAGACGATCGCCAACATCATCGGCGACCACCTGGCCCGCGGCGAGCGAGTGCTGTTTGTCTGCGACAAACGCACCGCGCTCGATGTGGTGCACCATCGGCTCGAGCACCTGGGGTTGGGCAGCCTGTGCGCGGTCGTCCACGATGCCGCGCGCGACCAAAAGGAGCTGTATCGGGACATCCGTGATCAGCTCGACGGTCTCACCGAGCTGCGGAGCAACGAGCGCGCCGGTGCCGACCTCGCGGCCCGCGATAGCGAGCTGGAGTCGCTGCACAGCACGCTGACCACCCATGCACGCGCGGTGTCGGAGCCCGGTGGCGAGGGCGCAGCGTCGTTTCATTCGATGTGCGGCGAGTGGATCGGCCTGCCTCCCGGCGATCCGGCGACCGAGTCGCTGGGTCCGGTGTCGTGGGGCGCGATGGTGGCCGCGCACAAACATGTTCTCGAGGTTCTCACTCGCGCCGCCGATCCGACGGTGTTGCGCAGCGCGTGGCGTGGCGTCGTTGGGACTTCGGCGCAGGAGTTTCTCGCCCATCCTCCGGCCCATTGGTCGGCGCGCACGGAGACTCTCGCGGCAGCCAGTGCGGCGGTGGACACCGCGAGCGCGGTAGGTATCTTGCCCATGGTTGGCCCGGTGGGTCCGCGCGCGATCGGTGCCGCGCGGGCGCGATGGGCCGCAGACTTCGCCGCAGCGATCGCCCAGGGACCGCGTGAGTCACTCGCGGCGTGGACCACCGCGGATGCTGCCGCGCGTGCGCGCGCGCGCGCTGCGATCGAGGCGGCCGCGCCCTTGTTGCAAGCGAGCACGACGCCGCTCGATGCCGAGCTGCTCGCCGTGTACCGCAGTGCGCCCTGGGACGCCGCGGCGGTGGCCCGGACGCTGGTGGCCCTGACGGCGTACCTGCGAGGCTCGCAGCGGTGGTACGCGTGGCTGCGCTTTGGTGTCAACGCCGCGGCCCGCCTGCCGCTGGGGCAGTTCGGGCTCGAGCTGTCGACCGCCGCGGCCCAGCGGGTCCTTGGGTTTCTCGATCAGCTGCGCGCCCGCGCGGCGATCCGCGGCCTCTACGAGGACAGTCTTGGCGGACGCGGCCTCGGGCTGCCTGAAGACGCACTCGTGGGTGCGGTGGCGGCGACCCGCGCGGTGATCGATGGCCTGGCAGTCTTGGATACCGATCCGGCGCTGGTCGCCGACGCCGCGGCGATCCGGGCGGCAATGACGGATCCGGCCTCGGCCGCCGCGATGCTCGATGGATTGCGTCGGTCGGCCCCGCGCGGCGCTGCGATCGAGGACTACGAAGCGACCATGGTCGGGACTTCGATGTTCAACGACGACGCGATCAGAGCGGCCGTGCACGCGCAGTGCCTTGGCGAGTCGATGACAGCGCGCATCAGCGGCTGGATCGCCGCGCTCCCCGGTCTCGAGGGCCTGCTGCGCCTCGAGGCTGCCGCAAACGAGCTGCCGTTGGCGCTGCGTCCTGCGATCTGGGCGCTCGCGGATGCCCAGGTCACACCCCAGCTCGGTTGGGATCGGATCCGCCGCGGTGTGCTCGCCGGCACCATGGCCGCCCGGCTCCGCGACGAGCCCGCGCTGTTGGCGTTCGACGGCGAGCGGGTCACCGCGTTCCATCAGCGCTGGGGCATCCTCGACGGCGAGCGTCGCAGCCTCACCCGAGACGCGGTGTTGCTGCGATGGAACGCCGTGGCCCGCGAGCGATTGCTGGCCCCGAACGGATCGAGATTGTCGAGCCTGGGCGCCGAGCTCAAGCGCCGACTCGCGCTTCGTGGCGAGCGCGTGATGCGTCTGCGGCAGGTGATCGCCGCGGGGACAGCGATCGAGGGTGGCGATCCGATCTTCGATCTACGTCCGGTGTGGATGGCGAGTCCCGAGACCGCCGCACAGATCTTCGCGCGGGCGCCGGTGTTCGACGTGGTGGTGTTCGACGAGGCCTCGCAGTGTCGGCTCGAACACGCACTACCGGTGTTGCTCCGGGGAAAACGGGTCGTCATCGCCGGCGATCCCAAGCAGCTTCCACCCACCCGCTTCTTCGAGAGTGCGGCGACCACCGAAGTCGAAGCCGAGGAGCCGGTCGGTGACCAAGCGATGTTCGAGACGCAACAGGCCGGCACCGAGGATTTGCTCGCGGCCGCGCTGAATCTGGAGGTCGATCAGTGCTATCTCGACGTCCACTATCGTTCGGCCAATCCCGACCTGATCGGCTACTCCAACGAGCATTTCTATGATCGTCGGTTACAGGCGATTCCGACCCATCCGGCCCGTCGCGAGGCCATGCCGCCGGTCGAGCTGACCCGCGTCGACGGGATCTACCAGGACAACGGCAATCCTGCCGAAGCGACCAGGGTGGTCGCGATCGTTGCTGGGCTGCTCGCCGAGTCGGCGCCACCATCGATCGGGATCGCGTGCTTCAACCTCGTGCAGCGCGATCTGATCAACGCCGCCCTCGATGATGCGGCCGAAGCCGACGCCGAGTTTGCCGAGCGCCTGACAGCGGCTCGGGCCCGCCGCGGCGAAAGCTCCTTCGAGGGCTTGTTCGTCAAGAACCTCGAGAACGTCCAGGGCGACGAGCGCGACCACATCATCATCAGCACCACGTACGGCCGTACGCCCGAGGGCAAGTTCTATCGCCGTTTCGGACCCCTGGGTCAGCAAGGCGGCGGGCGTCGCCTCAACGTACTCATCACGCGCGCGCGCAAGCACGTCCATCTGGTGACGTCGATTCCGCGCGAGGTGTACTCGGCTGACATCGAGGTGCCGCCCGGCCAGGCGCCGGGTGGAGCACTGCTGCTGCTGGGGTACCTGCGGTGGGCCGAACAGCTTGCCCGGCGGTATTTGGGCGCGTCCGGGGCCGCTGCGCCTGCGTCGCGGCTGCAGAGCCCGGTGAGCGCCGCGGGGTCGAGTCTGGCGTCGGCGTTGGGCGAGCACCTCGCCCGCAACACCGGGTGCGAGGTCGAGGTGGATTGGGGCAACGACGGCTTCAGCATCGATCTCGCGGTGCGGCCTGCGGCCACCGGTGTACCCGTGGGGGTGCTTTGCGACGGCGCGAGGTTCGATCGTGCGGTCGACCGCGTCGAGTGGGACATCTTTCGCAGCGCGATGCTGGCGAAACATGGCTGGGTCCTGCTTCGCGTGAGCTCCCCACAGCTGTTCCGCGATCTGTCGGGCACGATCACGACGATCCGCGTTGCGGCCGAGCGAGCTACGACGCCGGCGTGACGGCCACCTTTGTGCCTGGGTCCGCCGCCGCGGTCACGTGGCGCCGGGCAGTTCCCGGCACGGCGGCTGCGAGGTATGATCGTTCGCCGCCTTTGGGCCCCGAAGTCAGTCGTGTCCACCGTTGCCCGATTTCGCGATCCCGCGGCCCTGGTGACGGTCGCACTCATCGTCGTCGGCCTCGGCCACGCCTGGCGCTGGCTGTTCCTGTGTGACGATGCGTATATCTCTTTCCGCTATGCGGTGAACCTGGCGGAACACGGCGAGCTCGCGTTCAATCTCGATCCGCTCGAACGCGTCGAGGGCTACACGAACTTCGCCTGGGTCGTCCTGCTCGCGGCGGGGGCCGTGCTCGGTGTCGCACCTGAGCACGGCGCCAAGGTGCTGGGGTTCATCGCTTTCGCCGCCTTGCTGGCGCTGGTGGCGATCGTGGTGAGGCAGGAGACCGCGGCCAGCCCTCGCAGCCGCTGGGCGCCGGTGCCCGCACTTGCTTTGCTCGCGGCCAGCCCTGAAGCGGTCGTGTGGGCGAGCAGCGGTCTGGAGACTGCACTGGCCGTCGCGCTCGTGCTCGGGGCGATCGCGGCGTGGGGTGCCAACCTCCACCGCAGCGCCGCACTGCTCGCCGCTGCTGCGGTCCTGACCCGACCCGACGGCGCCTTGGTGCTCGCGGTCTGGGGCGCAACGTGGGCTGTGGTGGGCGGTCGCGCGTGGTGGTCCGACCCCGCACGCCCAAGCCTACGAAGGATCACGCAGACCGCCGCGTGTCTGCTCGTCCCGCTGCTCGTCCACCTGCTGTGGCGCCGGTCCTACTATGGGACGTGGTTGCCCAACACCTGGGCCGTCAAGGCCCACGGTGCGGCGTTGCGCGACACCTGGGGGATCGCCTACGTACAAGCATGGACCACGGCGATGTGGCTGCCCTACGTCGCACCCATGATGCTACTCGTTCGTCGCAGCGCGTTGCCGTACCTGGCCGTGGCCACAGTGGTGGTCGCGTACGGGTGGTCGGTGGGCGGCGATTTCATGGCCTACGGTCGATTCTACTTGATGGCGACCGTCGCACTCGCGGTGGCGACAGCGCTGGGGCTCGAGACGTTGGCACAGCGCCTCGCCTCGAAGTCACCACGACTCGCCTATGGACCGCTGATGCTGGGCCTCGTCGCAGCGGTCGCACTCGCGTTCCAAGCCGATGCGCGCTGGGCTGCCGATCGGCGCCAGCCCGAGGGTTGGCTCGACGGCAAATGGGAGGGCGTGACCGCGATGGCTCGCTTCGCCGAGGTGGGACGCGCCGCCGGAGTGTGGCTGCGCGACAACGTACCGGCCGACACGCTCATCTCCGTCGGCGCGGCGGGGGCCGTACCCTATGCGTCGCGGCTGCCGACGGTCGATGCGTTCGGCTTGGTCGATCCAGTGATCGCGCAGCTCGATCCCCCGCCGCTGCGCGAGGGCGGCTCGGTACGCCCGGGGCACCAGTTGTTCGCGCCCGCGGCGTACATCCGCGAACGCGATCCTGATCTGCTGTGCCACGTTGGCTTTCGCGGCGCCAAGCCCCCGCGAGAGGCGGATGCGCGGCCGCCCTTCCGCAACGGCTACGCGTGGGCATGTGCGGTCCCAGGGCCGCAGGCTGCCCGCGGTGCCGACGGCGAACCGTTCGACCCCGGTGTCTACTGCTGCCGCCGCCCCCGCGATCGCGTCGTGGGTCGGTTTGGCGCCACACCCCGAGATACCCGTGGCTGACGATCCATGGACCCGACGGGTGCGGCTGTTCGCGCGGATCTCCGCGGTGCTCTCGCTGGTCTGGATGATCGGATTGCTCGTCGTGTTCGCGCTGCGGATCGGATTTCCGCTGGAACTCGAGTGGATGGAAGGTGGCGTGATGCATCAGGCCCACCGGTTCATGCACGGCGAGCCGATCTACCCGCCACCGGGCGAGGAGTTCGTACCGTTCTTGTACACGCCGCTGTACGCGATCACGCTCGGCGTGCTCGGCCAGGTTTTCGGCCTGGGCTTTGGCGTTGGCCGGGCGGTCAGCATCGTCGCGTGGCTCGCCATCGGCCTGGGCCTGCATCGCGCGGTGTTGCGCGAGGGCAAGTCGAGCGCCCACGCGGTCGCGACGGTGGGCCTGTGGTGCTCGGGCTACGTGTTCGCGTTTCGCTGGGTCGACCTCGCTCGACCCGACACCATGTTTCTCGCGCTGGCCCTGTGGGCGCTGGTGTTGCTGCGCGAAGCTTGGGGCGACTGGCGCAAGGCGGCGCTCGCGGGCGTGCTGATGGCGCTGGCATTTTGGACCAAGCAGACCGCAGCGGTTCTGATCATCGCCAGCGGCATCGGAGCATTGTTGGTCGCACCGCGTCAGCTGTGGATCTACGCCGGCGTGATCGCAGTGATCGATGGTGGCGGCATGCTGCTGTTCGACGCCCGTACCGACGGACGGTTGTGGAACTACGTGTTCGAGCTGCATCAGTCGCACGCGTTCAACCACGAGCGATTTTGGCGAAAGACCTGGGGGATGTTCGTCCACGCGGCGCCCTGGATCACGGGGTTGTCGCTGTGGTTGCTCGCGCGGTTCTTCGCGCCGTGGGCACTGCGCAAGCGCAAGCTAGGAGATCGTGAGGACGACCGCCTGCGAGCTCGACTGGCCGCCCACCGCGGTTTCGGTTTCTGGAGCGTGATGGCCCTGGCCGGCGCGTTGGTCAGCGCGCTGGGCTACAGCACGCAGTGGGCGGAGCCCAATGCGTTTCTTCCCGGCGTGTGCCTCGGAGCCCTGTGGATCGGTGTTGCGCTGCCGCGGGGCGGCCGAGACGAGGTGATCGCGCTCGCGCTGGTGTCCGCGCAACTGCTGTTCGCGCTGGTGATCGAGCCGCGCTTTCAACCGATTCAGAGCCGTGGCTGGGCGGCGATCGGCGAGAGCTACACGTGGCACCGACTCTCGCGCACGATTCCTTCAGCGGTCTCCACCGCGAACGCGGCGGCGTTGCGCAACCGCCTCGAGACCGAGCGCCCGGTGGTCTTCGCACTGCATCGACCTTGGTGGTCGGTCCTCGCGGGCGGCGACGGTCACGTCGGCAGCATGGGGCTCGCTGACGTCCCGACCGACGCACGCAAGAACATCGAGCAGGCGCTCACGCGCCGTCTCCGAGACGTCGGCTACGACGAGCTATGGTTCGAGGGTGAGCCGCCACAATGGCTTCGCGCGGCGCTGCGGGGCCGCTACAAGGTCGTCGAGCGCCTCCAGGGTGATGCCCGCATCCGACCGATGTCGGGCTGGATGTCCGATGCCGGGATGGTGACCGCCTACACCGCCGATCAAATAAGGATGGCGCCCATCGGCCCGTCCGTCGTTCCCGAGGGCTGGCACGTGCTCGCCGATTTCGAGGATGGGACGCTGCAAGGCGTCGTGGCGCATGGCGGCTTCGGTCGGCGACCGGTGAGCGGATTCACCGGTGACCTCGCCCAGCCCGCTGGCTTTGGCGGGGAGTTCTGGCTCTCGAGCGCATCGGCGGCGGGGCGGATCGAAGAGCGCGGCGAAGCCCAGGTGGGTCCGGTGGCGATGGCGGCTGGGTCCGTACTGTCGGCCCGAGTTTGCGCGACGGGAGATCGCGACAAGCTATCGGTCGATATCGTCGCGACCGACGGCACGGTGCTGGCATCGCTCGGCTTGCCGGCGAACGACGCCACGTTTGTACAGGTGTCGTGGCCAGCGCCGGCCGCAGGCGAGGTGTTCTTGCGCATACGCGACGACAGTTCCAGCGGCGCCGTGATGCTCGATGACGTCTGGATGCGCTGAGGCCCACGAACCAAAAACCAAGGCCGCGTGGGCGAGTTGCCGACGCGGCCTCAAGATGTCCGCCCGGTTGCACGCAGCAACCGGGGCGTTGCCCGACGACGCTAGTTCTCCATGCGCACGACGTCGCGGCCGATCGCGACGGTCTTGTGGCCGCCACAGGGGAACGCCACTTCGAGCTCGACGGTCGTGCCTGGTGCGCCACGGATCGCGCTCGACCACGCCTCGAGGTCGGCCGGCACGACGCCGTCGACCGCCACGAGCCGTGCACCGGCGTGCAGCCGACCGTCCGCTGGGGATCCGGGAAACACCCGCTTGACGGACACGCCCTCGTCGTCGTCGCGTTCGATCACGACGCCGATTCCACTGTACGTGTAGGCGCGGTCGACCCGACTGCCTGGGCACTCCGACAGCGCGTACTGGCGGACCACGGCGGTGGAAGTTGCGACGGCGCCGGCGAGAACGATCGCGCCGAGCACGGCGCGGCGAGCATTACGCCAGCGAGCGATGGTGGACATTGTCGGTACGCGCATGGTGGGCCTCGGCAGTGTCCCATACCCCTTGGGGTTTGCCACCTGCGCGATTGACGACCGCGACCGCCGCTCGCTGGTTGGTTCGGCCTCGACGCCAACGGCGCACTCTTATGGGTTGGCGCCTGGGGTTTTCTCGGTTATTTCGCCCCGGACCGGCATGACCGGTTAGCGTCACGAGGCAGCTCCGCCATGGCATCGCAACAACGTCCCGAAGCAGCCCCCAACGCCGACGCACCCCCGAGCGTGGCGGGTCCGGTCACTCCAACCTGGCCGTCGAGGGCAGCTCGGCTCCGGGTCACACTCACGCTGCCGCTGCTGCTGGGCGCCTGCACGGTCGGGCCAATCCTCTTCAGTGCGTGTCGAGCCGACACGGCGCCGACACCCGACACCGAGACGCCCGCGGCTGTCGCAGCCCCGGCCGTGGTCGCGGACGCCGTGCCCGCGGCAGATGTCGGCACGCTGGCCAAGGGCGTCGCGGCGCCTGCCGACGAGCCAGTCCCGCCTGCTACAGAGATCGGTGAACCAGCCGTGGCGGCGCCGCCGGTGCCCGAGGAGCCACCCCCGGCCCCGAAATCGCCGCATAAGGTCCTGATCCTCGGTGACAGTCTGGCGGCGACGGGCTTTGGCGCCCTGCTCGAGCGCAAGCTCGACGCGCACGCCGAGGTCGAGTGCTTCCGCAAAGGCAAGAGCGCGTCTGGGCTGGCGCGCCCCGACTTCTTCGATTGGCCGGCCGAGGCCAAGAAGCAGATCGAGTTCCGCAAGCCGGGGCTCGTCGTGGTGATCATGGGTGGCAACGACGGCCAGGACCTGACGCGCAAGAAGGGGCGGCGGGTGTCCTGGTCCGAGCCCGAGGCGTGGAAGGCCGAC
>CANLQR010000253.1 GCA_947492135.1 Deltaproteobacteria bacterium | reverse complement strand
TACAAGACGTCGTCGTTCGCCATGGGGGTCGCGTTCGCCCCCGCAGTGCTGCTATCCCCCGCGGTGCTGCTATTCCCCGCGGTGCTGCTGTCCCCCGCGGTGCTGCTGTCCCCCGCGGTGCTGCTGCCCCCCGCTGTCTCACCATCTCCGGCCGTGCCGCTGTCCCCACTCGAGCTGCCGCCGTCGGAATCGATGCTGGTCGACGCGCTGGGCCCCACGGTCCCGCCGGTCCCGTTTTCAGTCCCGGTAGAGACTTCAAAGTTCGGGGAGAAGCAGGCTGCCGAAAGGAGCGCCGACAGAAGAGAGCTGATGGGGAGAGACAACTTCATCGCGACACTCCTGGTCGACCGCGTGGCCGCGATGTTGCTACGGCATCTCATCGAAGATCGAGACCGGTGGTATGATACTCCAGTTCTTGGCGGAGCGACGCCTGTGCGTCAGATGGCGTCAGATGTCTGGACCACGTCGGCCGCCACACTCGTTCGCGTCGGGCTCGCGACCGCCGTCCCACGGCACTGGTGGCCAAGCCTCCGGGTGCGCTCAACACCAGAGCCATCAGACGGACGTGGATGGCAGCCTGATCCGAAAAACGCGCGATCCAGCCCCGACGGGCCTCAATCGGGGAGAAGCGTGTTCCGAGCGTCTGCTGCATCGTCGCGTCAGTCGCGCGGCTTCGCCATTAGCCGGGGTTGAGGGGCGTTTCCGGGGCTCAGCTCAGGCTGCGATCCACGCCCCATCAGACCTTGGGCTCGTCCCGCGTTGGGTCCTCATCGGTCCTCATCCAGGGTTGGTCGGCACGCCGAACACCACGTAGCTCCGCCCCGAATTGCCCAGGCCGAACTGCCTCGCCCCCACGATGAGATCCCCAACCCCGTCCCCGTTGACATCCCCAGCATCGCGGACAGATGCGCCCGAGAAATCGTAGCTTGCCTCGCCATCCATCGCGAAACCACCGTCCCCCGCCGCAACCTGCCCCAGCGCAACGGTAGCGGTCCCTGGCTTGCCGTACACCACGTAAGTCCGCCCTGAAGTCAAACCGTTGGGATCAGCGAACTGGGCACCGACGACGACGTCCGCAAGTCCATCGCCGTTCATGTCCCCGGCACCACTGACAGGCAATCCCGAGTTGTCGTCAGCCACTTCCCCAGTGACTTCGAAGCCCCCCGCACCCAGGGCGACTTCGCCCAGGTCGACGGTCGATGTGTCCGCCTTACCGAACACCACGTAGCTCCGGCCTGACGACAGGCCATTGGGATCCGCCAGACGCGCCCCGATAATGAGGTCAGCGAGTCCGTCGCCATTGACATCCCCGGCTCCGCTCACTGTCTCGCCCGATTGGTCCTCCGCGGCCACTCCGTCGAGTGCGAAGCCCCCATTGCCCAGCAAGACCTCGCCGAGGTCGACGGTCGCGGTATTCGCCTTGCCGAACACCACATAGCTCCGACCCGAACGGTTGCCGTTGGGGTCCGCGCCCCACGCCCCGACGATGAGGTCGGCAAGCCCATCCCCGTTGACATCCCCGGCGCCGCTCACCGAACTGCCAGCATAGTCGGCGGGTGCATCGCCGTCGATGGCAAAGCCTCCATCGCCGAGCGCGACATCGACCAACGCCAAGCCGACCGTGTCGACCTTGCCGAAGACTACGTAACACCGACCGGACCAGTCGCCGGCGGGGTCGGGACCTATTATCCCGACGATGACGTCGGCAAGTCCGTCCCCATTGACGTCCCCGGCGCCACTCACCGGTCTGGCTGAAGAAGTGCCGTTTTCGCCATCGATCGAGAAGCCGCCGACACCCAACGCGACAGCGCTGAGGTTCACGCTCGTGGTGTCCGCCTTGCCGAACACGACATAGCTGCGGCCGTCGGGGCCGGCGCCGATGGCACCGACAATGAGATCGGCGAGCCCGTCGCCGTTGACATCACCCGCAGCGCTGACCGAGCCGCCGGCTAGGTCGGAGGCCATTTCTCCGTCGAGAACAAAGCCCCCAAGTTCGTTCGCCACGTCGCCCAGCGCTACGGTCGCCGAGTCCGCCTTCCCGAACACGACGTAGCTTCGACCCGATAAGCTGCCGTTGGGGTCGGCGTTGTCGGCACCGACGATGAGATCGGCGAGTCCATCGCCGTTAACATCACCCGCGCCGCTCACGGAGCGGCCTGACTGGTCGGATGCCGCCTCCCCGTCGAGCGCGAACCCCCCGATCCCAGCACTCACACTCGACAGCGGGATCAGAACCGGTGCCACGTAGACCACCACCACTGCACTCGCCTCGGCAGCGCCGTCACCGATCGTGTACCCGAAGGAGTCGGGACCCCAGAACCCGGCGGCAGGCACATACGTCACCTCACCGTCGGGCCCGACCACGACAGTGCCACCCTCGGCCGTTGCCGCGTCGGCCAGGACGACGGTCAGTGCCTCGCCGTCCCCATCCGCATCGTTGACCAGCAGGCCCGACGCCGCGTCCACCACCAACTGCTCATCCTGCCGACCATACAGCGCGTCGTCGTTCGCCTCGGGCGCCGCGTTCGCGCTACCGGAGCTGCTCTCCGCCCCAGTGCTGCTCTCCGCCCCAGTGCTGCTCTCCGCCCCGGTGCTGCTCGTGCTGCTCTCCGGCCCCGTGCCGCCGTTCTCACTCGAGCTACTGCCGTCGGGGTCGTTGCTGGTCGGAAGGCTCGTCGACGCCCCGGAGACCGTGCTGTCGCCCGTCCCTCCATCTTCATCACCGGTCGTGGCTTGGAGATTCGGCTCGTAGCAGCCCGCCAAGAGAAGGACCGACGCGAACGGCGGGGGAATACTGAGCTTCATCGCAAGACTCCGTCGGCCCGACATCGGCCTCGTTGCGCAAAAATTCATGACAAGCTTACGGCTCGACCCGGCTCGACCATAGCACCGCTCCGTCGAACTGAGCAAGGCGGCCGCGGCCAGCAACCGCCCCGAGACACCCAGCCAACCGGTCAGCCGGATGTTCTGCGCCTGAGTTTCACTGCGTCGGCTCGATGCCGCAGCCCATGACCTCGCTGGGCACGCAGCCCTCGCAGTCCCAGCGCCAGTTGTCGAGCAACACGAGCGTATCCAAGGCGGAATCGCCCATGTCGAAGATCGCGGTGGTCAGCTGCAGCGTCTCGCCAGGGGCCGCCGAGCCCTGCATCGTGAACCACCCGGTGCCGCCGCCGCCGCTCTGGAAGCCAGTACCGGCGAGTTCCGGCGAGTTCTCCTGGTAGGCGACTGGCCACAGCGCCGTGACCGTGCACGGCTGGTCGTTCACGAAGCACAGGTTCCCCGTGTACGTCTCGCTGTCCGACCACACCAGGAAGATGTCGTTGAATTCGGTGTCGACCCACTCGGGGAACTCGACAGAGAAATAGGCGAAGTCGACCGCCCAGCCGTTCGTGCCGCCGGGCACCTGGGTGTCGAACTGGAACCAGAGCATGTCTTCTGGGTCGCTGTTGCCCAATCCCCACTGGGATTCGATCGTGTCCGAGCAATCGTTGACGCCGTCACAGTTGACGAACGGCGTGCCGCCAGCGCCGTTGTTGCTCCCATCGATGGTCGTCATGGGCGCCGGCAACACGTTGACGTCGGGGTTGCCGTTGGTGTTGTAGGTGTCGAAGTCGTCCATCGTGATGACGCCCTGGCCGTCGGGCGCAACGATGAGGCCACTCGAGATCACGAGGAACGAGTCGCCCTCGCGGGGCGAGAACAACGGGGCGTTGGAGACCGGGTCGATGAACGAGCCCAGCTGGGTCGCGATGCGCCAGGCGCCGGCATCGGGGGAGCTGAACACCGTGTTCGCGATCGGGATCACCTGGTTGGCGTTGCCGACGCAGCCCAGGCCCATGGCCTGGAACGGATCATCGGTGCCGGCGTCGCACGAGATCAGATCGCCCGGCGCCTCGCAGTTGGGATCGACCCCGGTCTCCGAATTCGAATCGCTGGCCGAGACCGCACCCGTGGTGCCGCCGTCGCTGCTGCCACCGCTGCTGCTGCCGCCGGTGCTGCCGCCGTCGCTGCTTGTGCTGTCGGTCACCCCGCTCGACTCCGTGGCCTCGGTGGCCGAGCCGGACTCGGTCGCCGTTTCAGTCGCAGTCGCAGTCACAGTCACCGTCGCGTCGCCGCTCGACGAGCTATCCGCCGTGCCCATCGTCGCGCTGTTCGTGCCCATCGTCGCGCTCTCCGAATTGGAACCCGAGCTCGGCTCGGAATCCGAGTTCGAACTTTCCGACGCGGATGCCGAGTTCGACGCCGCCGTCGCGTTGTCGTCGTTGGATGGGCATCCCGCGAGGGCAAGAGCGCTGAGAATCGAACCGCTGCGAAGTAAGGTGGTCGTGTGCATGGTGAAAGCCTATTGGGCACGGGTCCCCTCCCGCTGCCACCGTCCGGCATCGTGCCGGATCCCCGCACGCGGGTCCACAACTGGACGCATGATCTCAGTGCCGCCGCCGCGCCCCGCACGCCGCTCTAGCCATCGGCACTTACCGCGTCGGCCGCGGTCCGACGCGCTGCACACCCCAGACACGACCCGGCAAGCACCAACCAAAACAGCCGACGGCTCATCTCCACGATGCTACCCAAGATCCCTACATGCGTCCCACAACCGTGAGAAACCACGCGCCGATAATCCCCCCGATGTGAAGTGACGCATCGTCGGCGAAGTGATCATCCCTTACCGTGGACGATGATGGGGCGATTTCGTTGCTGGCTTGTTCCGGTGCTGCTCTCGACGGCGTGCTCGACGGGAGGAGCGGGCAGCGGCGGCCCCGGGCTCTTCGGATCGGGGGTCACGGTGAGCGCCAGCGGCGGCGACCAAAGCACCGCGAGTGAAGAAACTAGCGACGGGGCCACGGCAAGCTCCGGCTCCGCGAGCGAAGCGACCACGGGAGGCAGCGAAAGCGCCCATGACACCACCACTGCGGTCTGTGGGGATGACAACCTGCAGGACGGTGAGTCCTGCGACGGCCTCGAGTTTGGCGACTCGACCTGCGCGACGTTGGGCTTCGACGATGGCGTGCTCGGCTGCAACGCCGTCTGCCACATCCTGACCGACGCATGTTTCACCTGCGGCGATGGTGAGATCGCGCTGGCTGAAACCTGCGACGGGACCAACTTCAACGGCGAGACGTGCGCGTCGATGGGTTTCCTTGGCGGCGCGCTGTCGTGCGCACCCGACTGCTCGATGCTGAACACCGCGCAGTGTCAGCCGCTACCAAGCTGCGGCGACGGCGTGCGCAACAACGGCGAACAATGCGACGCCGCCGACTTTGGCGCGAACTCCTGCATCTCGCAGGGCTTCGATCTCGGCAACATCGCTTGCACCGCGAACTGCATCCTCGACACCTCGGGCTGCATGGACGACCTGGTCAATTGCGGCATGATGGGTGACTTTTGCCTCTTCAACGAGAATGACCTTCAGAGCAGCTGCTGCCCGGCCGGCGTGGGTGGCAACGTGCTGGGGATCTGCAACATCGTCGTGTGTGTCTGAGTCCAGCGGGCGTCCCGCCGCGCCCAGCGGCGCTCAAGCTGGGCTATTCTGCGCCGCACATGCGCGCGCGCTCGCTCCTTCCGACCCTCGTCGTGCTCTCCCTGCCTGCCGCAACCGCGTGCCAGGCCGCCGACTTCGAGCCCGAGTTCGGAGTCCGACAGGGAGTGCTTGCGGACGGCAGCGTCAGCGGACGCTACGTCGCACGGATGGCGCGACGCCTCGATGGCACCGCGCAACTCAGCCACCATCTGGTCGTCGATGCCAGCGATCCCCACGGCGACGTCGAGCTGCTCCTGCCCAATGAACTCGCGGGTGCCGACTCGCCGGCCTTCGAACGCGACGCGATCGTCCGGGTCTGGGGCGATCCCGAAGGCGCCGGCCGTCTGGGCGTCGATGATTGGACCGTGGTCGCACCGGCACCCGAGCCCTTGATCGACGCCGAGCCTTTCGCGCCTCGCGTGCTCGCGACGATCTTGTTGTTCTGGGAGCGCCCTGGCCTCAACAACGGCAACGCGGATCAGTCGATGTTCTCCGGCGCCGAAGCCACCAGCGTGTTCTACGGCGAGGTGTCCTACGGCCGTGAGCGGATGATTGGCGAGGTCTTCGGGCCCTACGAAATCGCCGACCCCGGCCTCTGCAATCCCTACGCGATCGGGGTCTCCGCGCGGGCCGCGATGCTCGCCAAGGGTCACAACCCGGCCGACTACCAGCAGTTGATGTATCACTTCCCGTCGACGGGTTGTGACTTCGCCGGGCTGGCCGATATCGGTACGCCGAACTTTCCGGCGCGCGACACCTGGTATCACGACTCGTTTGGTTGCGTCGTGCGCAACCAGGAGATCGGTCACAACTACGGCATGGGGCACTCGTACGCCTACAACTGTGGGGTGGACGAAAACAACGAGGAGATCGTCTTCGCCGACAACTGCGCCCACATCGAGTACGGGGATCCCTACGACCCGATGGGCGACGGCTGCGGCCACATCAATGCCGTGCAAAAGGTCTACATGGGTTGGCTCGACGGCTGCAACATCGTCGAAGCCACATCGGACGGCACGTTCAACTTGCTGCCGCTCGAGACCCCCTGCAACGGGACTCAGGCGCTGCGCGTGCCCGCGTTCGATGGTCGCTCCTATTGGCTGGAGTATCGCCAACCCATCGGCGTGTTCGACATGGATCTGGGTCTCGACGGCGTCGTCGTCCACGTCGCGGGCGAGGTCGACACCGAGGGTTTCGGTCCGAAACCCTACTTCCTCGACATCAACGGCAACGGCCTCATGCAGGCCGGCGACTCGTTCACCGACCCCCAAGGAACGGTCACGTTCACGGTGGTCGAACAGAATCCAACCCATGCGGTGGTCTCGGTGGCGTTCCCCGATGGTGGCTCGGGCGCCACGACTTGTCGCGGCGGCGGATCCCCCGAGGTCGTTGGCGATGCAGTCGGTTCGCTCGACTGCGCCCAGGCCCCATATCCCGCCGACGACACCCCGCCGATCGTCACCATCACGTATCCCGCCGATGGAGCGACGTTCGACTCCTTTGCGGATTTCGCCATCACCGCCGACGCAAGCGACGATCGCCTCATCAGCGACCTCGAGCTGTACCTCGACGGCTCGCCGGTGGTGCGCCTCTTTGAGGAACCATGGTCGTGGGACGTCAACAACATCGCCGACGGGGAGTACGAGTTCGGAGTCGTTGCCCGCGACGGCCGCAACATGGGCCTATCTCAGCCGGTGACGATCGTGGTCGGCAACCCCAACGGGCTCGACACCAGCGGCGCCGACACGACTGGCGTGGTCGACCCCACCACCGGCGACAGCGGCTCCTCGGACGATGGCACCCCAGAGACCAACACGGCTCCGGTCGGCTGCGGCTGCACGCAACAGCGCGATGACTCCGCAAACCTGTGGTGGCTCGGCGTGGTCATGCTGGTGCGCCGGCGCCGGGCGCTCGGACCGCATCGATCTCGGCAATCTGGGCGGTCAAGTAGTCCTGCAAGATGACAAAGGCCTCGTTGGCGTCGAGCTGCTCGTCGATGAGTTCCGCGAGGGCTTTGTCGCGCGCGGCGACCAGCTCGGCGCGCAGGGTCTTGGGGTCGGCGTGGCCTTCGGTGACCAGCCGCCGGGCCTGGGCGTAGTGGATCTCGATTCGGCTGCGTCGCGCTTGCCGCCGGGCGGCCCGAAGTGCGGAGAACGCTGACCACAGCAGCGCGCCCATGGTGAGGGCAAGACTGAGTTCGTTGGCGTAGCGCTACACGAGCGTCGGCTCGTCGCGACGGTAGTAGCGATCGGCGCCGGCGTGCAGTGGATAGGGCGACAGCGAGGAGTCGTAGCGCTCATTGAGGTGCGACAGCAGTCGCTCTTGCTGGGCAAGCTCGACCTTGTGCAAGTAGAGCGACTCGGTGATGGCGTGCACGAGCCCCTCGTCGAGATCGGCGCGCGCAACCAGAAGCGCATGCACACTGATGGTACCGACGGCCGCCGGTGGCTCGGTGCCATAGGCGTGCTCGGGAATCGCGGTGACCGAGAAGAACGGAGCGTCGAGCTTGATCCCCTCCAGCGCCGAGCCGATCTTGCCGGGCTCGCCCAGTGACAGCAGCGTCAGGTCGCCGCGCGCAAGCAGGCCGTCGACGGCCGGTGTGCGCATGCCGGCGACGATGAACACCGCATCGAGGTCGCCGGCAGCGAGCGCGGCTACCGCATCGACCGCCGACAGGTTGCGCCGATCGAACCGGTCTGGAGTGATCCCAAAGTGCTGCAGCACGGTGTCGGCGATCGACTCGGTGCCGCTCATCGCCGCGCCCACTGCGATGCGACGTCCCACGAGATCGCGCGGTCTCGAGATCCCGGCGTCGCGGCGCACGACGATCTGCAGGGTCTCCTCGTACAACGGCGCGATCAACTCCAAGCCGGTCGCCCCGGCCACGTGGTTCGACAGCAGCGCCAGCTCGGCCTCGCCCCGCGCGAGCATCTCGACCGACGCGACGCTCCCGGGACTCTCGATGGCAGCGAACTCGGTCGCGGTCACGTCCGCGGCAAAACCCCGGGCCAGAGTCTCGCCCAGCGGCAAGAAGGTGCCCCCGCGCTGTCCGGTTGCGATGCGCACCGTGGCGGGCGACGAGGCCCCGCAAGCGGCCACTGCGATGACGAGCGCGCTGCAAAGCCAGCCCAACGAGACGCGGCGCACTCGCCAGGAGGTCGATCTCACGGATTGCAACAATACCGCGGTTCGCGGCCGTGTGACCAACCCACGGTACTGTGGACCGGATGCGCCCACCAGCGAAGACCTACTGTCGGGTTTGCGAGGCCGCATGCGGACTCGAGGTCGACTTCGACGCGCAGGGCGTGCCCACGCGCCTGCGACCTGACCGCGAGCACCCGGTCAGTGCCGGCTACGCCTGTGCCAAGGGCACGAGATTCCTCGAAGTCGCGCGACACCCAGACCGCGTGCTGCATCCCCAGGTCGACGGCAACCGCGTGGGATGGGACGAGGCCATCGCCGCCGCCGCCGCCCGGATCGCCGGGGTACGCGACCGCTTCGGTCCCCACGCGGTCGGTCTGTACTTTGGCAATCCAATCGCCTTCAACGCCCTGGGCTTGGTGACGCTGCTCGCGTTCATCAAGTCGCTTGGCACCCGCAACGTGTTCTCGGCGAGCAGTCAGGACTGCAATAACAAGTTCGCTGGGGCCCGGCTGGTCCACGGTAGCGCCGCGATTCATCCAGTGCCGGATTTCGAGCATTGCGATCTCGCGGTGGTGTTCGGCTCGAATCCGTACGTGAGTCAATCGAGCTTCGTCCACCTGCCCCGCGGCGCGACCGTATTCGACCGCCTTCGCGAGCGCGGCGGCGACGTCGTCTGGGTCGACCCTCGGCGTACCGAGAGTGCCAAGCGCGGCGGCTCGCACCTTGCCATCCGAGCGGGCACGGACTTGTGGCTGTTGCTCGCGCTGCTCGGGCGCCTCGGAGCGGCGGCTCCCGCGGAACGCACCAACGTCGCGGGATTCACCGAACTGCTCGAACTCGCTCGCAGCGTGTCGATCGAAGAGGCCGCCGCGCGCACGCTGCTGACGCCCGAAGAAATCGAGAATCTCGCAGCCCGAATCGCGGGCGCCGGGCGCTGCGCGATGCACATGTCGGTCGGCGTCAATCAAGGCGGCTTCGGCACGATGGCCTACGTCGTGCTGCAGGCGTTGATCTGGGCCACAGGAAATTTCGATGTCGCCGGCGGCTCGCTCATACATCCGATGTCCGAGGTGCTCGCGAAAGTCTTCTCGCTCGCCAACCTCGATCCCCCGCACCGAAGCCGCATCGGCGGCTTCGAGTCGGTACTCGGCACGATCCCCGGAGGTGTGCTTGCCGACGAGATCCTCGTGGCCGGCGACGACCGCATCCGGGCGCTCATCGTCATCTCCGGCGATCCTCTCCGATCGATCCCCGGCGAAGCGCGCCTCGACCAGGCGTTGTCCGCACTGGACACCCTGGTATCGATCGACATGTTTGCCAACGCGACGGCCAAACGCGCCGACGTGGTCCTGCCGGCCTGCAGTTGGCTCGAGCGCTGGGACTTCGCCAGCACGACCGTCGCCTTCCAGACCGGCTCTCTGATCCAGATCGCAGCGCCCGTGATGGCGCCGTTGGGCGAGTCACGCAACGACGTGCGCATCCTGGGCGATCTTGCGATCGCGCTGGGCCGCCGTAACCCCCTGTGGCGGCTGACGCGGCTCGCCTACGAGCGGTGGTTGCCGCGGCCCCGCTTTGGTTTTGCGGGTCTGAAACCCCGGCCTGGCGGGCGGCTGGCGAAGCACGGGCTGCAGCTGTGGCACGCCTCGTTCGCCAACGAACTGGTCCGATTGCGGGCCGTTGCGAAGCCCGACCCGACTGCGTTCACGCTGATCTCTCGCCGGCGCCGATTGGGCCACAACGGCTGGCTACACGGTGGTCTCCGCGACGGCGACGAAGCGGCCACCGCCTGGATGAACCTCGCCGACATGGCCGAACTCGGACTCCACGACGGTGATCGGATCGAGATCGACACGGGCACTGCAACGCTGACCATCGCGACCCGGGGCGACGCGGGGTTGTCCTCGCGAACGATCGTGGTGCCGCATGGGCTGCGCGAACACAACATCAACGCGATGATTCCAAGTGGTGTCCCCGCGATCGAGCGGCTCAGCGGACAGCATGTGATGACCGGGATCGGCGCCACCGTGCGGGCGGCTCATTCGCGACGACTCCCTCACGGGTCTGAAGCATCCCCTCAAATGACACCGACGACCCTCCGGCACAGCACGTGAGCCTCGATCATCTCACCGAACTTCGCCATGAGCTTCCGGAGGCGCGCGGTCTCCATCATCGGGATCAGCGTGTACCACTCCGAGCCCTGGCGCGGCAG
>CANLQR010000252.1 GCA_947492135.1 Deltaproteobacteria bacterium | reverse complement strand
AAAGTCGAACATCGTCGCGGCTGCGGTGCCCAGGCAGCAAAGCGCGTAGGCGACGTGGTGGGCTCGACCCAAACGCCGGCGCCCCCACAGGGCCACGAGCCCCAGCAGGCAGCTCGTTGCGTACAACAAGGTCGCGGCGATCAGCACGGGGCGGAGCATAGCAGACGACGTCAGCGCTCGATGAGCACCAGGATGCTCCGTCCCTCGAGCGTACAGGCGAGTGACGCGCAGCGCAGTTCTTGCCCCGGCTCGGGCAAGTCCTGTGGCGATGAGGCCGCGGTATCGACGGCGCGGTACCACGATGCCCCCGCGTGCGGCGCCGGCAAGCGAAACGACACCGGCTCGACGTGCATGTTGACCACGACATGGATCGTCGCGTCGTCGGTAGACCCGAACAGCGTGAACGCGAGCGTCCTGGCCGTGTAGCTCCAGTCGGGACGATTGGGCTCGACCCCGTGCCATCGCACCCGCGAGCCGTCATCCTCGGTCGCTGGCACCTCGGCGCCGAGCAGGAACCGACGGCGGCGGAGACTCGGGTGGGCGTGCCGAAACCGGATCATCGCCCGGACGAACCGGTGCACCGCGGCGTTCGAGCGGAGCCTCCCCCAATCGATCCACGAGGTCTCGTTGTCCTGCCCATAGGCGTTGTTGTTGCCGCCCTGCGTCCTGCACATCTCGTCACCGGCGAGCAACATGGGCGTGCCTTGGGCGAGCAACAGCAGGGCAACTGCGTTCTTCACCTGACGCGTGCGGATCTCGACGATCGCCGGGTCGTCGGTAGGCCCCTCGACGCCGTAGTTCGCACTGTAGTTCGCATCGGTGCCGTCGCGGTTGTTCTCGCCGTTGGCGAGGTTTCGCTTGTGCTCGTAGCTGACGAGATCGAACAGCGTGAAGCCGTCGTGGCAAGTGATGTAGTTGACGCTCTGCAGCGCCTCGCGGCCCCTGCGCTGGTAGATGTCGGGACTCCCGAGCAAGCGTGCCGCGACCGCGCCGACCAGCCCGAGGTCGCCGCGGAGGAAGCGTCGGATATCGTCGCGGAAGATCCCGTTCCACTCGAACCACAGCTCGCCTGGGAACGCGCCGACCTGGTAGAGCCCGGCGGCGTCCCACGCCTCGGCGACCAGGCGCTTTCGCGCGAGGCTAGGGTCCATCTCGATCTCCCAAGGCAGGGGCGGGTTGGTCATTGGCCGCCCTAGCTCATCGCGCGAGAGCACGGTCGCGAGATCGAAGCGAAACCCGTCCACGTGCATGACGTCGGCCCAGTACCGCAAACAGTCGAGAATCAACCGACGCACCACCGGATGATTGCAGCTGACCGTGTTTCCAGTGCCGGAGTAGTCGGCGTAGCGCGATCGATCCTGCTGGTCGACCAAGTAGTACATCGAGTTCTCGATGCCGCGAAAGCACATCGTCGGGCCCCGTTCGTCGCCCTCCCCTGTGTGGTTGAACACGACATCGAGAAAGACCTCGAGGCCGGCTCGGTGCAGGGCCTTGACCAGGTCGCGGAAACCGGTCAGGTAGCGCATCCGCTCCCAGCCCTCGATGTAGTAGCCCCGGTGCGGCGCGAAGAATCCCACCGGCGCGTAGCCCCAGTAGTTGGTCAGAGGGGTCCCCGTGCGCGGATCGAAGAACTGGTTGTCGGTCTCGTTGAACTGGAAGACCGGAAGCAGTTCGACCGTGGTCACGCCGAGATCCACGAGATACGGGATCTTCTCGATCAACGCGTCGAAGGTTCCGCCATGGGCGGTTGCAGACGAGGCGTGCCGCGTGAAGCCGCGGACATGGAGTTCGTAGATCACACGCCGCGTCGGATCCACGGTGGGCGGCGTCACACCTTCCCAGTCGTACGCCTCCGGATCCACGACGAGGCTCTTCATCGCCGACCGCAGGTTCGGGCCCTCTGCACTCGCGTCGTCGTGCGCCGCGGCCGGATCGGAATAGGCGATGCCGCGGGCGTACGGATCGAGCAACAGCTTGCGCCCGTCGAAGCGCTGACCCAGCTCGGGCATCCACGGGCCGTGCACGCGATAGCCATAGAGCTGGCCGGCGCCGACGCCAGGGACGAACGCATGCCAGTAGTCGAAGGTTCGGTGCGTGCGCGCGTCGAGCTGGATCACCAGGGGCTGGTCGTCCTCCAGGCCCGCAAACAGCAACAGATCGACCGCGGTGGCGCTCTTGGAGAAGATCGAAAAATTCACGCCCGCGGGCGAGACCGTGGCCCCGATTGGGTGGGGCTCACCATGCGACACATCGGGGCGCGGGCTCGTCATCATGTTCGCGACCGCAGTCACTCTAGGGTGGCGGCCGGCGCAACGCCAGGCCATCGCGTGACGGCCGGCTACGCCCGAAGAGTTTTTCTCTCCGGGGGAGCCGCGGGCCGCTAGCTGGTCTTGAACATCCCGCTTCCATGGGTATCGATCGGCCGATGTTTGCGGATATGAAACCGCCGCGGCGGCTGCCGCTCGGTCGGCGGGAGGTGGTTCGCCGAGGTCGCGTGCTCGGCACGCTGTCCGGTGGCGAGCTCACGCAGGGCGCGAAGCGCATCGGTGGTCGTGAACACGCCGACAACCTCATCACCGTCGACGACGATGGCGGCACCGTAACGGTTGGCCTCCATCTCGCGGGCGACCTCGCTGATCGGTGTGTTCGAAGTGCAGACGTAGGGTTGGTCGGCCATCGCGTCCTGCACCAGCAGTTTTTCGCGATTGCTGCCGGGCATGCTCAACGCCATCGCGATGTCGCGGCTGGACAACATCCCGGCGACCTGCCCGGCATACAGCACGACGAGATGCCGGATGTTGTCGAGGCCCATGCGTTCCTGGGCGTCGCTGAGACGGAGGCCCGCATCGGCCGTCGCCGGCTCTGCGGTCATGTACTGGCCAACTGTGGGCTCTGGGCTGCTCATGGCCACAGCGTGGGGCGCAATGCGTGCGGTGCCTAGCGCACAACGCTCGGCACTGTGGACCGCACGAGCGCAGAACTTGCGCGCAGGCCTCACTCCTGGGGTGCGTACTGGGCCAGGGCGCGCAACGCATCGGTGGTCGTGAACACCCCGAGGATCTTCAGCGGGTGCTCAGGGTCGACGATCACCGCACTGCCGTACTTGTGTCGCGCCATCTCGTCGGCCACCGCGTGAAGATGGGCGTCGGGACCGCAGGTGAACAACATCTCGGTCATCGCTTCACCCACCGTGGGTGGGGCGCGATGCGGGGCATCGATGAGCAGCGACTCGCACAGCTCGACGTCGCGATCGCTGACGATGCCCACCAGACGGCCATCGTGGACCACCGGAAGGTGGCGCGCACGGATCTCGATCATTCGCGAGCGAGCCTCGGCGAGCGACTCGCCCCGCGCGATGGTGTGCGGACAGACCGTCATGAACTCACGAACTCGAGCAATTGCGTTGGAGCTGGCCATGGTGGCCGAAACGCTAGCATTGCGCGCGACACTCCTCGCCTGCAGATCGAGCCGGCGCGGCGCAGCCCCGCGGCAAAGTTTGCTGCGGGCGCGACGATGCTCACCAGCCCTCGAACATCTCGCCCAGGGGCCCAAAGAACAGCGGACTCGTCAGGGTCATCCACGCAGTATGAAGCCCGATCGCGAGCCCCCGTGGGAGGCCGGTGCGACGTCGACGTCCACGCATCTCGACGACCACGCCGGCCCCCTGGATCACAAAGAACCCCATCATCCAGCCCGTGTGATGGCCGGTCCCACCGAGCGCGGCGAGCACGAAGTACTCGTGCATCAAGCCGCTGCACACGAACACACCGAGAGTCGCCAGCGCCGGATGGCGCCGGCCGCCCAGGGGCCGGAACAAGAAGCGTGCGACGAAGCGGTGCACGAAGAGATTCCACCGACGCCCCCAGAAGTCGCGCGGTGATCGGGCCAGCGGCGGCGCGTCAAAAATTTCCTCGACCTCGACGCCGGCGAGCATGGGCACGCAGGTCACCAGATCGACGATTGCCGAGATCCCCAGCCAGCACAGCCACAACGCCCAGAAGGCCTCGACGAAGCGGCTGTCGTGCAGCGCGGGAAACTGCAGGTGGACGCCAAACAGCGCCGCGAATCCCAGCGACTTGGCCACGCCGCGGGCGCCACGGCGCAAGCCCCGAGCCCGCGCCATGGCGAAAGCCGCGGCATCGCGGGGCCACGTCGACTCGGGCGGCATGACGAACCACAGCGTGAAGCGACCGAGCCCCGACGCCATTGCCGGGTCGCGGGGTCCGCCGTGCGCCGTGACCCACGCCTTGGTCGCCGTCGTGATCGCGAACACCGAAACCGCGATGCGTACGGGCAGCCAGACACCCTGGAGTGCCAGAGGCATCGCCACGGACGCCGCAAGCGCGGGCCAGGGCCCCAGCCCGAAAAGCAGCCCGGACACCAGCCCGGTGGGCCTGCGAAGCACCCGCCAGTTCCACACCAGCGCGAAGATCGCGAGTGTGAGGGCAACGCTTGAACCGAGCCACAAGCGACTTTGACGATAGCGTACTTTCGAGGACCACGCCTAGGCCGGCGGCTCGAACTCGTCGCAGGCGCTCTTGATCACGCCGATCGCGTCGAGAAAGAGCGGGCCATACGGCTCGCAGATCGGGCCGACGAAGCCGTAGGTGAACATCTCGGTGAACGCGAGCACGCGCGTCGCGATCTCGGCACCGATGATGCCGCCATTGCATTTGTCGAGCGCTGGGCACTGCGGCTGGGCCGAGGGACCGACCAAGGACAACACCACGACCTTGCTCTCGTCGCCACCCTTGGCTGCGATCACATCGTTGAACCATTGCGCCGGCTCGCCGACCGAGCCTGGCTGCGGGTCCTGCATGCACCCATCGACCTCGTGGTCGTCCTCTTCATCGGTGATCAGCACGACCACGAGCAGCGCGTCGTCGCGCAAGAACCCCTCGTTGCACATGCCCGGGCCGGTCAGCGCCGGCGAAAGCGCGGCCGACAGCGCCGACATCGGGCGCTCGTTGCCATCGCCGGAGGTGCCGATCTGCGCAGCGCAGGCAAATGCGGTCTCGAGGTCGTCGGCCTCGGTCATGTACCGCTTGCCGGAGGCGAACGGCCCACACACGTTGTTGCTCGAGTCGATTCCTGCGGTGCGGGTGATGAGGTTGCCGTCCTGGAGCGGCGCACAGCTGATATCGCCGATATAGGTATCCGACGAGATCACGCCGACGTTGTAGCCCATGGTGTCGGCAAGCTCGGTGCGCATCCCGTTGATCAGCGCGGGGAAGCTCGCGACCAGATTGATCTGCTCGTCCGCCATGCTCCCGGAATTGTCGATCACGAACAGCAGATCGACCTTCTTGCAACCGGAGTCAGTGCTGCTGTCACCACCCATGGTGGCACCGCCATCGCCACCGATGACGTCGAGCTTGTCCGCGCTATCGCTGTCGTCGGAGTCGATCCCCGTCGAGCCCGCGGAGGTGATGGAGATCCCGGTGAGTGACAGGCCCGCGTCGGCCGCGGGGCGCTCGTCGCCACCACACGCCGCGAGGGCAAGAACTGTGAGAGACGTCCAACGCAACGAGGCCACGAAAGCCAGCATGGGCGCTCGCGGCGTATCGCGTCAATTCGACGAAGTGCACCCGCGCGCACGACGACGACGACCGAGGCCGACGACTGCCGCGAACGTCAGCAGCGCAACACCGCCGTCGGCAGGTGTCGTGCTGCGACATCCGCAGCCGGCTGGGGTCGCGCCGTCCTGGGCCGCTCCAGTGGACCCGTCGGCGCCATCGTCATCACTGTCCTCATCGTCATCGTCGGCCTCATCGCTGGCGTCCCCGTCGTCGTTCGAGGTTGCGCCTTGGTCGCCCGCGTCCCCGGCCGAATCGCCGGTGTCCTGGGCACCAGTGTCGTCGGCTGCGCCGGTATCGCCGCCCGGCGGATTCTCCGGGGCCTTGGTCCCCACGCCCACGGCGATCCAGCCGCTGTCGGTCTGCAAGCCGGCATTGTCGGTCGCGATGAGCTTGAGGTTGTAGCCGCCTGCGGGGAACACCGTGTTCCAACGAAACGGTGCGAACGTCAGCACCTCGGACGCCATCTCGCCGTCCTCGGGGACGATCACGAGTTCAACCTGCGCGAGGCCCCAGCCGTCGCCATCGTCGGCGTTGGCTTCGATGTGGAGCTCGGCCTGATCACCACCATCGACCTCGAACTCCTGGTTGCCCTGCGGCGAGAGCACCTCGAGGCTGGGCGGGTCGGTGTCGGGATAGTCCGTCAGCGGATTGCCGCACACCGACGAGAACCCGCCCAGTGGACCGGTCTCGCACATCAGATTGTAGCTACCGTCGCCGCCCTGGGCGGGGTCGATCGGAAACTCCTGGCAACCCCAGGTGGGATCCCAGTTGCCCCCGGCGGTGAAGCATGGGGTGATGTCGATGCCCGATTCCTGCTCGATGAAGCCCACGGCCCGCGACGCGATCACGCTGCCCGCGACGCCGTTGCACTCGCCGGGCGAGGACATCTCCGCCCACGAATGGATCCCGACCACGCGCCAGGTGTCGTCGCCGCCGAGGCTGGCCGAGAGCCGCGTCATCACCGGACCGCCGGAGTCGCCACTGCAGATCCCTTCGCCGCTGCCGCCCCCGCCGGTGATCAGCTCGCCGTTCGACGTCACAGCATCGACGTCGAGGCTGACGAACTTCTTGCGACCACTGACGCCCTCTTCGTCGTTGCCGTAGCCCACGTGGGTGACGTGGGTGCCGACGCCCAGGATCGACTCCTCGCAGCCATACGCGATCGGTGTGACCGGAATGTTGTCGACCGGTGTCGCGAGCTTGCAAAAGCCGTAGTCGTCGCCGCCACCGGTATCGTTGAAGCCCGGATTCGCCCGACAGAACTCGGTATCGGCGAGCTGCACCGCCGTCTGCGAACGCTCGCCGAAGCGCACCGTCGCGGTGACGTCATCGGGCACGCAGTGAGCGGCGGTCAGCACGATCTGCGGATGGATCAACGTGCCCGTGCAAGCGCCGTCGTTCGTCGAGAGGTAGACGACCGAGGGCCAGGCGCACTGCTCGGTCTCGACGCCGCCGTAGATCTGCGTGGTCGGAAGCGGCACGGTCAGCGTCGGTGCGTCGGCAGCGGGAGGCACCGCAGCCATGGCGGTCCAAGGCGCGAGTACGAGCGTGCACACAAAGGAGAGCCGGCGCATGGGCGGATAGCTGGCATAACGAACGCGCGAAAACAACATTATTCCCCCGAAGGCTCGGAACGAGAGACGGTCCGGTTCCGCCGCGGTTGCAGCCAGGGGCGCGACGCTGACCAGCGCTCGGCCTCCCCACACCGCGCGACCGGGGTGTAGTGACCCACGCAGATTCTTCCTTGCCCAACTCGCCAGGCGCTCGGAGCATGGGCGTGATGCGTCGCCTGCCCTCCGTCATGCTCGCGATCCTCGTCGGAGTTTCGGGCTGCGCGGGTGCGGCCGGCGTTCCTGACCAGCAGGACACCCTGGTGTTCAGCACCACGCTCGGCTCGGCGTCCGGCAGCGAAGCGACCGGCAACGACGATTCACCGACCACCGGCGACGCCGACTCCACCGCCGACGGCAACACGTCGATCTCGACGACGGTCGACCCATCGGGACCTTCGGACTCGAGTGGCGACGGTCCGGCACCGGGCTGTGGCAACGCTGTCGTCGAAGCGGACGAAGTCTGTGACCTCGGCGCCCGCAATTCGAACTCCGGCCCGTGCAAGGACGACTGCACGGCGCAGGCCTGTGGCGACGGCTTCGTCGGCCCCGGCGAGGCCTGCGACGATGCCAACGGAATCGACGACGACGACTGCTCGAACACCTGCCTGCTGACCACCTGCGGCGACGGCATGGTCAACGGCGGCGTGGAACAGTGCGACGATGCGAACGCCGACGACAACGACGCTTGCCCGACGACGTGCCTGACCGCGACCTGCGGCGACGGCTTCGTCCAGGCCGGTGTCGAGGCCTGTGATCAAGGCGCGGCGACTGCCGGGTGCGATGGTGACTGCACCGCGGTGGCGTGTGGCGATGGTGTGACCAATGCTGCTGCCGGCGAGAGCTGCGACGACGGCAACGCCGATCCGAGTGACGCCTGCACCACCTCTTGCGCGGCGGCGCAGTGCGGTGATGGCATCATCCACGCGGGCGTCGAGGCTTGCGACGACGGCAACGAAAACTCCGGCGACGGCTGCTCGAGTCAGTGCGAAGAGGAGTTCCCCGACGTGTGCGAGGCTGGGGTCGACCCCGGCACGGGCTCGCCGTGGGTCGTGTGTTCGGCCGACGCCAACTCGGCGTGGATCTCGGCGAACAGCGGGGGAAACTACCACCCGCTGCTCATCTGTCAGAACCTCGGCTACGGTAGCGTCGGTGAGTGGGGTGGCACCTGCGGCAACGTCTGCGGCTACTGCCAGGGCCCCACGAGCTGCGAGGCGACCGGCTCGGCGTTTTTTGATTCTGGGCCCTGGAACGGGGTCGGAAACTGCGGCGCGGATGGCCTCGGCCAGCTGATGTGTTTCACGGTGATGTGGACCTGCATCAACTGAGGCGTCGGCCACGCGTGCCGGGTCGCCCCGGCACGCGTGCTGTGGTCTAGCTCGCCGCGCCCACGGAGGGCAGCGGTGCTGGCTCGCGGATCGTCGCGGCCGGCTCGAGGGTGTTCGCGAGGACCTCGAGCATGTCATCCGCGAAGAGGATCTCGAGCTCGTTGCGTACCGTCTCGGGGATATCGTCGACGTCCCGGGCGTTCTTGCCCGGCAAGACCACGCGCTTGATCCCCGCGCGGTGGGCCGCGATGACCTTCTCTTTGATGCCACCCACCGGTAGCACCCGACCCCGCAGGGTGACCTCACCGGTCATCGCAGTGTCCGAACGGACCTTGCGTCCGGTGAACAGCGAGGTGAGCGCGGTGAACATCGTCACTCCCGCAGACGGCCCGTCCTTGGGCACGGCGCCGGCCGGCACGTGGATATGCACGTCGTGGCGCTCGAGCGCCGCGACCTCCACCCCAAGCGCGTCTGCATTGCTGCGGACGAACGTCAGCGCAGCCTTGGCCGACTCCTGCATGACCTCTCCGAGCTGTCCGGTGATCTGTAGCGCACCTTTGCCCGGCATCTTCGAGGTCTCGATGAACAGGATGTCGCCGCCCACCGGCGTCCACGCCAGCCCCGTGGCGACGCCAGCGACCGAAGTGCGTTCGGCGACGTCATTGAAGAAGCGGATCTTGCCCAGGTACTTGCCCAGAGCCGCAGCATCCACGACCAGTTGTGGGGTCTTGCCTGCCGTGCCCCGCACCGTCTCGAGCGCGAGTGCCCGACACAGCTTGGTGATCTCGCGGGTCAACTGACGGACGCCGGCCTCGCGGGTGTAGTCGCGGATGATCGCCTCGAGCGCGTCGTCCGTGATCCTCAAGGACTCCTCGTCGAGCGCGTGCTCGCCGAGCTTGCGCGGAACCAGGTGTCCTCTCGCAATGTGCCGCTTCTCCTCGGTGGTGTAGCCCGACAGCTCCAGGATCTCGAGGCGGTCGCGCAGGGGCGCCGACAGCGGTTCGAGACTGTTGGCAGTGGCGATGAACATCACCTCCGACATGTCGAAGGGCAACTCGAGGTAGTGATCCGTGAACGTCTTGTTCTGTTCGGGATCGAGCAGCTCGAGCAGCGCGGCCTCGGGCGAGCCCATCCACCCTTGCGTGAGCTTGTCGACCTCGTCGAGGAGAATGATGGGGTTCTTCACCTTGACCTTGCGGAGCGCCGAGATGATCCGGCCGGGCAAGGCGCCGACGTAGGTCCGCCGATGTCCGCGGATCTCGGCCTCGTCGCGCACGCCGCCCAGCGACACGCGGATGAACGGGCGCCCCGTCGCGTCTGCGATCGACTGTCCGAGCGAGGTCTTGCCAACGCCGGGCGGGCCCACCAAGCACAGGATCGAGCCCTTGGCGTTGCCCGACAGCTGCGCCACGGCGAGGTGCTCGAGGATCCGCCGCTTGACCTTGTCGAGACCGAAATGATCCTCGTCGAGCTTCTTGGACACCGCATCGAGGTCCACCGTAGAGGCCGCGCGCTTGTCCCAAGGCATGTCAGAGATCCACTCGAGATAGTTGCGCGTGACGCTGGCGTCGGGCGCCGCGGGGTTGAGTGAGTCGAGCCGGCGCAGCTCGCGGTCCACGAGCTTCTGCGCCTCCTCGGGCAGGTGCGCCTCCTCGAGTTTCTTGCGCAGCGCGGCGAGCTCGCCGCCGTTCTCGTCACTCTCGCCGAGTTCTTTCTGGATCGCGCGCAGCTGCTGGCGCAGCATCGCCTCGCGCTGGTCCTTGCCGAGCTCGCGACGGACCTCCTCGCCGATCTTCTGCTTGAGCTCGAAGCGGGCCTTGGCCTCGCCGATGAGATCGATGCACAGGCGCAAGCGCTTGACCACATCGACGGTGTGGAGCATCTCGATCTCGCGGGTTCGGTCGACGTCGAGCCCCGAGACGATGCGATCGGCGAGCAGACCGGGCTCCTTGACCGAGTCGATCAGCTCGACCAGCTGCGGGTTGGTCGCTGCCGCGAGCCCCCGAAGATGTCCGCGGATCTCCTCGGCAAGTACGCCGGCCTCGAGTTCGTCACCCATGACGTCAGCCCTGGGCTCGACGCGGACACGAATGAAAGGCTCGCTCTGGAGCACGTCGGTCAGCGCAAAGCGCCCCAGGCCTTCGAGCACCACCCGGTAGGTGCTGCCGTCACGGACCCGCTGCACCCGAGTGACCCGGGCGTAGGTACCGATGTCGTGGAGGTCCTGGCGAGCAGGGTCGTCGATGTCGGGGTCGCGCTGGATCGCGACCGCGACGATCGACCCGGGCTCGATGCTCTCGATCAATGCGACCGAGCGCTTGCGTCCGACCGGCATGCTCATCGTCGTGCCGGGT
>CANLQR010000251.1 GCA_947492135.1 Deltaproteobacteria bacterium | reverse complement strand
GACCGTGGCCTCGGTCGCGACCACCGCGATCCGAACGCGGTCGGGCGAGGGGTCGAGATCGATGAACTCGGCGACGGCGCGCAGCCCGAGTTCGTCGTCGCCGGCGTCACCGGCGGGCGCACATCCGAGCATCAAGGCCGGCAACAGGGCGTAGCGACGCTGCACGCCGGCATTTGGCCACATCTCTGGGATTCCGTCGGAAAAAGCACCCGGGGCCACCGCACCCTGGCCCCGGGCCCGGTTTGGCAGCGCGCGGCCTCGAGTCCGCTCATGGGATCACTAGGATGCGCTGGTGCGGTCCGCCTACGTCGAAGGCGATTCGATCGCGCCGCGGGCCATCGACATCGACGTCGACGATCGATCGATCGCGCGCCACGGCAGCGCTCGGGCGAGTTCCTCCAGCGCGATCGCCAGCGCCGAGCCATCGCGGTAGCGAGCGGCGGGATCTTTCGCGAGGCATCGGAGGATCAGCTGCTCCAGCGCCGGAGGCAGCGCCTCGCCGCGGCGCAGCGACGGCGAGGGCACCGGCTCATTGACCTGCTTGGCGAGGATGAGCATCGGCGAGTCACCCGAGAACGGCACCGTCCCCGTCGTCGCCCAGAACAGCGCCATCCCGATGCCATAGACGTCGGCGGGTGCGTTGGCCCCTTCGCCCTTGGCGGCCTCGGGCGAGAGATACGCCGGCGTGCCCGCGAGCCAACCCGTGGTCGTCAGACGCGAGTCCCTTTGTTCTGCGGCGCGCGCGATGCCAAAGTCCAGGACCTTGACCACATCACGCTCGCCGCCCAGCGTGGCGACGAACAGATTCTCGGGCTTCACGTCGCGATGCACGACACCACGGGAATGGGCCTCGCCCAGCGCGCGTGCGGCCTGTAGCGCGAGGTGGACGGCGCGGGCAGGGGGCATCGGGCCCTCGCGTCGCACGACGCTGGCCATGTCCTCGCCCGTCAGCAACTCCATCGCGTAGTACCAAAGCCCGTCGTCGGTGGCGCCGTGGTCGTAGATGCGCACGGTGTTGGGGTGCATCAGCGACGCGGTGGTCATGACCTCGCGTTCGAAGCGCTCGACCGCGATCGCATCGGTGCCGAACTCGGGGCGGAGGATCTTGAGCGCGACGTTGCGCCGGAGTTGCTCATGGAACGCGATCCACACCTCGCCCATGCCGCCTTGGCCAATCCGCCGCTCGAGTCGGTAGCGCCCGATACTGCGCGCGCGAAACAGCTGACGCTTGAGCGCCCAGACGTTGTGGCCGCCGATGACCAGCAGTGCCCACCCACCAAACAGCAGCATGAAGTAGAAGAACGCCACGCCCAGGGCGTGGCCGTCGCGGAGTTGTGCGGCCACGGTCGCGGAAAACGGCGCGGCCGCGAGAAACACCAGCGGCATGACGAGCACGGGCACGCCGAGCTGAACCGCGCCGATGCGCCAGTGATTGGGCAGCACGGCGGCTCGCCCGACCATCACGAGCACGATGTACGACAGGTATGGGCTGGTCAGCCCGCCCGACAGCAGACACATGTCCGTGAGCACCGCGGCACAGCTCGCCATCATGATGGCGTCGGCCAGCCGCAGCCCGACGGGTCCTGGCATGGTGCTGCGACGCAGGTACCAGGTACAGCCCAGCAACGGCACCAGACCGATCAACCGCAGGACCGCGTAGTCGATCAGCGGCGCGGGCGAGACAAACGTCGATAGCACCCAATCCACCGCGAAGAACGCCAGCCAAAGCACGCAGGCGACGGGCATCAGCGAGCGCATCCGCGAGACCGAGGCCGCGTGTTCCTGGCGCTCCAGCGCCAGGTCGCGGTCGGTGATCAACTCGTTGGCTTGGGTGGGCTCGGGCGGGCGAGGGACGGGGTTGCGCGCGCTCGCGGGGTCAGGGACCCGGCTCGGCGCGACGCGGACGGCCTCGGCGGTGCCAGGCTCGAGCGGTATGGTCTCGCCAAAGTCCTGTGGACCGTAGGCCCCCACGCGCGGGCCGGTCTCGTCCAGCGCCGCGAGTGAGACCGTCGGCAGTTGCTCGGTGCCGGACGGCCCTTCGAGAGATTCGCCCACGACGCGGCCGAGTGTACCAGCCACACTCGCAGCATGCGCCTGCACCTCGTCGATGGGACGTTCGAGCTGTTCCGAGCCCACTTCTCTCCGCGGCCTGCCCAGGTTGGCACGGATGGCCGGCCGCTGTCGGCCTGCATCGGGTTTGCCAGCGCGATGCTGGCTCTGCTCGAGGAGCCCCAGGAGGCGGCAACGCATGTCGCAGTGGCGTTCGACCATCCGATTCGCTCGTTTCGCAACGATCTGTTCGCCGGCTACAAGACCGAAGCCGGGGTTCCGCCCGAGCTGCTCGCCCAGTTCGACGAGGCCGAACGGGTTGCCCGTGCACTGGGTCTGGTGGTGTGGTCGATGGATCGATGGGAAGCGGATGACGCGATCGCGTCCGCGGCGAAGCGTCATCGCGACGCCGTCGAACAGGTTCGCATCTTGTCGCCCGACAAGGATTTCGGGCAGTGCCTGCGCGGCACGCAGGTGGTCCAGATCGATCGCGTGCGGCGCAAGCTCACCGATGAGTCCGCGCTCCGCACACGGCGCGGCGTCGGGCCGGAGAGCATCGCCGACTTGCTGGCGCTGGTCGGCGACACTGCCGACGGAATTCCCGGGCTCCCTGGATTTGGCGAGAAGACGGCGGGCGCGCTGTTGGGCCACTACATCCACGTCGAGGCGATTCCCGATCGTGCCGCCGACTGGACGATCGCGGTGCGCGGTGCCGAGCGTCTGGCGGCCACGCTCGCTCCCGCACGGGAGGCAGTCGCGCTCTACAAGCGCTTGGCGACCCTCGTCGACGACGTTCCGTTGGCCGAGGACCTCGCAGCCCTCGAGTGGCGAGGTGCCGACCGCGTGGCCTGGGAGCAATGGTGCCAAAGCGCCGCAGTGGGCGAGCTTGCCCAACGGCCCCGGCGGTTTCGCTGACCCGCACACACTGGCGTTTTGGCTCGACCCGATCGATGGCCTGAATTGGGACCGTCGATTCAATCGCGCCGGCTTTGGTCCGATGGGGTCAACGTGTGACCCGAGGGGATTCGCCATGCAACCGCCCACTGACACCAAGCGTCCGTGTGTTCTGTTCGTCGACGACGACCCCAGTGTGCTCGCCAACCTGCGTCGCGGGCTGTGGCGAGAGCCGCTGGACGTGGTCACCGCAGGGGGCCCGGATGTCGCGCTCGCGGTCTTGCACGACCGCGACGTCGACGTTGTCGTCTCCGACGAACAGATGCCGGGCATGCCGGGATCCGAGTTGCTCTCGATTGTGCGTCACCTGTATCCCGAGGTCTGCCGGATCCTGCTGGGCGGCCATGCCGACGTCGAGGGCGCGTTGCGGGCGATCAATGACGCGCGGGTGTTTCGATTCCTGACCAAACCCTGCCCAATCGCCGAGATCGCTGGGTGCATCACGGATGCGCTCGCGGCTCGCCAACAACGCCGCGCGCTCGAGCGCTCGGCTGGGGATCTCCGACGTGAGTCGGCCGAGCGCGTACGTTTGCTGAGCGGAGTCATGCCAACTGTCTGGCTCGCGATTCAGCCGATTGTCCACGCCGTCAGCGGGGAACTATTCGCCTACGAGACCCTCGCCCGCTGCGACCATCGTGAGATTCGCACACCGGTGGCCCTGTTCGAGCTGGCGGAGCAAGCCGATGCAGTGATCGCGGTCGAGCGGATGCTCCGGCTGCGCATGGCAGAGCTGTTGCGGACGTTGCCGTCCGAGGTGCTGATGTTCGTGAATATCCACCCGCAGTCGCTGGCCGATCCCGAGTTCTACGACGACCGCAATCCGCTGATCCCATTCGCGAGCCGGCTCGTACTCGAGATCATCGAGCGTCAAGAGGTGCCGGGTGGTGCCACCACGATCCAGAGCCTGCGGACCCTGCGTGACCTCGGGTTTCGCGTCGCGATCGACGATCTCGGCGCCGGTTACAACGGCCTGACGACGTTCACCCAAGTGGCGCCGGATATCGTGAAGTTCGACATGGCGCTGGTGCGCGGCCTCGACGCTTCACCGATCAAGGTCCGGTTGCTGAGCGCGCTCGTCGAGCTGTGCGCAGAGCTAGGCATCATCACGGTCGCCGAGGGCATCGAGACCACCGCGGAGCGTGACGTCATGCGCGGCCTGGGCTGTGACCTGCTGCAGGGCTATCTGTTCGGCCAGCCCAAGCGCCCGACCCGCGAGCTGCGGCGCGCTGGCTAACAGCCACCAGCGTCGGTTGACGTCATCCATCGATGAACGTCCGCAGGTAGTACGTGAACTTCAGCGTCAGTTCGTGGAACGGCTCGCGGGTCTCCATGGACTCGCCAAATGGCTGCTCTGCCCGATACACCAAGAAGACATCGCTGCCTGGGGCGAACCGCCAACGCAAGCGAGTTTGCGCGCCGAAGCGCCCGCGGCCAGGCGACAGATCCAGTCGGGCGAGAGTGTCGAGCGCGAGATTGCGGGTGAAGGCGACGTCGAGGTTGCCGTTGGCGAACCCAAAGTTGAAACGTTCGTCGCGCTGGGCGAGTCGGCCGACCAGGTGGGTGTACGAGCCCCGAATGGTGAAATGCTTGCCCAGTCGTGCCGTGATCGTCGCGCTCGGCTGATGGGCAAAACCACCGAACAGATCGAGCGCCTCATAGCTGCCGTCGACCCCGAGCACGCGACGCTCGGGGGTGCCAAAGCCCACGCGTTGCCGGATCCCGCGATACTGTTTGGCCTCGACGTCGTAGCCGTACAGGGTGAAGTCCTGCTGCAGGTTGTCCACGAAGCTCGCGACGCTGTACTCGACGCGGCTGCCGTTGCGCCAGTTGACGGCGACGCGACTGCTGGCCTCCTGGCCCAGGCGCTGACCGTAGTTCGGAGCGGTCTCGACACTGAATCGCGGTCCGAAAACCACCTCGCGCAGGCCCAGTACACGCGGGCGTGGGGCGAAGTCGAGAGCCGCCTCCTGGCGCGCCGATCCGGGCCGGCGATAGAAGCCCAGCGCGGGCGTGAAATCCTTGTCGCTCCACAACCACAACAGCGACGGTCGCACGTAGAGCCCGCGATACTCGAGGGCTGAATAGGCGCTCGCGCCGGCGTCGGACGTGGGGGCGACCGCGGGGGCGCTGACGCCGGTGTCATCCGTCGTTGCCGGCGTGCCTGGCCGCTCGGCCCAGCTGCCTGCAACAAAGCTGCTCCACTGCATGCGGCCGCCCAGGGCGATCAGCTGACTGTCGATGCCGCCGCTGGAATCGTCGGCGTCGGACTGCCCGAATCGGTGCTCGCCAAGCAACATCATCCCGACGTTGAGGTTGCGGGTGACCTGGAGGCGGACGCGTCCCACGCTGACGTTCGTCGGTACAGTCGACGCCAGCCCGCGGGTTGGGTCCGACGGCGAGCCCAGCGTCTGCACGTGCAGCAATCCGTAGGAGACCAGCTTGGTGCGGCCGTAGACCTTGACGCCTCCGAGCAACGGCACCTGCTTGCCGTCCACGAGGCCGACGCGGCGGGAGAAGAACAGCTGGCCTTCGCTGCTCCGGCCGAAATTGAACACCTCGAGACCATTGACGAAGAACGGCCGTCGTTCGGGAAAAAACAGGGGAAAACGATCGCGGGCGACTTGGACCTCATCGGCTTCGACCTGCGCGAAGTCGGTGAGCAGCGAAGTCTCGACGTACGAGCCCGAACCGATCTGCACGCGGAGGTCGCCGCCGGTCGCGACGTTGGGGCGCCGCGCTGGATCGACGGTGAAATCGGGCTGGAAGTTGGTCCGCAGCAAAGCGTAGGGCGTGAACTCGATGGCGCGTTGCCCAGAGATGTTTCGCAGCCCCAAGAGATCGCCGAATTGACTGGCCGCCATCGGACTTCGAGGAGGGACAATGACGCGCCAGTCGTAGGTTGCGTTTCGACTCGGATGATCGCGCGAGATCTCGAGGCCCATGATCCTCTCATCGGCACGCTTGAGTCCGAGGATTGCAAAGGGGATGCGGAACTCGGCGGTGTAGCCGTCGTCGCGGCGATCGACCTCGGCCGACCAGACCGCGTCCCACTGGGTCAGAAATTCACGCCCGTCTTCGAGCGCAAGCGCGTCGATCTGTGCACCCTCGGCGTTGACGCCAAGGCTGATGCCCGTGCGTCGGTCGTGGGTCGGGTCGAGCTTCACGTAGACGGCGTCGTCCGCGAAGATGCCGGGGTTGTCGCGGCGCAACGTTCGAACGATCACGTCGCCGGGTTTGGACTCGCATTCGATCAGGACGTACAGCGCGAGGTCGTCGTAGGCGACGCGCAGCACGGTGCGGACCGGCGGCGTGGCGCCGAGCTCGGGCTGGCGCTCGCCAAACCTGTCGTCGGCGGGCGCGACGGTCCAGGTCCGCTCGTTGACTTTGCCGTCGACGACGATGGGATCGACGGTGCGCACGGCCCGATAGCTGCGCTTGGGTGATTGCCCCGACTCGGGGGCATACGCCGACGTCGTGCCGAGCACGGGCGCGAGCAGCACGGCAAGCAGAGGCCCAAACATCACGGGCCAGCCGTTGCTGTCGAAACTGTAGTAGGTAGCGCAACGAGTGCGTCTGGCTTACGCGTCGCGCTGAAGTGGGCGAGATGCGCACTGGGAGTCAGACCGCCTGACGGCCGCGACGAGGTCGCGGAATCGCGCCAAGGCAGAACCTTGTTTGCTCGCGAAGTTCGGCACCCGCGAACCGGTTTGCGCGACTCGTCCCGCCGGCGCATGAGGCCATCCTGTACCGCATACGGTCCGCGTTTGCTATACGGCCGGGGTTTTCGCAATTAAAAACACAGAAAAATCACGGCGCGGCAGCTTCGCAGATGAACGCCCGCTCGAGGTCGCAGGGGATGTCGTTCCAGCCTCCGCCCGCCTGCTCCATCTCGGCGCAGTCCTCGTTGCCACCCGCGTCGTTGGGCTCTCCGGCGAGCCACGAGGCGAACGACAACCCACCGCCATCGACCCAGACGAACGCCCCGCGCGCGCCCGCGTCGGTCAGGCCGATGAACCACCCGCCACCGATTGGCGACTGCGGCTCGGGAAGCCCAGCCACCGCGGCATTCTCGGCGGCGTCGTCGATGCGAAGCAGATCGCCGCCGAACACCGCGCACTGGGTCCGCGCAGCCTGCCACTGCGCACCGGCGGGACAAAACCCGTAGCTGCGCGATGCGACGGCGAACAACGTGCAGCCATTGCACTCGCTGTTCGTTGCCGAAGCCTCATCGATCGCGGTGTCGCAATCGTTGTCGACACCGTCGCAGACCTCGTCGGAGCCCGCGCCAAGCCGGGGATCCGCGTCGTTGCAATCATCGCCGAACGCCACGTAGTCGGGCGGTGCTACACACGCCAGGATCGTCATGCTCGCGTCGCCGCGGCCGTCGCCGTCGCCATCGAAGTACCAGGTGGTTTCCTCGCACGGCCCGGTCTCGCCGCTGCTGGTGTCGAAGTCGGCGGAGGTCTCGGCACTGCTCGACGTTGCGGGGCCGTCGGTCGCGGAGACCTCGCCGGCGCTCGAGTCGCCGCGGGTCGTGCTCGACTCTTGTGCGGCCGAACCCACGCCAGACTGGGGGCCCGAGCCGACGCTCGTGTCTCCGCTGGCGCAGGCGGAGGCTACGAGCGCGGTCCACAGCCCCAATGCCGTCTTCCGGCGCCGAGCTGCCGGCCCGAGCCGATGCTGAGGACTCCACGCCATCTCGAGGTTTTCAAAGGGTAGCAACCTGCCCACGCGATGTCGTGCCATCCTATGCAGGTGTCGGATGATCGACCTGAGTCCTCGCAGCGCCCCTCGACGAACACTGCCGACGCGGCCGACTCGACGCGCGCGGCCCCGTCGCTCGGCTGGGCTGTGCATCTGTGCGGCGCCGTCATCGTCGCCAGCGCAGCCTTGCCCGTGACGACCGATGGGCGCTCGTTCGCCGCGTTGCTGCTCGCGGAGTTCGAGCGCGGGCTGCTCGAGGGGTTCATGATGCTGGCGGGATTCGGATCCCCATTTTTGTTCGGTCTGGCGATCACAGTCGTGGCCTTGCCGCAGCTGCGATCGCTGGCGATCGAGCTGGTACGCACGCCGATCGGCCTGATGCATGGTCAGCTCTTGCTGGTCGCGTTCGTGGTCTGGCGAAATGGCGAGGCCGTCGGTGGCGCAGGGTTGTTTGGCTTTGCTGTCATCGGCGCCATCGCCTACGCGCGCTCGGGCACCCGAGCGCCTGGCGGGCACGCCCTGGGCCTCGCGGGGATCGTCCGCTGGGGCGCGATCATGGTCGCGGGCGTGGCTGCGTGGTGTCGACTCCAGCGGCTCGCGGACGTGCACCTGGGCCTGGCGGTGGATGTGATCCTCGGCGCCGCGCTGCTGCTGGTGGTGCTGTCGTCACGCACGGCCAAGCCCGCAGTGGCACCGCCCGCCTGAGCGCTAGTCCCCTAGTGTCTCCGCACTAGCAGGCGTAGTTCGCGAGCACGACGAGGTCGTCGTTTTCGCGCAACGTCCACTTGCGGTCGCGTGGAGGGTTGATGAGAATCTCGTCGTCTCCGCCGGGACCACGGCTTCGAAGTCGTAAGCCCAACGCGGTTTCGTTGCGCAGCGCGACGGCGTGGCGCAGCTCGGCAAAGCCGATGTCGCGGCCCAGCAGACCATATTCTCGTGCAGGCCTGAAGAAGATCTCGGAACCATCAGGACCGAACAAGTCGTCGAAGACCACGCGCAGTTCGCGACGAAGTGCGACCTGGGCCATGATGTGGCTGAGAATTATCGGCGGAGTGACGACCTCGCTCGAGCCCCGGCGAAACAGCGACAGATTGCTGGGCTCGACCAACTCGACCAGGACGCTGGGGCCGGTGCCGTCGTCAGGCACGATCTCGCGGAGCAACAGGTGGCCGAGGATGGTGCGTGCATCGGACTCCTCGGACTCGACCCAGTCGTTGGCGACGAACACGATGTTGTCGAAGCTGCCGGGCTCGAGTCGCCGCAGATGTCCGGGGACGGTGTAGTCGAGCTCGCGGTGGGCGACGCTGACGCGCGTGCAGCTGACCTCGTGGTTCTCGAGGTGTCGCTGACGGACGTCGAGCGGCACCATCGACGCGATGACGACCTCGAATCGCTCGATCTGGTAGCCGTCGAGCTCGTGGAGGAGATCGGGAACGCGATGATTCCAACCGAGCACCAAGATGCGGCGCAACGCCTTGAACTCGGGTGCCAGCGGCACGCCCTGACCGCGGTCGGGCCGCTGGGGCTGATACGTCGTCGGCGGCTCGGTCGCATCGTAGTCGTCCGCGACGAGCACGAGTCGATCGTCTGCGTGCAGGATGAGATCGTCGCTAGGGTTGAGCATCGAGCGGTCGGCGTTGTTCTCGCGGCGCACCACCCCGAGCAGCACTGCGTCGGGAAAGGCATCCGCAAGATCGCCGAACCGCATCTTCTCGAACTGCGGGCACTCGCGAGCGTAGACCTCGCTACCCTCGCCGTAGCTGAGCAAACCGGCGATGGCGTGCGACAGGCCTGGATGGCGGATGTTCTGACACAGCAGGCTCGAGACCACCCGATTGCTGGCGATGATCTCCAGCGGGCCGGGATAGGCCCGGCGGGCGGTGATGGCCTGACGCGCGTCGAGCAGCTCCGCGACCACCAGCGGCGCGCGGGTGGCATCGTGTTCCTCGGCGAAACCGGCCAGCGCCAACAGGGTCTTGATCGTGTGCGTGTCTGGGCCGGCGCCGGCGGACGACGTCTGGGGTGCGGGCAGGAGGATTGCCGCGGCCCGGAGCGTCGCGACGCGGCGTAGGTGATCGACGCGCAGCGGCGACCCTGATCGCAGGATCACGCTCGCCGATCGGTAGGCGACCCCGACGCGATCACGCAGCTCCTGCTGGAGCTCAGCATCGACCTGATCGGCCATGATCACCACGCTCAGTCGGCGTGCGCCTCGCCTGCGCAGGAACAGCTGCACGCGCTCGCTCGAGAGCAGCAGCTCCTGCACGATTGTCGCCGTTCTCGTCGTCCAGCCCATCACCACGAAGTGGTCGCGGTTGGCGATGGGCGTGAGTCCATTCTCCAGCCGACGCAGCGCGGAGTTCAGCCACTGCGTCATGATCGCGATCATCGCGCCGAGAAACAGCACGTAGCCGGCGACGGTCAGGATCGTGGAGACCGTGCGGATGTAGAGGCCGTGGTCGTCGCCGAGATAGCCGGGATCCGACAGCCGCAAGAACGCCCACCAGATCGCCTCGCCAGGGCCATGGAACTGGCCGGTTCCGACCACCAGCAGGCCCCCGACCACCGAGACCCCGACGATGATGGCGACGACGAACAGCAGGCGGAACAGCGGCCCGCGTACGAGGAACCGCTCGAGTACGAACTGGAGTCGATCTCGGAGTGCGGTCAACACCACCGGTGTCCTAGTGTCCGCGAGCGAGCGCGAGATCGGCGGCGAGGGCCTCGCGTTGCGCGGTGGAGAGCACCGTGTGCGCGGCGAGATCGGGGAGGTCGACACCGACCTCCACCGGTGGCGCATCGCCCACGGCGAACTTCAGGTACTGAACCGACGAGAGTCGCTCGTCGCCGACTTGCCGGGGGTCAAAGCGCGGGCGCACCATCGAGCCGTCGGCGAGTTTGGCCCACACGTGATGGGGCAGGGCCATCCACCGCGTCAGCTTGTCAGCGCGCTCGACCTCGTCATCGATGCCGACCATCAGGGTGCAGCCCAGCTCGCCGGGGCCGCCCAACAGCTCGTTGTAGGTGGCCAGCTCGTGGGCGATGTCGACCTCGCGGACGATGCGTTCGGTCCGCATCATTTCCTGGATCTGATAGCGGATCGTGTCGCGGTTCTCGAACAGCAGCGTGAATACGCCGCCGATGATGATGCGTCGCGGCGCCTTGATCGCGAGCACTGTCGCTCGCAACGTGTCGCGACGTTCATCGTAGGTGACC
>CANLQR010000250.1 GCA_947492135.1 Deltaproteobacteria bacterium | reverse complement strand
AACGCGCTGCCGTACGCCCGCGAGTCATCGCGATGGTGATCGACGATCTCACGCAGGGCCGCAGCGGCGGCCGCCAGATCCGAACGTCCGCGGGCGGCGTCGGCAAGCGCGAGCAGCTCGTCGACCGAGTGCTGCTCGGCGGTCGGCTTGCGGGGCTTCACGGCCGCGGCGGCGGGCCGCGTCTCGCGTTCGACCTCTTGCGTCGGCGTCGGCGCCGGCGTCGGCGTCGCGGGCACGCCCACGCCCACGCGCAACTCATCGCCCGCACCGAGCACCGCGATGGTCGGCGCGAGGTCTTCGGCGGCGGTGTCGTGGCCTGGCTCGCCATTGTCGTCGCCCGGCGCCCGCAGCACGCGTACACGACCATGCTCGACGGTGACGCGGACGCCTTGCGGCTCCCGCGTGACCCAGAACGCGGTGCCCACCACCACCACGCGGACATCGTCGGCCTCGACCACGAAACTCCGCGACAGTCCCGGACGCACGTCGTAGTGCACGCGGCCGAGGGACTGCTCGATGCGGATCTCGGTGCTCGACTGCGTGCGCAGCTGGATCCGCGCGCCGTCGTGCAGCGTCGCCGTCGACCCGTCGACCAGCGCGATCGTGGCCGCGGGCATCGTCGGGATCGCCGGCCAGGATGCTGCGACCGGTAGCGGTTCGACCACCACAGCGAGGCCTCCGAGCGGCGGTTCGTCGACCTCGGTCGGGCTCGACAGGATCGCGAAGCCGACGATCAGTACGGCCACCGCTGCAGTAACGAGCCCCAGCGGCATCCAGCGCCAGCGCCGGCCCGCGCGGCGTCGCTCGATCTCGGCCTCGACCCGGGCCAAGACCCTGCGCTCACGCAGCGAGTCCCACTCGGCCTGGCGCGCCGCCATGGTCGCGACAGCATCGTCGATCATCGAACACCTCCGGGCTGCAGATCACCATCGCGCTCGAGGCGACGACCGCACTCGGCGATGCGCCGCTTGACCGTCGCCAGCGAGACCCCGCAGGTCGCCGCCACGTCCTCGAGACGCTCACCTTCGATGCGGTGCAGCATCCATGGCACCCGCAGGCCCTCGGGCATCCGCACCAGCGCCGCGCCGAGGTCGTCGGCCGGTGCTCGTTCGCGGGGATCCGAGGCGCGCGGCTCCTGGGCGAAGAACAACTGCAGCAACGAGCTGCGGCGGCGCTCACGAACCAGCCGGGAGTGGGTGATGCGGATCGCGATGGTCACCAGCCACGGCCGGACATGCGTGGCGGACCGAAGAGAGCCGAGACGCTCGGCGGCGCGCACGAAGGTGTCCTGCACGATGTCGTCGATCTCGGCATCGCGTCCCAACCATCGCGAGATGGCCCCGGCCACGTAGCGCGCATGGCGGAGGTAGAGTTCCCGAAATGCTGCGCGGTCTCCGCCTTGGGCCTTGGCCACGAGCACGCTGTCGTCCTGCTCCTGCAGGCGAATCGGCGGTTCGTGAATCGAGGCGGACGTCGCCATGATGGTGTTAAGATCACCCCAGGGTGTCCGATCGGCTCAAGAAATCGTCAGCGAGCCGTTTTCGTGAGCTGGCGGTGTCCTCCAGACACATGGCCTCGGCCCCGCATGCGGTGATGTGGGCCCTGCTCGGTGTCGCGTGTAGCGAGCCTGCGCTGGTGCTCGGGACGCTCGGGACCAGCGACAGTGGGAGCGTGGGGGGGGAGTCGGTGTCGGCGTCCACGTCGGGGTCGAGCACCAGCGCGACGACAGGCCCCGCCGACCTGCCGCCGCTGGACCCTTGCGACCCCGATCTCGGCTGCCAGAACAAGATCGACGTGCTGTTCGTGATCGACAACTCCGGCACGATGGGCGAGGAGCAACTCAATCTCGCCAAGAATTTTCCGTTGCTCATCGCCCAGCTCGAGGCGCTCGAGGACGGGCAGGGCCACCAAGTCGGCGCCGACGTGAACATCATGGTGACGACCACCGACGCCGACAATCCCGCGTGTCACGGTGCGTGGGTCAAGCCCGACTATGTGCCGGCCCGGGGATCTCCGATCTCGACGCCATGCAGCGAACGCATGGCCCGTTTCACGGGCAACAACATGCCACCTGTCGTGGTCGAAGAGGCGTGCACCGAGGTCTGCGATCCCGAGAACCCGGTCGCGCCCAGCGACCAATTCATCCACTTCGATCGCTACGGCGACAATGTGGAGGCCGGTGATGCCGCGGCGGCGCTGGCCTGTATCGGCCCGCAGGGCATCGATGGCTGCGGCTACGAGGCTCCGCTCGAAGCGATGCTGCAGGCGCTCAATCCAACGGGCTGCTGGAACGACCCCGCGGGCTGCGACGATCCGGCTTGGGCGTGGATCGATGAGCCGTTTCTCCGCGAGGGCGCGGTCCTGGCGATCGCGATCATCACGGACGAGGCGGATTGTTCGGTACGCGATTTTTCGATCATGTCCGATGTGGACTTCATGGAGCTTCATCCTGATACCGACTTGCGCATGGCGAGCAGCGCCATCTGCTGGCACGCCGGAGTGGCGTGCAGCGAGCTCGACCCCGAGACCGGCAAGTACAGCGGCTGCGTCGCGGCAAACCGCGATCGCGAGGGCGCGGTCGGGGTCTCCGACGAACAAGCGGTGCTGCAGCCGGTCTCGCGCTACATCGCGCTGCTCGACGCGATGCGGGCCCAGGGGCGAGAGGTCATCATGCTGGGTGTTCTCGGCGTTCCCGAGGTCACCGAGCATGCCGCCCAGCCCCCGCATCAGCCGATCGCTGGCGGCGTCGACGACCTCGAGTACCGGATCTGGCGGGACCCGCAGTACCCGGCCGGTGACATCTTGCCCGACGAGTGGTCGATTGGCGTGCGTGCGGTCGACAAGCAGTTCGAGTTCGGCATTGGGCCGGGATGCACCGGCTATGACGAGGGCGCCGCGGCGTTCACCGGACAAGCGGTCCCGCCCGTGCGGATCCGGAGTGTCTGCGAGAGCCTCAACGTGCCCGACGATCCGAACACGGTGCTGGACGACTCGCAGATCCGCTGCTGCATCGAGTCGATCTGCGACGAGGACTTCAGCCCGGCGATCCGCTGCCTGACCGGCCTCATCCAGAGCGCCGTGTCTCCCGTCGGATAGCGGTCGGATACATCGACCTGCGTAGGGCGCGGCTCGCCGCTCCCCGCCCGGCTGGCACCCAGTGAGGGCAGCTGATAGCCTGCTTGGCGGGGTGGATGCGATGACGAAGTACGCGAAGATCGTGGGTCCGACGATGCTCTGGCTCGCGGTGGGCTGCGGCGCCGATGACGTCACGCACTTTCGCGGCAGTGGGTCGCTGGTGCCTCGTACGCCGATCCAGCGGGTTCCGGCGCCACTCGCCGCGGCCCACTGCGAAATCGACGTCGAAGGGGTCGGCGTGATCGGCATGGAGGACGACTACCTCCCGCATGTCATCCAGTGCGAAAACGGCGGCGCAAACCTCGAGGCACTCAAGGCTCAAGCGATCGCCGCACGGTCGGTGGCCTACTACGCGATCGAAACCAGCGGTGGCATTTGCGACTCCCAGGGCTGCCAGGTCTACTCGTGTGGCTCCGAGCCCGACGCGATCCATCAGCAGGCGGTCGATGCCACCAGCGGCCAATACCTGTCGTACAACGACACGTTGACCTACGCGTTCTTCGTCGCCGGTGATAGCTCCGTGTCGGGCCCTGGTTGTGTCGGTGTCGATGGCAACGCGGCGACCGAGCACTGGGTCACCTACAACTCGGGGAGGTCCGGCACCGACGTCGAGCAAACCGAGCTGGGCTTTGTCCACGATCCGGCCGACAACGGCTATGGACAGAACCGCGGTTGCATGGGGCAGTGGTCGGCGCGTTGTCTGGAGAACGACAACGGTGCCGATGTCACGGCGATCCTGCAGTTCTTCTACGGCGAGGACATCGGGATCATCCAAGGCTCCGGCGACTGCGTCATTCCAGCAGCGCAGGAGTCGTCCGGTGCGCCGGATCCGACGCTCGCGACTGGCGGTGGCGAGAGCTCGAGCGGGGACACACTCGGCGGCATGGATTCGTCGGGGGCGACCACGATGCCCGCGTCGACGACGTCGGCAGGGGAGGGCGACTCCATGGAGGACACCGTTTCTGATCCCACCGTGACCACCAGTGCTGGTGACGAAGGGACTGCCGCAGGGGAGGGCGCGGCGTTGCCCGATACCTTCGGCGAAAATGGCCAGACCAGCGATGGTTGTGGTTGCTCGAGCGCCGCGGGCGATGCGAACCTCGCGGCCGCGCTCGGCTTGTTCGTGCTGGCCTGCGGACGTCGCCGCTCACGCGGTTGATCGCAGCTCGCCTTTGTTTCGGCGAACCAAAAACGAGGCCCCCGAGGCGAGACGCCGCGGGGGCCTGCAACGAATGCTCGTCGCGAATCAGTTCGCGGGAGCCTCGGGAGCGGCGGCCGTCTCCGGAGTCTCGGGAGTCTCGGGGGTCTCCGGCGTCTCGGGGGTCGCCGGGGTCTCGGGGGTCGCCGGGGTCTCGGCACCGGGGACTGCGGTGTCGGCCTTCTCGCAGCCGGTGAAGGTGAGGGCGGCGAGGAGCAGGACGCTGGTTACGATTTTCATGGTCTGATTCTCCAGGAGTTTGACGGGAGTTGGGGCCACAAATACAGCGACCCGATCGGCGCTACTCCTAGCCCGGATTCCGCAAAAGTGGAAGGCAAAACGCCGCGAAAATCCGGGAGAGTCGGATTTTGCGCGGATGGTATCCCCGAGTACGGCAGGGGCTGCCGCACGCCGTCGGAGAACTTCGCTTGATTTTCGTGGGTCCCGCGCCAAAGCGCGAGGGACCCCCAAGGCTCAGATGAACGAGGGCAGCCGTGGCGTGGGCGTGTTCGCCAGCCGTCGGTGCCACAGTTGAGCGCCGATGAACTCTTCCTCACGCGTGACGTGGTCGGTCAGTCTCGCGGTCACCTTGAAGCCGAGCTCGGCGTAGACCTGATTGGAAAACGGCCAGTCAACGGCGCACAGCGAGAACACGCTCGCGGTGTCCATCTTGAGTAGCTCGTCGAGCAGCGACCGCAGACAGAACGAAAGCAGGGCCACGTCGGCTTCTTGCTCGGGTGGCGACAGTAGATCGACCTTGGCGTGGCCAAACGAGCTGTCGGTCTCGGCGCCGACCCAGTATTCTTTTTTGCCCATCTTTGCGACGAGGCCGACGTCGGGATGAAACGTGCCGCGACGAAACGGCGCGTACAAAGCCGAGTCGACCAGTGACGCTGTCATCGCTCGCAGGCGTCGCTTGTCGGTGACGAACTCGGTCGTGACGCCACGCGGCTTGACCGGAGTGCGCTCCTTGACGTGCGCCGTGGGTGCGACGAGCTTGGGTGCGCCGCCTTGGATCGGATCTCCGTCGTCGGTGTAGACGCGGCTCATGATGTAGGCGTCGGCGGTTCGGAAGTAGCCTGGGATCGCGCCTTCGCGGGAGAACCCGACGCTGCGCCAGCTCTTGCTGTCCTGCTTCTCGACGACCGTGAACACCTTGCGCAGACCTTCGGTCCGGGCGATGCGGTCGAAGAAGTCACGCTTTTGCTGGTAGTTCCCCACCCGGTAGTCGAACACCCGCAGGTTGTGGTGGCGACGATTCAGCAGGAAGCAGAAGTCGATGTCACCTTTGCGAAAAAAGGTTTCTTCGACGGACTCTTCCGTCTCTTGTGCACGTGCGGCCTGCTCTGCAACCATCTTCGCACCTCGGGTTCGCGGGCCGGTTCTTCACCGTTCGGCGCCCGGAATACGCCGGGGAAAACGCACATAAACCCTTGAAATTACAAGAGTTTATTTACTAGCGGCCGAAACGCTATTTCGTACGACTACCACCTACAGAATTGGAAGTCAAAGCCCGTTTCGTGGACAATCAGGGACTTGCCGCGATCTTTCCATGCTCTGGTCGCTGCCGGCGCGCGTGTTCGCGCCTGCTCGGTGGCGTTGTGCCTCGTCGGTGCCGGGGGTGGATGTCGCCCGCAGGACCCTGGAAACAGCGATCCGCGGTGTAGTGGCGACCGCGACTGTCCAAAGGGCCAGCGGTGCGAGGCTGGCGCCTGCGCGGCGCCGACGGCCCCAACGGTCGTGAGTGAAGCCATGGTTGGCCCGCAGACGCTGCCGACCCTGATCTGGGACCACGCCACCGGCGCGGCGATCACCGCAAGGCCCGTGGTGGTCGACGGGGAGACGCCCACGACCTATGTCGCCAATCATGCCGGTCGCGTGCTGGCGCTGGCGACGACCGACCAGCCAGAGGCCCGCGTGCGCTTCGAGGTGTTGCTCGACGGGATCGTGTGGGGACACCCCATGCGTGACCCGGGCGGTCGGCTCTGGGTGGGCGCCGACGACGATGTGCTCTACGGCATCGATGCCGACGGCACGATCGCCGTGCAAGTGCGGCTTGGTGACTGTCAACCCCCGCGTGCGCCGGGCCCCGAAGGCACCCGCTGCGATGTCGACGGCGGTCCGACCCTGCTCGACGACGGCGATCTGCTCGTCGGTGCGGATGGCGTGTATCGGCTCGGCCGCGATGGCTCGATTCGCTGGCATACGCCATCGGCGGCGGACAGCGTGGCGCGGCACGTGTACAGCAGCCCGGGCCGCATCGGCGAGCTCGTGGTGTTCGGTGGCTACGATGGCAACATCACTGCGGTGTCGACCGCCGGCGAGCCGCGCTGGGTGTTCGCGGTCGGAGCCGACGTCGATGGTTCGCCGGTCGCCGGACCCAGCGGGGACATCTACGTGGGCGCCGACAACGGCAAGCTCTACGCGCTTTCACCCGCAGGTGCGCTGCGCTGGAGCTGGGTTACCAAGGGCGAGATCCGCAGCGCCGCAACCATCGCTGCCGATGGCACGATCTACGTCAGCTCCGCCGACGGCACGATCGTCGCGCTGGATCCCTCGGGCAAGCTGCGGTGGAAGTTTGCCGCCCGCGGGCCCATCGTCGCGGCGCCGACCCTCGATCGTGGGGGGACCGCCTACTTTGGCAGTCAAGACGACACCCTGTACGCCGTCGACGACAATGGCCGGCAGTTGTGGGCCCTGGAGTTCCCCGCGGATATCGACGCACCGGTGGCGATCAGCGGCGATGGGACGCTGATCGTCGCGTGTGACGACGGTGTCGTGCGTGCCCTGGCGGCGCGGCCGGCAAAGCGGTAGCGTTCGGGCGCAAGTTGGGCCCCACGCCCATGAACTAAATTTGGCGCGCAAGAAAAACGATCGCAGGGCCGCAGCAGGCCGAAAAACCACCACCAAACCGTCACGCGCTCGCGGCGAACGAGCTTCACCGCCGACGCGAGGACGCGCGCCGACGCGCGTTCGTGACGAGCCAGCCGCGGCACGCAACTCCGGGATCCGCCGTGAGATCATCCGTGACGGTGTCACGGTCGCCGACACCGGACTCGATGTCCCGCCCAGCGCCGACACGGTGCGCTGCCGGCTGTCACTACACCCGCAAGGCTTCGGCTTCGCCGAGCGTGAGAACAAAGAGGGCACCATCTTCATCCCCGCCGCGCATCGCGGTGGCGCGATGGATGGCGACGATGTGCTGGTCGCCCACTGGCAGGCTGACCGCGGTCGCGAGGGCGCCGTACGCTCGGTCGTCGCGCGTCGCCGCACGCGGCTGACCGGCGTACTCCGGCGCCAACGCGGGCGCATCTCGCTCGAGCCCGAAGACCCTCGCATGGTCGATCCGGTCGAGATCGTCGGCGAGCTCCCACCCGAGTCCTTCGGCATGGTCGTGCTCGCGGACATCGTCGAGTATCCGGTGCCCGGTCGGCAGGTCGTGCTCGCCAAGATCGATCGCGTGCTCGGAGCCCCGGGCCGCATCGGGACCGAGACGCTCAAGATCCTCATCGAGCACGGCGTCGATCCCGACTTTCCGCCGCAGGTCGTGGCGGCGGCGACCAGCGTGCCCACCGAGGTCGTTCCGGCGGACCTCGAGCAGCGCGCCGATCTGCGCCACCTGCCGTTCATGACCATCGATCCGCCCGATGCGCGGGACTTCGATGACGCGGTGTGCATGGAGGCCGGCGCCAATGACAGCGTGCGGCTGCACGTCGCGGTGGCCGATGTCTCGCACTATGTGCGCGAAGGCGATCCCTTCGATGTCGAGGCCGCGCTGCGATGTTTCTCGTGCTACCTGCCCGACCGCGCGGTGCCAATGTTGCCACCTTCGCTGTCGAGCAACATCTGCTCGTTGGTGCCCGATCAGGACCGCTTGGCGATGGTGGTGACGATGGTCGTCGACGCCAAGGGCAACGTCGGGGACGTCGAGGTGGCGGCCTCGGTGATCCGCAGTCGCGCGCGGCTGAGCTACGAGCAGGCGGCGACCATGCTCGAGCACGGGCGCGGGCCCGCCGAGCAGCGCGCGCGGGTGATCGAGCTTCGTGCGCTCGCCGACCGCATGCGCCGGGTGCGACTGCGTCGCGGTGCGATCGAGTTGTCACTCCCCGAGGTCAAGGTCCGGCTCGATGAGGACGATCCCGAGCGCGTGCGGGCAGTCGAGCACGCGCGGGCCAAGCCCGAGATCGCACGCGCCTACAACCTGATCGAAGAACTCATGCTCGCGGCGAACGAGGCGGTGGCCCGCGTTGCGGGGCGCGCACGACTGCCGGTGCTCTATCGCGTGCACGCCTCTCCAGACGAGGAGCGCGTCGAGCGGTTTTGTGCGGTCGCAGGCCTGCTCGGGGTGGACGTCAATCCCGAGGTGCTGAGCTCGCCCAAGGCGATGCAGGCGTTCTTGAAGAAGATCGAGAAGCACCCACGGCGGGTTCCCCTCAACGGCTTGCTGTTGCGGGCCCTGGCCCAGGCGGAATATGCCACCACGAACGTCGGGCACTTTGCGCTCGCCAGCGCGGGGTACCTGCACTTCACCTCGCCGATCCGGCGCTACGCCGACCTCGTCGATCATCGCGTGCTCAAGGCCCACCTGCGCCGCACCGGCGGCTTCGCGGGGCCCGAGCCGACCCCGCGCATGCCCGAGCGCCACGCGGCCAACGCCATCGCGGCCCGGGCCAGCTTGCGCGAGCGGGCCGTCGCTCAGGCCGAGCGCGATGCCAAGGCGATGCTATGTGCCGCGTTCATGCGCGATCGCATCGGTGACCGGTTCGAGGGCACGGTGGGCGGGCTGTCCAACGCTGGCGCGTATGTGTCGCTCGACGATCCGCCGGTCGACGGCATCATTCGCCGTGCCGCGCTCGAGCGGGAGACCCGCGAGACCTTCGTGTTCGACGACTTGATGGCGCGGATGACCGGCGATCGCAGCGGCACGACCGTCGCGATCGGCGATCGCGTGATCGTCGAGTTGGTCGATGCCAGCATTACGCGACGACAGATCGAGTTCGCGTTGATCCGGAGGCTCGCGGTGTGAGCCCCGGGGGCGCGGACACGTCGCCCGCCGGCGGTGTGGACGCGCCGGCGAGGTCGGCCCCTTGGGCGGGGGTGGCCGTCACTGCGGGTTTGGCCGCGGCGCTCGCGATTGGGCTCGGCGCAGTGGGTCTCGCCGATGCGAGCCTGTGGCTCGACGAGACCTTTTCGGTGTTCGACGCCCGCCGCGAGCTCGTCGACATCCTGATGATGCGTGGTGAGGCCTTCGGCGGTGCCCACCATCCACCGGGCTACTTCTTGCTGCTCAAGGGCACAATCGCGGTGTGCGGGGTGCACGAGGCGTGCGTCCGTGCGCCTTCTGTCCTTGCACACGCTGGGATCGCCGCGGTCCTGGTCGTGCTCGCGGGGCGGCTGTTCGGCCGGTTCCCCGCGGCGGTTGCGGGCCTCACCTGGGCGACGCTCCCGTACGCGATCAAGTACGGCCAGCAAGCCCGCCACTACACGCTGCTCGCGCTGGTCGCTGCGGTCGCGTTGATGCTGCTCGCGCGGGCCCTGGCGCTCGTCGAACCCGGTCGGTCCCCGCAGCGCGCGCCTGACCGAACCTTCGTGCAGCTGGGGCTGGCCAGCGCAGCGGGACTCTGGTTGCACCTGTTCGCGCTGCCGTTTCTGGGCGCGATGGTGGTCGTCGCCCTCGCCATGGTGCTCTTCACGCGCGACCGCACGGTGTTGCCGACCCGGCGCCAGTGGGCGACCACGGTGGCCGTCGCGGTGGTTGCCAGCGCTCCGTTGCTGCCGGGGTTGTCGAGGGTGTGGCTCACCAGCGGTGGCGGTCAGCTGGAGTCGAAGATCGGCCCGGTAGAGAACGCCCGCGAGCTACTGGTGGACCTCGCGACGTTCGGTCTCGATACCCCGTGGATTCCGATCCTGTGTGCCTGCGCGCTGCTGCGACCGAGCTGGCGCGCGCGCGGCCAGGTCCTGGCGCTCGCTGTGCTCGCGGTCTTGCCGTTGTCGGTGGTCCTGGTCCGCAACCCCGAGCACTTCGTCACGCTGCGCTACTTCATGCCTTCGCTGGTCGCCGTCGCCTTGCTGTTTGCCGCGGGGGTCGGGGCGGTCGTCGATCTCGTCGCGGCGGCGCTGCGAAGAAGTGCGCCGCGGCACACCGCGATGCTGACGCCGGTGCTTGCGGCGGCCGTATTGGCCGTGCCCGCGCTGCAGCTCGCGCGGCTCCAGGTCGCGGGCCTTCGCAAGCAGTGGGCGACGGCGGGCTTCGAGCCTTGGCGCGACGTCGCGGCCGCGATTCGCGGCGCGGCTGTCGACGGGGATATCGCGGTGTACGTGCCCTACGAACTGGTGCAGTACCCGTTTGCCGTGTACGAGCTCGCTACGCCGGCCTACGCGCCGAATGCCGAGACGCCGAATGCCGAGACGCCGAATGCCGAGACGCCGAATGCCGAGACGCCGAATGCCGAGACGATGGCGGAGGCACTCGCCCAGCGACCGCCCGGCGTGTTCGTGGTCGCGTCGCACATCGACAGGGCCGAGCGCAGTGCCGAGCGTAGGGCCGTGTTGCGCGCGCTAGGATCGGCCGGCTACGCGCGCAGCGAACTCGAAGG
>CANLQR010000249.1 GCA_947492135.1 Deltaproteobacteria bacterium | reverse complement strand
GGGCTGCGTCCGCTCGCCGAGGTGGTACGCGAGGTGACGCCAGCCGAGGGCGCGTTGGGTTTCGTCGGGTTGGTTGCCCAGTTGCTGGGCAAGGCCGAGCTCGCGGGGACCGTCGCACTCGGAAGGTTTGCTGGGGTTCCCGACGCGTTGTGGGGCGTGGGGATCGCGATGGTGCCGGGATGGGTCGTGACCGGGATGCGTCGCCTCGCGCCGGATCGCGCGCGTACGGTGTGGCTGGACGAGCGCCATGTGCTGGTCCGTGCTGCGCTGGTTCACTTTGCCGTGCAGCCGGTCGTCGCTGCCACTGCGGTGGCACTGGCGATCGCAGGAGCATGGCCGCTGCCACGGCCCGACCTCGGTGCTGTGCTCGAAGCGGTCGACGAGGTCCGCGAGCTCTCCGAGGTCAGCAAGTGACCGACGAAGCGGTTGCCGGGGTCGTCGCGTCGCGGCGGTTGGGCGTCGGCGCAACGCCACGCGAGGCGTTCACGGTGGACCGCACCGAGGCTCGGCTGCGACTGCGCGAGCGGCTCGGCGAGGGACCCTGGCATTTCAGTCTGGTCTTGGCGCGGGCAGTGCTGGTGTTGGACGAGTTCGTCGAGGTCGACGCGACGACCACCTCGACCGCCGAGGCGCACACGCTCGAGCTGCGGTTCACCTTCGATCCCAGCGTTGTCGACCTCGACGCCCTCGCCATAGGGTTCGTGTTCGACGAGGCCCTGCAGCCCGATCCGGGGGCCGGCGATGGATCGGTCACGACGCGGATGACCCGCGCGCGCCGTCTGCTGGCCCGTGCCGTGAACGAGTCGCTCGCAGCGCGACCACGGCAGGTCGATCTCGAGACGCCGAGCTCGGCGCGGTCGTTCGTGCGTCGGGATAGTGTGACCGGCGATCCGTTCGTCGAGCGCGCCTCGACTGCGACCACTGTCGCTGGGGTCTTGGTGTTTCGGATCGCCCTCGATCGTTCGGTGGGCCGGTGGTTCGACGCGCTGCGTTTTGGCAGTGACGGTCTGTTCGCACCGGTGCTCGCGCTGTGGCGGGAACGCGTTGCAGGTCTGCAGACCCGCAGCCGCGGCGCGCAACTGAGCACCCGCGCCGATCCGCGCGTGGTTGAACTCGGTCGGTTCGCAAAGCTCTGGGGCTGCACTGCCGAGCGCAAGCTCCGACTGATCCGTGATGGCGTGGTCGGTTGTTCACTCGAAGCCGCGTTGCGCGAGGCGGGCGTCGAGGTCGGCCGAGTCGATGCGCTGATCGAGTGCCCGGGACTTCAGCTCACCGTCGACGAGGGCAACATCGTTCGTGATGGCGCCTTCGCAACCCTGGTCGCATGGCTGCACGATGCGAGCGCCCACGCGACCGGCTCGATGTTGCAGGCAACGTGGCCCGCCGCGCTCGGTGCCATGACCACGGCCGGCGGTGCCACGGTGACGCTCGAGTCCCTCGTCGGCCGCGCGGCGAGCGGGGAGCCCGTCCGATTCGCGTGGCGGCACGAGGTCACCCAGATGCCGTTGGCGACGCGCGAACCATTGCTCGTGCTGTGGCCCAGTGAGCGCGAGCAGCTCGCGGCACTGTTGCCGACGCTGAGGCTGGTCCCGGCGGCTTTGTTCGGCGATGCCACCGCGGTCGCCAAGACCGATCTCACAGCCCTGGCCCTGGGTTGTTTTCCACCGCTGGCGATCCCTGTGCCGCATTGGATCAGCGCAGCTGCGCCGCCGCTCGCCCTCGAGGTCGTGGCCTACGTGCATCGCCACGGCGTGGCCGTGCAGGGGGCCGTGTGGCTGCTGGCGGCCGATCGCTCGCTGGCGCGGAGCAATGCGGCCGACAACGTGATCGTCGGGGTCACTTTGGTCGTTCGCGTCGTACTGCCAGCCGAGCGGTTGGGGCTCGCCACCGACGTCGCCGGGCTGGCCGATCTCGCGCGTTGGGTTGCACGCCACGCCGAGTCTCGGCGCAACGAAATGGTGGCCCATGCGTTCGCGGCGTCGACCGATCCAGTGGCGTGCGCGCGCGCGCCGTTGGTGGCCAACGCGATAGCCCAGCTCGACGCACGTGAACTCGAGCTGCGCTACGAGGCGACCGCGCAAGGTAGCAGGCTGCGCTGGCGCGAGGACGCGCGGGAACAGTTGCTCGTGGCCCACACCCGGGGCGGTGCGCCGCGCACCTTGGGCGACGCACTCCGGCGCGCTGCGCAGACCGGCGGGATCGTCCTGGGCGAAGCGTCGCGGCGGTGGTACGTGCTCGAGGTCGACGATGTTGAGCACGAGACCTGGCTGCCAACCCCGCAGGGTCGAGAGGTGTTGGGCCGTGTACTCGGGCGCGAGGCATTGTGGGAGCTGCCGACCGTCGCGCAGGCCCATCCGCACGTCGCGACTGCCGCCTCGCAGTTGGCGCTGGTGCTCGATCGCGACGAGGTCGGGCGCTTGCTGTTGCGCAGCCCTGCGGATGTCCACGCGCGGGCTGCGTTGCTATCGCATCTGCTGGTGACACGTGCGTGTGGTGGCGACTCGATGGGTCTTGCCGACGTCGCGCTGCTGCAGGTCTACGATCCGCGCGCGGTCACGCCTGCGCGGGTGATCTCACTGACGGCGTTGAACGGCGATGGTCGGACGTTCGCGATCGTCCCGCCGGGGACCGCGACGCGGGATCTGCCGGGTCCGGTGGTCGTGGCTGGTTGTGGGGCAGCGGCGATGCTGCACGAGGTGCTCGGGTTGCCGGTGGTCCCGGTGTCCGATGGCTCGCGGCGCCACGCAACCCCCGAGTCGCCGCGGACCTCGTCGCCGGCGCGGACGATCGAACCGGTGCTGCGCTGGCCGGTCGCCGATACCCTGGCGGTCGGCGCCTTGCAGCTGGGCGGCGGTGGGTCGCGACCGCACGTCGACTTGTGGGCCCGCGGGTTGCACGTGGGCGAGCTCGAGCTTCCGTCTCCGTTTGCCGAGCTCGGTGGGCGGCTATGGCTCAGCGATGCGGGGATTCATGCAGCACGAGGCGCCATCGAGGCGCTGGTCTTCGGGCAAGCTCGCGCGCTGGTGGCTGCGGCGCACAGCCAGGCCGATCTCGCCCCACCGGGCAGTGCTCGTCGCCGCGCGCTCGAGCGGTTCGTGAGTCACGCGCTCGCCACCGCGACCGCGGGTGATGATCGTTTTGGGTTGCGCGCGCTGGTGCCCGCTGCCACGGCGCCGCGGGTGTTGTCGCCCGACGCCGCAAGCGCAGCGCGATTGCCAGCGTTGCGTCGGCTATGGTTGGCCGCGCTGGTCCGTCACGCGTTGGGCCACTCGAGCAAGATCGACCGACTCTGGCTGTCCTGGCGGGTCGCCAAGCTCGCCGATCCCTCCGCGGTGACCTGGACGGTCGAGATCGGAGGCCGCCACAAGTGGATTCGTCGCGCGGTCGAGGACGATTCGGGCGCCGTCGAGGTCCAGCTCGCGGCGATGGCGATTGCAGCCGAGGTCGGGGCGCAAGCGGGGCTCGAGTCGGTTGCGGTGGCCGCCGCGATGTTGCGCATCGTCGCGACCGCCCACGTCACCTCGCGCACCTGACACGATCGCGACCGGCCCGGCGCGCAAAAGGTCCTCGCGATTGCGCGACCGTCACGCATCCGGCAGGCTTGCGCTCGCTTGACTCGGGAAAGCTGGCTCGCCCAAGGCCCGTTCACGCTCGCGCTGTCGGCGGGTTTCTTCGGTTTCTTCTCGCACACCGGGGTGCTTGCGGCGCTCGAGACTGTGGGCCTGCGCCCGCGTCGGATCATCGGTGTCTCGGCGGGGGCGCTCGCCGGTGGGCTGTGGGCCGCGGGCCTGGGCGCCGGCGAGCTCGCGCGCGAGCTGCTTGCATTGCGCCGCGAGGACTTCTGGGATCCCGGCCTGCCGCTGGGGGGATTGTTGCGGGGCCGAAAGTTCGAGGCCGAGCTTCGCCGCGTGCTCGCCCCGACCGGCGTGGCGCGCGTCGAAGACTGCGGTGTCGACTTCGTGTCGATCGTCCACGACGTCGTGGCGCACAAGACCTTGGCGCTCGCCCATGGGGATCTGGCCAAGGCCATTCGCGCGTCGTGCACGGTGCCCCTGATGTTTCGCCCGCTGTGGTGGCGCGGTCGTGTGCTCGTCGACGGAGGGGTCTCGGATCGGATCGGCCGCATTGCGCTGGCGCCAGACGACCGCGTGATGCTGCACTACATCCCGTCGCGTAGCCGGTGGCGTCGCGCGCCCGGACCGGTCACGTTGCCCGGGATCGACGCGCAGATCATGGTCACTCCCGATGTCCCACCGCTGGGCCCGTTCAAGCTGGGCGAGGCCGCACGTGCGCTCGAGGTGTCTCGCGCGCACACGCTGAAGTGGCTTCGACAGCGGCTCTAAGCGGGGACTAGCCGACCGGCGTGGTCGACGGATGGTCGGTGCCTTCGCAACCCCACTGGAAGTTGTCGATGAAGGCGTAGCTGTCGAGGATCGAGTCCGACAGATCGAAGATCGCGAATACCAGCGTGATCTCCTCGCCCGGGGTCACCGGTGCGGTCGTCGACAGCCACTTGGTGCCGGCGTGGCGAGACATACACGTGCCCTGGAATTCCGGGCGGACACCACCATCGTCGCGGAAGTCGAGGAACCCCGCGTTGAGCGAGATCGGCTTGCCTTGCTCGTCGAACGAGATGTTGCCCGTCCAGCTCTCGGACTCGAGCCAGCCGACGTACATGTCGTTGAAGGCGCTGCCAAAGTAAAACGGATACTCGACCGAGAAGAACGCGAAGTCGTACGAGATCGAGTTGTTGGTCGGTGGAACCATGGCGACCACCCTCATCTCGGTGTAGTCGTTCGCGGCCATGCCTTGGCTGAACTGCGACTGGATGGTGTTCGAGCAGTCGCCGCTGCCGAGCAGGGTGTTGTCGGCGACGCAGTCACCGGTGACGTCGTTGACCAGCAGCGGCGCCGGCAACACGGCCCCGGGATCGAAGGCGCCGAGGTCGTCGTTGCAATGCGTCGGGCCCACGTCGAGGTCGCCTGCGGGCGTGGGCATGTCGAGGTCGCCCACGAAGCCGCTGCCGATGACGGCGAACTTCGAGCCCTCACGGGCATTCCACTGCATCGTTGGCCCAAATCCAGTGCGCAGTCCGATCGCGGCCGGGCTGCCGTCGACGGTACCCGTCACGGTCGGAGCGCCGGGACAGTTGAGACCGATCGCGTTGAACAGGTCGGTCGAATCGCCATCGCACGGGGTGTGCTCCATCTCGACGCACTCGTCACAAACCTCGCCCTCTGCACAAGGGATGACCCCACCGGTTCCGCCGACGTCGAGCTTGTCGCCGTCGTCGTTGGTGTCGCTCGGATCGCTCTCGCCCTCGGAATCCTCGCCCGCGCTGGGCGCACTGGGGTTGATCGTGATCCCAGCCTCACCGCTTTGGGCCATCGCGTCGTCGCGACCGCCGTTGCACGCAGCGAGACCAATCATGGGCAGCAGAGCGTAGAAGTACCTCATCACAGCCTCACGCTATCAGTTGGTCGGCGACGAAGCCACGGGATCATGACCTGGCAGTGCTTGAAGCCCAAGCGAAGGTTCCTGCGTGGCCCAACACGCGGGTTCGGTGCCGGTTGCGGGTTTGGCCGCGGTGGCCGGAGGCGGGCTTGACCCGAGGTCCGTAGTTTTCGATACGCGAGCAACAAGGTGCGAGCGTTCGACTGCGAGCGCTCGCGCTGGGGGCGGCGTTTTGCCTCGTGGCGCCAAACCCGGCGGGTCCGTGGTATGCCGCGGGTCGATGAACGACGCGCCCGCAGCACCGCAGTCCGATGAGTCGAGCCACTCGCCGCAGGTGGCAGCCCTCGGCCCGCGTTTCGACGAGTTCGTCGCGGGGCTGCTGCGTCCCGTGGTGTTCTTCGACATCGAGGCGACCGGCACCGACCCCAACGCTGATCGCATCGTCGAGCTCTCGGTCGTTCGGGTCAATCCCGCGCCTGGTGGCATCGACGCCCCCCGCACGTGGCGGGTCAATCCCGGCGTTCACATCCCGAGTGAAGCCAGTGCGATCCACGGGATCTACGACGACGATCTCGCGACCGCACCCACGTTCGCGAAGCTTGCCGACGAGCTCGCTGAGGTTTTCACGGGGGCGGATCTCGCGGGCTTCTCGGTGACGCGCTTCGACGTGCGCATCCTGCAGGCCGAGTTCACCCGCGCCTCGCGAGTGGTGGACTTCTCGCGCTCGCGCATGATCGATGCCCAGGTCATCTACCATCAACGCGAGCCACGGAATCTGGCCGCGGCCCTACGGTTCTATCGAGATCGTGAGCTCGTCGACGCCCACGGCGCGCAGGCCGACACCCTCGCAGCGCTCGAGGTATTCGCGGGTCAGCTCGCCCGGTACGCGGACATCGGCGTGGGCATCGACGAGCTGCATGCACTCTCGACCCAGCACAACGACTCGTACTGTGACGCGGGCCGGCGCTTCGCCTGGCGCGACAACGAGCCGGTGTTCAACTTTGGCCGGATGCGCGGCAAGAGCCTGCGGTGGGCCGCATCGGATCCCACCGAGCGCGCGTATCTGAAGTGGATGGTGGACGGCAGCTTCGACGAGGACGCCAAAGACCTCGTGCGCGAGGCGCTGCGTGGCAGCATCCGCGCCTCGCTGCGGGCACGCCCCACGACCAGCGCGAGCCATCCGTAGCACCGTTGGGCAGAGTTCACGGCTCGGCCGCGATGAACCGAAGCGACGGCTTGTCCAGCATCACCGTGGTGCCCGGAGGCACCCCGTGGGTGAGCCAAACGTTGCCGCCGACGATCGATCCGGCTCCGATCACCGTGTCGCCGCCGAGGATCGTGGCGCCAGCGTAGATCGTGACGTCGTCTTCGATCGTCGGGTGGCGTTTGCGCTTGCTTCGCCGAACCCCGGTGACGGAAAGCGCGCCCAACGTGACGCCCTGGTACAGCTTGACGCGGTTTCCGATGATCGTCGTCTCGCCGATCACCACGCCCGTGCCGTGGTCGATGAAGAAGCTGTGGCCGACGGACGCGCCAGGGTGGATGTCGATCCCGGTTTGCCGATGGACGAGCTCGGTCATCATCCGGGGAATCAGCGGCAGGCCCCAGCGATGAAGGCAGCTGGCGATGCGGTGGACCGCGATGGCTTCGACCCCGGGATAGCTCATGATGATCTCCGAGGCGCTGGCGGCCGCCGGATCTCCCGCGAGTGCTGCCTGGACATCGGTATCGAGCAGCTCACGCAGGCGCGGGATCTCGCGCACGACGTCTAGCGCCAGCTGCTGGGCCCGCGCGTTGTTCGAAGCTGCGGACTCGGTGCCCGCCGACGAGAACGCCCGTGCCGCCACCTGCTCGAGGCGGCGTAGGACCCGCACACATCGCTCCCCCACGAAGTACCGGCACGTCAGCGCGTCGACCTCGTCCTCCACGAAGTAGCCGGGGAACGCGATGGACAGCAGATCTTCGAGCAGGCCCGACACCAACGCACGCGAGGGCAGGTTGGCACCGTCGAGGTGGTTGATGTTCCCGTGTAGGGCATACGACGCGACGATGTCGTCGATGGCCTGCGCGAGTACGCGCTGATCGATTTCTTCCGCCATCTGGGGCGGAGGATACCATCGTCCAAACAGCGGACACGCGGCACAGCTTTGGCGAACCTCGTCCACGCGATGTCGGCGTGATCTTTGGTCGTCGAATTCGAGTCGGCTACACTTCGCACCGGGGGCGCCATCGTCGCGCCCTTCGTGGAGCGCGCCGGTTGAACGAACCCACTGTCCTGCCAGACCCTCTGGTGTTGCTGGTCCGGCAACTGCTGATCGCCGGTTCCGAGGGATTGTCGGCGAAGCAGGTCGCTGCGTACGTCTCGGGGTGGAGTGCTGCGCTCGACCTGGTCGAGCGAACCGACCTCATCGCGACCGATGCCGACCCCGCCGTGCGTGCGGCGGTGGCCGACCTGATACGTCGGATTCGCGAGGCGCAGCGCGGCGCGCTCGACGACGACGACGACGACCCCTAGACGCACCCGAAGACGTCAGCGCGGATCAGCGGCAGGCTGGCTCGTCTCGGTCAGGCGGGGCTCGCGCTCCTCCGACACCGCGGATTCGATCCGGTGCTTGATCATCCGGCGCTTGAGCGCGTGGCGCGTGATTCCGAGCAACTGGGCGGCATCGACGATGCTTCCGCCCTTCTCCAGGGCTAACAGGCACATCAGACGCTCGGCCTTACGCAGATTGAGGTCTTCGAGGAGAATCGGCATGAGCACAGGGTATCGGAACTCGCTCTTGTGGAAAAGCATTTTCTTGTAATAAAAAATACGTACTTGTCGTGAAGTGAATGAGCGAAGTAGCTCTTTGCAATTGGGCAACGTGGTACCCGTTGTCACGAAAAGTGCACTACCGCGCCGATCCACAATGGCCTACTGGCCAAATTATCGAGTCCAAGCTGCGAATATGGCATGGAGGCATCCTGAAATCGCGCCGATAGACCAAGCATGGGCGTTCTTGCTAACATGGTGTATCGACTATCCTCATCTCCCCACTTGCCGGGGCGAATCCGAGCAACTGGGGGGGGCGCGGCTTGAGCGCGCCCGACCCGGAAACGCGTCTGTCCGCGACCTTGATCGATTTCTTCGGGTGCTGGCCTCGCGCCAGTACCATGCAGCCTCCAAGCGGTGCCTGATCACGGCAGATCTACCCCCAGAGCGGTCATGCGCGTGCTCGTCGTCGATGACGACGTCACTTCACGCTTCCCACTCGAACGGGCCCTGCGCAAAGCAGGTATTGAGACCGGCTCGGCAACGAGCGTTCGGCACGCGATCGATCGTTTTCGCAGCGAGCCGTTCGACGTGTTGATCATGGACCTGATGATCGGTGGCGCGGAAGCGACGCCGCTGTTGCAGTGGGTCGGCAGCTTCTCGCCGTCGACGCACGCCTTCATCGTCTCGGGCACGGTGAGCGACGAGGTCCGCGCGGTGTACGGCAAGGCCGGCGTGCGAATCTTCGACAAGCCGGTCGACTACGACAAGCTCGTCGCAGCGCTAGAGGAGGCCGGGCCACGCCGCGGCTTCTATGGCAATGCGATCGAGCTCGAGTTCTTCGACTACGTGCAGATGATCGCACTGTCGGGTCGCGACAAGCTCGTCGAGGTCCAGACGCCCTCGGGCAAGGGCCTGATCTGGTTCGAGCATGGCGACGTCGTCCACTGCGAGTACGACGAGTTCCGCGGCGAGACGGCCTTCTACAAGCTGCTTGCGGTCAACCGCGGCACCTTCAAGGAGTTGTTCAATCGGCGGGCGCCGCGACAGACCATCACGCGCTCGAGCACGCATCTGCTGATCGAGGCGGCGCGCCAGGCCGATGAAGGGATTCTCGGGCTGGATCCTGGCGAGCAGCCCGAAGCCTCGGGGGCCACGACCGCGAAGCCTGCCGCTGGGCCCCCGGAGGCCGCCGCGACTCCACACCGTGCGGCCCCGCATTCGCCGGCGACGGTCGCCGAGGTCGTCGCTCCCCCTGTTGTGGCCCGCACGCCATTGGCTGTGCGCGACGACGACGGCCCGCTGGAGGAGGAGACCTCGTTCGAGGATCTCAACGACCAGGCGATGGGCGACGCAGCGTCGTCGATGACCGCGGACATCAGCGAGCTCCTCGCGGTCCCTCGGGGGCTCGAGTCTCACCCGTTGGACGAACCCACGCACCCCGTGCCGCGGGTCAAGCCGGTGACCAAGCCCGAGTACCGCGGCGCGCCCTTCGGCGAGAGCTCGCAGGTGGTGTCGACCGACGACTCCGCCGCCATGAGCACTGCGGCAGGCCACGCCATCTTCGACGATCCCGACACCCGAAGCGGGATGCTCGACCAGTTCTGGCAGTTCGAGGGGATCAACGGTGTCGCCATCATCTCGAGCACCGGCAAGGTGCTCGCGGAAGACATGCGCAGCAACAGTTCGTTGGTGACCCTGGCAGGTTTCTACATGCGCGGCGCAGCGAGGATTGCCCGCACGCTCGGGTTCAACGTGTTCGACGGTGTCGTCGCGCGCTCGGTCAACGGCCAGCAGATGGTGATGGTCAGCATGGGCGCCGCATCGGCGGTGCTGTCGGTCGAGCCCGACGCCGATCCCGAGGCCGTCCGCGACGCCGTCATGGGGGTCGAGTGAGCGAAGGAACTCGCGAGCAGCTGCTCGATCTGCTCGAAGAACTCGGAGCCGTTGCCGGCGTCCGTGGCGCTCTGATCGCGACGGCCGACGGCGCGATGGCGGCCGGGGCCCGCAGCGGTTTGCCTGCGGTCGTTGCCAACGACGTCGCCAAGACCGTACGTCGGATGACGGTCGCTTCGGAGACCGTGGGCGTGCCGCTTCGCGAGTTGCTCATCAACTTCGGGCCGGCCCGCATGATGGTGATCCCGCTGACCGAGGATGCCACCGTGGTTGCGCTGCTCGAGCGCGACACCGCCGTTTCGCCGGTACGGAGCCTCATCGCCGTCCAGGTCGACGCTCTTCGCCTCCTGCTCTCCGCCCACGGCGATGATGCCTTCGAGCCGCCGATGTCGCCCGAGACCGAGGACGAGATCTCGAAAATCATGTCCGGCGAGCTGGCCCCGGTGCTGGCGCGGCTGCGCGATCAGTTCGCCGAGCACTACGCGGTCACCGGTCACGACGGCGTGCGCGCGGCCTCGGTGGTCAGCGAGCAGCTACGCGAGTGGCTACTGTGCTGCAACCCCTCGGTCTACACCCTCCCGCTGCTGGCCGATGGGCTCGGTCAGCTCCTGGATGAGCACCCCGTGCAACGTGGTGACTTCATGGAGGCGGCGCACCAGACCATCCGCGCCGCACAGGGCGAAGCGGTCAGTTGAGCGGGGCGGAGTTTGGATCGCAGCGATGCGCCCGCGGGGTCTTGCGTCGGCGCGAAAAATCGCGTAGCACATCAGCCCTAAGCAAGCCGCCCAGGTAGCTCAGTTGGTAGAGCAGCGGACTGAAAATCCGCGTGTCGG
>CANLQR010000248.1 GCA_947492135.1 Deltaproteobacteria bacterium | reverse complement strand
CCATAGTCCATGATCTTGCAGACCGGTGGAACGGCCTTCGGATTGACCTCCACGAGCTGCAGGCCGGCAGCCAAAGCCAGATCCATTGCGTCTTGCGTGGTCATGACGCCGCGCTGCTCGCCATGTTCGTCGATGACGCGAACTTCGCGGGCGCGGATACGACGACCCACGCGATGCTGTTCGGACGGGCGCGGGGCGGGTCTGGATTTCGTGCGAGAGATGGCGATGACTCCGGTTCGGGCGGTGCAGCGAGGGTCCCCGTGGGTGGGGGCTTTGGCCGGGTGGAGCTTGGGACGCCGCGCGCTCGCTCGTCAAGCAGCGCCGCCAATCCAAGCACTGGCGCCGCGAGAGGCGCCGCTCGTAGAAAACCGGCAGCCCGGTGGCCGAATTCGGCTCCGGGCTGCCCTTGTAGGGCCAGACGGTCTCGAACCGTCGACTTCTACCGTGTCAAGGTAGCGCTCTACCCCTGAGCTATGGCCCTGCGCGCAACCGTGGACATCGCTGCCCACACAACGGGCACGGCGTTTATCGCGTCTCGGCCGTCGCCGTCAAGCCCCCGTTGGTATGTGGAGTCGGGGAAAACGCCCCGCAGCGGTCGCAAGGGCGGTTTTCTGCTCAAACTTGGGGACGGGTTGGCCCCGCTTTGGGTCCCCCGCGGGGGCCTCGCCAACGGGGGCCGAACCGGCTCGGCCTCGACCACCGATTCCTCCGGCGAGGAGGGCCTAGAGTCGGCCGATCTGCTGCGCATAGCGCAGGGCGATGAGCTGCCGGCGCGGGGCTCCGGCGGGGGTGAGCTCGCCTGCGGCCACCCGCAGCGGCTCGGCCAATAGCGCGAAGTCTGCGATGACCTCGTGCTTGGCGGAGGTCGCGTTCACCGCGGCGATCGCCTCGGCGATCCTCGAGCGGATCCGCGGGTGCTCGACCAGATCGGTGCGGCTGCGGCAGCCGAGATCTTCGCGACGGGCGAGATCCATCATCGCGTCCTGGTCGATGTCGACCAGCGCGACGAGGCGCGAGCGCGCCTCGCCGAGTACGACGACCCTGGCGATTCCCTCGTGTCCGCGCAGCCGCTGCTCGAGTTTCTGCGGTGCCACGAACTTCCCCCCCGCGGTCTTGATGATGTCGCGCTTGCGACCCACCATCCGGACAAAGCCCTGCTGGATCTCGACGAGGTCTCCGGTGTGCAGGAATCCCTCGGCATCGACGCTGGGCTGGTCGGCATCATGATGCAGCGGCCGACCGAGCGATGGCGAGCGCACCAGCAACTCGCCGTCGTCGGCGAGTCGGACCTCGCAGCCCGCCAGCATCTCACCGGTCGTACCGAACCGAAATCGATCAGGGCGATTCCACGACACCACGCCACCGGCCTCGGTGAGTCCATAGCCCTCGAGTACCGGGACGCCAAAGACGTGGAAAAAATCCGCGATCTCGCGCCGCAGCGCGGCGCCGCCACACGCGACGTAGTGCAGTCGATTGCCCATCAGCGCCCGCATTCGCGCGAAGACCATGCGCTCGGCGAGGCGGTGCTGGACGGCGAGTCTCATCGGGATCGACTCGCCGCGCTGTTGCAGCGCGCTGACGCGGCGCCCCACCTCGAGGGCGTGCTCGACCGCGGGTCGGGCCCAGGTCGCCCTATCGAGGATCTCGCGCCAGCGCAGCGCAAGCCGCTCCAGCACCTCGGGGACGGTCGCAAAACACGCCGGTGCGATCTCGATCAGATCGCGATCCAGGTTTCGCGAGGTCCCCAGCGCGGAGGTCATCCCTACCGCGATGCCGGCCTGCAACACCATCCGGCCAAAAATCTGCGCGGTGGGCAAGGTCAGCAACTGCTCGTCACCTGCGCCCAGCCGTCCCGATCGCGCGAGCGCGGTTCCTTGATGCACTGCGGCGCCGTGGCTGATCACCACACCGCGTGGCACACCCGTCGAGCCCGACGTGTAGAGGATGGACCATGGGTCGTCGCGGCCAAGTCGGTCGCGGGCACCGTCGATCAGCGTGCGGATCGGGCCGGGCTCGGCGAGGGCTCGAGCACCGGCCTCGCGAACCGCCTCGAGGGTCACTCGGCCAGCGCCAAAGTCGGTGCCCGACCTCGAGGCACGCTCGCCTTCGGCGGTGGGCAGCTCGATCACCAGCCGCACGCCGTGCTCGATCCCCACCAGCCGGCTCGCAAGACCCGCGTCGACCAGGAGGCAGGCCACCGCGGCGTCACGCAAGATGGCGCCGATCTCCGGCGGCGGGACGCCCTGCGGCAGCGGAACGGTGACGGCACCCAACCAGCTGATCCCAAGGTCGGCCGCGAGTGACGCTGGCGTCTCAGGGCCAAGGACGGCGATGTGATTGCCGGGGCCCAACCCCTGGACAGCCAGCCCCGCGGCGATCTCCCTTGCGCCCTGCTCCCACTGTTTCCACGACGTGGCTTGCCACGACCCACCGACCCGCGCTCGTAGCGCCGGAGCGTCAGGGCGCGCCAGGACCTGTTGCGAGACCCCATCGAGCACGTGCCGGACCCCGGGATCCACGACGGAGATGGGGTGAAACACGGTTCCAGACATCGCTGCCAGCACGGATTCTAGCACATGGGGCAAGCCGCCCAACAAACCATGCACAAGGCGCGCACCCCGGATCCCGCCGATTGCGCAGGAGTGGTCGCCACCGCGACGGTCCCGGGGGTCGTCCGCCCGCGCGTGATCCGGCTAGACTGGCGTCGCCGAGCCGGACGAAGCGCTCGGGGGTCCTTTGGCTTTGCCGAGCGTTTGACATCAGCTCGCCCCCATTTCACCCGGGGCCAGCCCCTTGGCCTCCACTTCTTCTGTGTTCGCGCTCCCGCGCACACTCCCCAATCCGGGGGACTGGATTCGCTCTCGTTGCCGTCGCTCGCCGGAACCAAGCTCGACAAGTACGAGGTGCTCGAACAAGTCGGGCATGGCGGCATGGCCGTGGTTTATCGGGGGATCGACAGCGTGCTCAAGCGCGAGGTCGCGATCAAGGTGCTGCACCCGCACCTCGCAGACCGCCCCGAGTCCCGCAAGCGCCTCGAACGCGAGGCGATCGCCGTGGCCACGCTCCGCCACGAGAACATTCTCGAGATCTACGACTACTCGGGCAGCGAAGCCCACGCGAGTTACATCGTCACCGAGTTCATCCACGGGCCGACCCTGCGTGAGTGGTTGGACGAGGACTACGTCGCACGCCCGGCGGTTGCGGCGCTGGTCGTCCATCGCCTCGCCCTCGCGCTGATGCATGCGCACAAAGGCAACATCGTTCATCGCGACATCAAGCCCGAGAACGTGATGATCCGTCGCGATGACGGGTGCCTCAAGCTCATGGACTTCGGCATCGCGCAGATCCTCGACAATCAAAAATTGACGATGACCGGCCAACTGATCGGCTCGCCCGCCTACATGGCGCCCGAGCTCATCAACGGCCGCCCGCTCGACGCCCGGACCGATCTGTTCTCGCTCGGCATCCTGCTCTACCAGCTTGCGACCGGAGAGTTACCGTTCGCTGGTCGCAATCCCCACGAGGTGCTCAACCGCATCGCCGACGGCAACTACCCCGCGCCGTCGACCGTCAATGCGTTGGTCGATCAGGAGCTCGAAGCGATCCTCGCCAAGGCCCTCGCGACCAATCCCGACGAGCGGTTCCAGTCCGCAGAGTCGATGGCTCGCGAGCTCGAGCTGTATCTCGCGGAGATGGGTCTCGAACCCACGGCAACGGAGCTGCGGACGTACTTTCACGGGGCCGGCGCGGCCGTGATCGATCTCGATGCGCGGGTGTCGACCGCACTGATGGCCCGGGCCCAGCGCGCAGCTGGAGAAGGCCTGCACGCCCGCGCGCTGCGGTTGCTCGGCCGCGTTCTCGAACACGACAAGGACAACCGCGAGGCGCGGGCGCTGCTGGTTCGACTGCGCGTGCGGGCTCGTCATCTGCGCCAACTGATGCTCGGCGCGGCGGCACTGGGCCTCGTGGGCCTCGTGGTGGCGGGGGCGATCCTGCTGCCGGGAGTGCAGTGGAACGAGCCCGTCGCGGTCGCCGATACGCAGCCGGGACTCGGCGTCGCGATGCGCGACCCGACGCTGCCGGACACGCCGGCGGCTCCAGCCGTGGATCCGCGCACGGACCCACCCGAAGACGAGGATTCGACCACGCCCGCGGCAAACTCGTCGGAAGCTGGGCCCGCGTCGGTCCCGGCTGCAGTCGACAGCGCGGCCACCGACGGCGAGGCCACCTCTGAGGACCCCTCCGGACGACCCCGCCCGGTGGGGAAGCCGCTCGCACGTCCATCGCCGCCGCGCACTCCCCCCAAGACCAGCTGCGACGTGAAGCTCGAAGGCATCGCGGTGTCCACTGCGAAACACCTGTCGCTGCGCGTCCGCCCGACCGAGGGCATCGCGACGTCGGTCAAGATCGAAGGTCTCACCGTGAACGTCTTGTTCGATGGCGCCGAGGCCGACCTGTCCATCGATGACGGCGCGTGGCGGGCTCTTCGGCGGGTCACGCGGGCCGACTGCCTGCGCGGCCCCATCACGCTCACGCTGCTGCCCAAGCCCGCCAAGTTGACCTTTGCCGGGGCTCCCAACGGCTTGGCTGTGACCTGCGAGTTGGGTTGCCCCGACGGACTGCTCGGCCCCAGCCGGACCGCCATGGCGGACAAATTTCCTGCCGTCCCCTTCGACCAAGGCAAGGACAAGCGCAGCGTCAGGCTGCTGTTCAAGAACGAGAACTACCAGAACAAGACGGTGAGCTTGGTCCTGCATCCGGGCGAGAACCGGGTGCGACTCGACCTCGAGCCGCGCACCCCTGGGTGACCCCTTGGGTACAACCCGCAGATCGGGGTAGGCTTCGCCCTCGTTCGGCTCGATGCACGCGGTCCTCATCGGATGGCTCTGTCTGACCGTGGCCCTTGGGCCCGCGGTGACGCCCTCGGGGGGTGCCACCAAGGCCACGACAGCCACCCCGCTCGCGCGTGAGGTGCTCGCCGACGCCGACAAGGCCTGGCGTGCCGGCGATTTCGCGACGGTGCGGGCGCTGCTCGAACCACTCGCCGCCAATCCCGACGCAGCGCTCGAACCAGCCGAGCGCGAAACGATGTTGGTGTTACTCGCCGACGCGTGGCTCGGCGACAAGTCTATCGAGGCGACCGAGCGCCGCGATCAAGCGACGAAATACCTCACGCGATTGATGAACGCTTCGCCCGATTGGCGCATGCCCACCGTCACCTACGGCCCCGAGCTCTACGACCTCTACGGCGAGCTTCGCATCGAGCGGGCCGGCCGCGCCGGGGAAGAATGCGAAGCCAGCCTCGTGGTGTGCAAGAGCGACCACGCCAGCAGCCGCGACGAGGTGGCCCGCGAAAAGCAGAGCTACGCCGCGTTGCGGACGCGATTCGAGGCCCAGGAAGTCGAGGTCCGCGAGACCGTCGCCCGCACCCGCGTGCTGGCGGCGATCCCGTTCGGCTTCGGCCACTTCTACAACGGCGACCTTGCGCTGGGGGGGTCGTTCCTGGCCGCCGAGGCCCTCCTCGGTGCTGCCGGCATCGGCTTGTTGATCCAGCGCACGGTGGTCGACGGCTGCCGCCGGACGCGCGGCTTCCAGAACGGTTCGTTGGACTGCGACCCCCGCGGCGTCAAGGATCAGGCCGCGCTAGAACGGCGCCGTGACGCGATCGTCCAGCGCCGCAAGGGTGAGGAAGTCGTGGCCTGGATGCTGCTTGGCGTGGTCGCCCTCGACATCGTCATCGCGCAGATCCGGTTCAAGGCCGACAAGACCCTGAGCATCAGTCGAAAACCGCGCAGCGAGCTCGACGCCGACCGCAAGAAGGCATCGACCGGAACGCGCCGCAACGCACCGGGCGCACCCGGTACCCGCAAGCCCTCCCCTCGCAAACCCCGTGCTAGTCTGCGAACAGCCCCGATGGTGTCGCCTCGCGGCGTCGGCCTCGGCGTCCACGTCCGGTTCTGATGCCGCACTTTCAACTCACCGCCCCCGGCGGCCGCCCGAGCCGCCACGCCATTGTCCGCCACCTGACGTCGATCGGATCGTCGTCGGAGTGTCACCTCGTGCTGCCCGGCCCCGACGTGCTGCCGACGCATTGCACACTGATGCACGAGCCCGGGCGCTTCATGCTCGAATCGGCCCAGCGTGCGGCGGTGTTCTTCGTGCGCGGCAAGAAGTGCCGCAGCCACGAACTGCGCCACGGCGATGTGGTCGTGGTCGGCAACTGCGAGCTCACCTTCAGCGCAACCGACGAGGCGCCAGCGGCGACCGAGTCCAAGCCCCAGACCATCGATGCGGTCCAAGCCCACCAGCTCGACGCGGTCAGACGCCTGGTCGACTTCTCCGAGCTGTTGCTGCGTCCGGGCGACCTCGAGCACCTGCTGTCCGAGCTCATCGACCAGGTCGTCGCACTGACCCGCGCTCACAAGGGGTTCCTGGTCCTCGCCGACGACCTCGGCAACTACCAGATCCGTGTCGCCCGCAACCTCGAACGCCAACCGGTCGACGATCCTGCAGAGCTGCTGTCGGACAACATCATCCGGGAGGTCATCACCTCGCGGCAGGCCCAGATCATCAGCGACGCCTACAGCGACACGCGGTTTCAGAGCAGCCTGTCGGTCATCAATCTCAAGCTGTGCAGCGTGATGTGCGTGCCACTGATCGTGCGCGGTGAGCTACTCGGACTGATCTACGTCGGCAACGACGATGTCCGCGACCTGTTTCGGGCCGAACAGCTGGAGATGCTGAAGCTCTTCGCGGCGCAGGCCGCCTTGTTCATCAAGAACGCGGGACTGCTGGTCGAGCTCCGCGAGGAGACTGCCGAGCTCGCGGAGCGTCTCGAGCAGTTCAAGTTCGGCGAGATCATCGGCAGCTGCCCGCAGATGATCGAGGTCTACAATCGGGTCGAGAAGGTCGCCGGTACCGACATCACGGTGCTCATCACTGGCGAGACCGGCACTGGCAAGGAGCTCATCGCCCAGGAGGTGCACAACCGCTCGCCGCGGGGCAAGGGGCCGTTCATCACCGTCAACTGTGGCGCCATCCCGGAAAATCTCATCGAGTCCGAGCTGTTCGGCCACATGAAGGGTTCGTTCACCGGCGCGATCGCCAACCAGATCGGCAAGTTCCAGGCGGCCGACAAGGGCACGATCTTCCTCGACGAGGTCGGCGAGCTGCCGCTGCACCTGCAGGTCAAGCTGCTGCGCGTCCTGCAAGAGCGACAGATCCAGAGGGTCGGTGAAGCCAAGACGATGCCGATCGATGTTCGGGTCGTTGCCGCCACCAATCGCGACCTCGCCGACGAGGTCCGCCACAACCGTTTTCGCGAAGACCTGTTTTTTCGCTTGAACGTCATCGGCGTCGAGCTCCCGCCGCTGCGCGAGCGTGGCGACGATGTGATGCTCATCGCGCGCTACCTGGTGAACCGCTACGCCAAGGAGTACGGGCGCAACATCGACGCCGCGCGGGCGTTCGCACCGTCCGCGGCCTACGCGATGATGAAGTTCGGCTGGCCCGGCAACATTCGGCAGCTCGAGAATCTCATCAAGAAGGCCCTGGTGCTGGCCGACGGCATCCAGATCACGGCGAAGGATCTGGATCTCGAGGCGCCCGAGGGGGCGAAGGTCGACGACCAGCTGATCGTCCCGCTGATCGACGCTCGCGAGGCCTGGCAGCGCGAGTACATCAACCGCGCGCTCGCTCTCAACGGTGGCAATCGCACCAAGACCGCCCGCGACCTGGGCGTCGATCCGCGCACCATCTTTCGGCACCTCGAGAAGGAAGGCAAAGACGGTGGTCCGTAGCGCATCTACGATCGCCTCGCGTTGCCCGCAGGCCCCCGGCCTCACGCGGGCGACTGTGGCTGCGATCGGAGCAGCGCTACTCGTCGCGTGCATCATCCCTGACTCGGGCCTGCGGGTCCAAGGCGACGCGTCCAATCCTGGCACGGTTCGTCTGGTGCAGGCGGTGGCCGTCAGCGAACAGGCGACCGATGCCTGCAACGCCGCCTCCATCGACCTCACCTCGTGCCCACTGGTGCCTGAGACCCTGCCGTTCGGTGCGATCAATCCCGCGACGCCGCTGTGCGTGTGTCCCGGTCGTGACGGCAACGCGCTGAGCTTTTTCGATCTCTACGTCGAAGACCCCGACCTCGACGACGACGGCCGTCCGAAGGACACGATCATCGGTGCATTGCTGCTCGATCTTCCCGCAGCGACGGTCGATCCAGCGCCATTCGTCGCCTACCCCAACCTTTTTCCGCCGAGCGTACCCGCGGCCAACGTCAACCTCGGCTTCAACAGCTACACCGACGCCGTGGAGCGCCCCGAGCCGCTCGTGCGGCGCTGGACGCTCGGGGCCGAGACCGGCGTGGATCTGTGCAACGACAACGCTGGCGCCAAGCTCGAGCCGGGCCTTCACTCGCTTCGCCTGATCGTCACGGATCGTCCGTGGTATCGGCCACTGGAGCTCGACGACGACGGCGAGAGCGTGCAGGACGACGCCGGCGAGCCGCTGCGCGTCCCGATCGAGGAGGCCGCGATCGGCGTCCCCGATCTCCCTGGAGGCGCGAGCTATGCGATCGCCGACTATGCGTTTCGGTGTGCAGACGGCCTCGACCTCGAACCGCAGAACTGCAACTGCGTGGAGGTGATGTGATGACTCGCGCTTGCGGCGCTGCCGGACTCGTGATCGTCGCCAACCTGACGGGGTGCATCCTGCCCGACCGCGATATCCGCATCGAGAGCGGCATCGACAACGAAAACGCAGTACGCATCGTGCAGCGCGCGCCGATGCTCGAGGAGATGGATCAGCGCTGCAATCCGCCGGATCTCGAGGCCGAGTTCGACGCCACCTACTGTCCGCAGGTCCGCAGAACCCGCGCGTCGGGCCTGGTGCTGCCGCCCGACGGCGATTTCTGCGTGTGCCCGGCGGGTGATCGCCGCGCGATTGCCAGCTTCGAGATCTACGCCGAGGACGCGGATCGCGACGGCGAGAAGCCGCGGGACACGATCTTTGGCGTCGTGTTGATCGACCCCGACGCGGCTGACGAGGATCCGCAGCACGCCGTGGCCTACCGCGATCACTGGGAGCCCGGACGCGCCGGCGAGCGCATCGACGACGGTGACGACCAGGCTGGCGACCGCACTGCGCCGCCCAACGGCCGGGCCGCGGCTGGCCTCTCGGTTTTTCCCCTGGATGACTCGACCGGCGACCGCAAAATCGACCTCTGCAACGACGCCGGACGCCCGCTCGTCCCCGGCCTGCACACGCTGCGCTTCATGGTCACGGATCGGCCGTTCTTCAGACCGCGGGCCCTCGACCTCGATGGCAATCCTGCCTTCGAAGCGGATGGTGATCCGGCCTTCGGCAACGAGCAGTCGGGCGTGCCTGACCTCGCCGCGGGCGCCACGTACGCGACGATCGACTACGTCTTCGAGTGTCGCGACCCCAACGACGCCGAGGCTGAATGTCTGTGCAATGAGGTGGACGGCGGATGATCACGCACGCACGCGCCACCTTGCTCCGCATCGGCCCCTTGTTGTTCGGATGCAGCACGCTCGCGCCCCTGCCAGTCCCACAGGAGTGCGACAACGACGACGACTGCCCCTCAGGGGAGCTGTGCGCTCCGGACACGCGGGTGTGCGTGCCTGCCAGCAACTTGCCGCCGCTCGCGGACTTGGGGTTCGACATCCAAGAACTCGTTGGCGGTCAGGTGGTGTTTCGCGCCGAGGTCACCGGCTGCGACCAGGAGACTGTGCGGACCCAGTCCATGCTCTCTCTAACCGGCCGCGAGCTCGAGCAGACCTTCGAGATCGTCGCCTACGTCCGTGACCCCGCGGTTCCCGGAATGCCCGTCGTCGAGGACCTGCTCGTCGGCGCGATGGAGCTGACGCAACCGTCGCGGTTTGCGAGGGCACCGCTGGCCCCGCCGCGCATCGACTACCCGTCGATCGACAACACCGGTGAGGTTGCGACGCTGTTGCCGACCGCGCTGAGTTGGCCTCGCTACCACCCGTTCGACGTCCTGCCGCCCGTGCTGAAGGACGGTGGATTCGTGCTGTGGCGCAGCATCCCGACCGACGGCGCCCCTGTGCTGCAGATGCTGGTGGCTCCGAACAAGCCCTGCACCCTGGACACCCAGTGCTGTGCACTCGACGAGTCGGGCGAGGCGTGCGACGTCAACGATCCGAATTTCTGTCTGCCCGATCTCGGCCACTGCACGGCGATCGGCAACCCGCATTTCGGATTTTCCTACAAGTACGAGGATCGCTGCAACCGCACGCTCGCCGGCGAGGTCGTGGTCATCGACGGCCAGACCCTCGAGACCCGGGCGGTGGTCGCGGACGTCCCGTTGACGCTGCGGCACGCCGACACCGAGTCGATGCCGCGGCTTGGCGTTCACGCGATCGATTCGGTCAAGCTCGAGGACCGCCCTTCGCAATGCACCAGCGACGCCGGCTGCATCGCGGATGAACAGTTCTGCGACCCGGACACCAACCAGTGCGTGCTCGCCCTCGCGGGCCGACCCGCGGACAACGGCAGTACACTGACAGCCGCGGACGGAACCTTCGAAGCTCAGGTCTACACCTACTGCGAAGCCGAACTGGACAACGTGGGCATCGTCCGTTCATTCACCGTGTCAGCGGCGCCCTCGGGCCCCCTCGCGGCGCTCAGCTACACCTTCGATGCCTCGATCGGACCGCTGGGTGGCGGTGACCAGAAGCCGGTCGCGCGGGTCCCCAAGCGCCTGTGCATTCCTGATTGGGGTGCATCGGTGCCGCTGTCGTTGCGCCTGGTCGGCGAGGCCGTACCGCTGCTGGGCTCCGGTGCAGACGGCTTCGTCTGCTGTGATGTCGGGTGTCTGCCCGCGTCCGAGGAAGTCGCGGGTGCAGAGCCGACCCAGCTGACCACGTGCGATGGTCGAACCGCATCGGGGGCCGCGCC
>CANLQR010000247.1 GCA_947492135.1 Deltaproteobacteria bacterium | reverse complement strand
GCGCGGGCACGGAGGAGCCAGACCCTTACAGGGTCAGGCTCCTAGCTCAGCCCCAGCGTGAAGCGCAGTGCCGCCTCGAGCTCTGGCTGCAAGAACGCGAACCCCGAATCCCGCAGCACCTGCGGCACCACGTGCTGGCTCGCGAGGATCGTGCCGTCGGCCATCTCGCCGAACAGCGCTCGCAGCACGGCGACCGGGGTGCGAAACACCGCCGGACGTGACACCACGCTCGCGAGTGTCTTTGCGAGCTCCTCGTTGCGCACCGCAGTGGGTGCGGTGAGGTTCACCGGGCCTTCGACCGATGACATCAGCGCGTGGTGGAGCGCGCCGATCGTGTCCTCGAGACCGATCCAGCTCATCCATTGCGAGCCGGGACCCGACGGCCCGCCGACACCCGCGCGAAACGGACCCAGGAGCTGGGCAAGCGCGCCGCCTTGCGCGGCGAGCACGACCCCGGTGCGCAGCAACGCGACCCGCAAGCCGAGCTCGCGCGCGCGCAGTGATTCGGCCTCCCAGTCCATGCACAGCCCGGCAAGCATGGCCGCGCCACGATCGCCGCGCTCGCCGGGCAGCGAGCGTTCATCGAGGACCTCATCACCGCGATCGCCGTAGACTCCGATGGCCGATCCGCCAAGCAACACACTCGGTCGAGCGCCGAGCGCTGCAAGGGCATCGACCAGGGCTCGGGTGTAGTCCACTCGGCTGCTGACCAGCTCCAGTCGGCGCGCGGCGTTCCACCGCGCTCCGATGGCAGAGCCGGCGAGATGCACGACCGCGTCGGCGCCCTCGAGCGCGGAGAAGTCACCGCGCTTGACCGCGCGCACCGTGTGTCCACCGGTCGTCAGAAACGCCGAGAGCGCCGTCCCGAGCATGCCGCTGGCGCCGGTCATCGCGATGGTGCGTGGCGGCATGCTGGCGAAACGCCGATGGCGCTCGAGGTCAGCCCGCGTCAGTGCGTGGCGGTAGGCGAACATCCGCGCGAGCCGGGCGCGGGTGGATCCACCCGCGAAGAGCTTGCCGAGCGCGCCCATCGGCAGCTCGTACTCGATCTCGTCGACCAGGGTGCTGTGCTCGTCGTCGCCGGCGACGAACCGATGGGTGTGGACCCACCGCGAGAAGGGGCCCTCGCGCTGTTCGTCGCGGAACCACGCGCCAGCCTCATAGCCGGTGTGCTCCGCGACCCAGCGGATCGGGACCGGTCCCATCTGCATCTGGATCACCGTGCGCGCCCCGACCGCGAGCGACGGATCGCGCTGGAGAACGCGCACGGGATCCCACGGGGGATTCAGCCGTTGGAAGGCGCCGGGCCGCTCGTGCCAGGCAAACGCCTCCGCAGCGCTCGCCGGCATGGTCGACTCCACCACAAATCGTTCGATGGCCAAAGCCGGGCAACGCTAGCACACGATCGGCTACACGCTCGACCCGACGAGGTACACTGGTGGTCGTGAGGCGTCACGTCCCCCTGCTGCTGACGGGATTCGTCGCGCTGGAGATCTGGTTGCTGGTCGTGCTCGGGCGAAGTATCGGGGTTGGCTCGATCTTCGCGCTCGTGGTCGGCAGCGGCATCGTCGGATCCTGGGTCGCACGCCGCGCGGGTCGGCGTGCGCTCGCGGGCTGGCAGCAGGCCAGTATGGCGGGCACCGTGCCCGCTGCCGCGCTCGCCACCAGTGCGATGTTGGTGGTCGCGGGCGTGTTGCTGATGATCCCCGGCGTGCTCAGTGATGTCGCGGCGCTGCTGTTGCTGCTGCCGCCGGTGCGACGATCGCTGGGCGTCCGCGTGCGCCACGCCTTCGAGGATCGATTGCGCGCGAAAATCGGCGGCGTGACCCAGGGCGCAGGCGCATCACCCGGTCGGATCATCGACGTCGATCCCGCCGACGTGCGTGAAGTCGAGCCCTAAAGGTGCCGACCTCGGTGGTGCTGACACCACACTCGGCGCTACGCGCCCGAGACCACGATCGTCACGGTATTGCTGCCTTGATCGGCGGACACCAGATCCGCAAGCCCGTCGTCGTTGAGATCGCCGGTCGTCACGGCCACAGGGCTCAGCCCGGTGATGACTTGCTGGGCCTCCGCGAAGGCACCTCGACCATTGTTGAGCAGCACCCGCAGGGTCGCATCGCCGGTGCTGGCGACGACCACGTCGAGATCACCATCGATGTCGAGATCGACCAGCACGACGTCGCTGGGACTCGAAGCGTTCGCAAAGGGTAGGGCAGCGCCCAGGCTGCCCACGCCGCTGCCGAGCAGACGGGTGATCGCGCCCGAGCCTTCGACGGTGATGGCGTCGGCGAGGCCGTCACCGTTGACGTCGCCTCCCGCCACTGCACGGGGCTCGTCGCCGACCGGAAACGACACCGCTGCGCCGAATTGACCGCTGCCGTTGCCGAGCAGCAAGCCCACGGAGTCGGCGTCGGAGTTGGCGACGAGCAGATCCAGAGCGCCGTCGTCCGTGACGTCTGCGAGTGCGATCGCGCGGGGACCGGTGCCGACCGCCAGGGCGACCATCGCCGCGAACGGAACGTCGGTCGCGAGCAGAATGCCGATCGTGTTGTCGGTGGCGTTGGCGACCACGAGGTCGTCGCGACCATTGGCGGAAAAATCGCTGCTCACGATCCCTCGCGGCCCCACACCGGTCGCGAAATCGCCGCTGGCGATGAAGCTGCCGTTGCTCGCGCCACGCAGCCACGTGACGATGCCGGGGCCAGTGCCCACCGCGGCGACGTCGTTGTGCCCGTCGCCGTCGAAGTCACCGATCGCCAGCCCCTGGGGCTGGGCGCCTACGGTGTAGGTCGTGCGCACGCCGAACGCGCCTGTGCCGTCGCCGAGTCGCAGCGCGAGCTCGTCGCTGTCGCGATTGACGGTGACGAGGTCGAGGGCCGGATCGCCGTCGAAGTTGCCGACACCCACGTCGGCCGGCGCGGTGCCCATCATGAGGATCGCGGGCTGGCCCAGGCACAGCTCGCCGGGCTCGGCGATGCCGTTGCCGCACGCGGCGGGCCCGGCGGTGGTTTCCCCGGAGTCTCCGCTGGTCGTCGGATCCCCCGAGGTCGTCGACGCCGCAGTACAGGTGCCGGCGACACAGTCGGCCCCGTCGACGCACTCGATCCCCGGGCCGCATGGGCAGCCAACCACGGCGACCGGACATCCAGGGTTCGCCGAGGTCGAGCCGCTGTCGCCGGGATCGATGGTCGTGGTCGGCGGCGCCGAAGTCATCGCCGTGGTGGTGCTCGTGCCGGTACCGGTCGCCTCATCGTTCGCGCTACCTGCGTCCGAACACGCGGCCAACGACACGGCCGACGACAGGGCCAGAAAGATCGATCTCGCGCGTACCATGGTGTGGCCCATCGTGGGCTCGCACACTTTGCCGCACTGTCGCCCCCGCGGCAAAGTTGGAGCACTCTAGGCGTGCCTGCTACGCTCTGCGCAGGGATCGGCGCCGATCATGTGTCGTATCTTCGGGTTTCGTTCCGTCATCCAGAGCCAGGTGCACCGCTCCTTGGTCAGCGCCGACAACGCGCTGATGCAGCAAAGCGGCCGCCATCCCGACGGGTGGGGCGTTGCCTACTACAACTGCGGGGCGCCTCACGTCATCAAGAGCGTCGCGACCGCGATCGACGACAATCTGTTTCGACGGGTGTCGGGCATCGTCACCTCCGAGACGGTGCTCGCGCACCTGCGTAGGGCGACGCAAGGTGGGCTGTCGATCATCAATACCCACCCGTTTCAGTACGGGCCGTGGGTGTTCGTGCACAATGGCAACGTCGGTCGCTTCGCCGAGATCCGGACCGAGCTGATCTCACGGATCCCCAAGGTCCTGAGTCGGTTCATCCTCGGCGACACCGACAGCGAGGTGTTGTTTTATCTGTTGCTGGGCAACATGGCCCGGCGCTGCGATCTGGCCCGACCCGGGTACCCGCTCGCCGAGGTCATTGCGGCGATCCGGGAGACCATCACCGAGGTCGTCGAGCTCGCTGGCCCAGTGTGCGAGCGGGATGACGGCCCCTCGGACTCCACCTTTCTCACCTTCGTCATCACCAACGGCACGACGATGGTCGCCCATCAGGGTGGCAAGGGCCTGCACTTTTCCACGTACAAGCAGCGCTGCCCAGACCGCGAAGCGTGCCCGAGCTTCGGTGCCCAGTGCGAGCGGCCCACCGATGATGGCTACGTCAAGCACTTGGTCGTCTCGAGCGAGCCGTTGCAGGGCGAAAACGTGTGGACGGGGATGGGCGTCGGTGAGATCGTCGGCGTCGACTGGCGCATGCAGTTGACCCGCGCGCTCGCCTGACGATGACGCAAACGAATCTCCCTCGCTGGATCCTCGCGGCGCTTTGTAGCTTTGTCGCCGTCCTGTGTGGCTGGGCCGCCACCGTGCTGCCGTGGCATGCGTGGACGACGTTTGCGATCATCACCACGGCCGTGGGTGCGACCCACGCGGTGACGGCACTGCTGGCGTGGATCGGAAGCGCTGCGCGGGCCCGGGCCTGGCGCGTGCAGTCGCTGGTGTCGCTGACCTACCTGGGCTATCTGACCTGGAACCTGGTGACGTCGGCGAGCACAATCGCCGCGCTGTATGGCGGGTTGGGCCGGGGCGTCGCGGTTGCGCTGGGCTTGGTGTGGTGCATCGCCGCGTTTGTCACGATCCCGCTCGCGGCGTGGGGGTTGGCGTTGACCGGCGGCCTACCGGGTCGTCGTCGTGTGGTGTCCGGTGCCATCGTCGCGCTGTGTGGGCTCGGGGCCGGAGCGCTGCACGCCCAGGCGCGGGCCGCAAGCGTGGCGGTGGGTGAAGAGGTCGTCGATCGGGCACGGATCGAAGCGAGCATCGCAGCGGCGATCCCTGCCGCGACCAGACGCGGAGCTTCACCCACGGGGCCCCGCTCGTTGATGACGACCGCCGCGGCACGCTGCGCCAAGCCGCCTGCCGAGGTGCCGGTGTCGATCATCGTGACGTGGTTGCACACCGTCGAGGGTGAAACGACCGTCGAGCACGACTGCCTCCAGGCCGAAAGCCTCGCGCCGGCGCAGGCGGCACTGAAGGCTCGCCTCGAAGGCAACGCAGCCGCGGGGCCAATCGCAGTCGACGTGGTGACTGCGACCGATCCGCTCGAGCATGTTGCGCCGGTCGTGGATGGGCTGCTGCTGCGCGCTGGACTCGACGGCGTGTGCCAGGGCAACCACTGTCTGGTGCCCTGGCAGTTGCTGGCGCTCGACGCCTTCAACGTCAGCAAGCCGATACCGGTGATTCCCGAGCTGCGCTTTGGCTTCGATCCTCGTCAGCTGCGCCGGGCGATGGGTCTCGAGCCGACCCCCGATGTCGAGGGCCTGGTGCGGATCGAGACCGCGAGCTTCGTCGCGGATGCCCAAGGTCGCCTGCACGCGCTGCACCGCCTGCGCGAGGCCGGTCCACCGCTGGACGCCGCGAACCTGCGCGCCGGCAAGGTCGCCGCCGAACGCTACATCTTGGCCGCGCAGGGCGACGATGGTCGCTTCGAGTATCGGCTCGACCCGTTCATCGGCAAGGTCTCCTTCGCGGGCTTCTCGCTCGCGCGCCAGGCCGGTACCACGCTGGTCGTGTGCGAGCTCGCCGAGGACCGAGCACGCGCCCGCGAGGTGGCCACCGCGGCGCTGGAGATGTTGGTGTCGACGCAGCGCCGTCACGACGACCTCGCCATGCTGTTTTATCCGGCCGAGAAGGCCGTCAAGATGATCGGGCTGGGTGACACGGCGCTGGCGACCATCGCGCTGTTGTCCTGTCGCGATCTCGTCGGTGACCGTTTCGATGCCGACATCGATCGCATGACCCGATTCTTGCTGGCGATGCAGCGTGCCGACGGGGGATTCTTCCCCCGCTTCGATCTCGGCGCAGGTGCGCCGGAGCCCGGTCCTGATCCGCTCTACGCGGTCGGGCAGGCGGTGTTTGCCCTGTCGTTGCTCGAAGCGACGGTCGCCGAGACAGCGCCGGGTGCCGTCGAGTTCGTCGATCACGCGACGGTGCGGGCTGCCGTCGAGCTCGCCATGACGTATACCGCGACCGACTACTGGTCGAACTTTGGTGCCGACTTCTTCTTCATGGAAGAAAACTGGCACTGCCTCGCGGCGCGGGCCTCGCTCGGTCATCACCGTCACGACGGCTACGAGCAGTTCTGCCTCGACTACGTGCGCTACAAGGCCCGGCTCATCTTCGACGAACGCGATGGTGTCGCGCCCGAGTTCGTCGGTGGCTACGGCGTTGGCAACGTGCTGCTGCCCCACAACACTGGCTCGGCCGGGTTTGGCGAGGCGATGTCAGCAGCGCTGGCGATCGCGAGCGCCCGCGGGCTCTCGCTGCCCGAGTACGAGGACGGGCTGCGACGCGCGCTGACGTTCTTGCTGCATCAGCAGTGGGACGAGGTCAACACGTTTGCGACCTCCGGTCCGCACCCGGTCGCCGGCGGCTTCTCCGAGCACATGGGCTCGCCGCACATTCGCATCGACTACGTGCAGCATGCGATGGCGGCGATGGGCCACGGCGGACGGGTGCTAGGCCTGCTCGAGTGAAGCTCGAGCTGAGAGCGGGCGGTTCAGGCACTCATCGCGTAGCGGTTCTCGGTCGCCAGGCGCCGTTTGTCGGTGATCCCGCGTACCGCATGGCACGACCCCCAGCGCTCGGCTGGGCGGCGACCGGCTGACGGATCTTGCGCGGCCCAGCGGTGTCGCTCAGAAATCGACGCAGCCGTAGGCCGGGTCGCATGTCGGCGGATCGCCGCCACCGCCCGCGTCGACCCTGCCGCACACCGACGTGCAGATGCAGGTCTGGGTGCCGCCCACTTCGACCTGCAGCTGCTCGCCGCACTCGCTGGTGCACGGTGCCGCGAGCGACTTGAGGTTGGTGGTCGGCATGCAGAAGCCCGTCTCGGGGTCGTACTCGTCGGGGTCGAGCGAGAGGCACGAGTCGCCGTCGGCGCAGCCGTAGCCCGGGGTGAAGGTATCGATGCTGTTGGGCACCGGCGCGAACTGCATGTCGCCGGCCACCTGCGTGCCATCGCCGGTGGTCTGGAGGATCGACACAGAGTAGCCGCCACCGCTGCGTCGCACGTCGCACTCGCCACCGCTGGCGAAGGCGTAGTCGGCCCCGCTGTACCACGCGAAGTTGCAGCTCATCGCGAGGGTGCCACCGTTGTCGATCACCTCGCCTTGGTTCGCGCGCGAGAACTCGAGGGTCGCGTAGAATCGGTCACCATGTTCGAAGTCGGTGCCCGTCGAGAGATTGACCTCGATCGTTTGTTGTCCGTTGCCCAGCACGATCGCCGAGGCCTGGGCCACCTGCACGCCGGTCATCTCGGGCACGCCGGGGTCTTCGCCGATCAGCTCGAAGTTCGCGTCGACGCGCAGATCGAGCAGGCTCTCGGAGCCCGCGCGATAGGCGATCTCGTACGAGCCGTCGCCGCCACCGCCACCGTCGCTGTCGGCGGCGTCAGTTCCCGGAGCTCCGCTCGCCCCGCACCCCAGGGTCCCTGCGAGCATCGCAAGCGCCAGAGCGCGCACCGTTTGTTCATCGCCGGCTTGCACCACACGATGAAACGGCACGCGCGCGCGCGTCGTCAAGGGCCTAAGGGGTTTGGTTGGGGGCGGCGTGACGGCCGTGACGCAGATCCTCGTTGAAAGCCGCGTAGTCTCGTTCCGTGCGATTTATGTTTGCAATTTCGGAGTTGCATTCCAATATTGCAAGGATGTCTCCGCAGGGTCGCCCAAAACTCGCGCGCCGGGTCGCGGCGAACGTTGATGCGCTGCTGGACACCTATCCCGCGGTGGCGCTCCTGGGGCCCCGCCAGGTCGGCAAGACGACGCTGGCGCTCGACCTCCATGAGCGACGTCCATCGATCTATCTCGACCTCGAGTCCGACGCAGACCTCGCCAAGCTCTCCGAGCCCGAGCTCTATCTCGGGGCGCACGAGGGCGAGCTCGTCATCCTCGACGAGGTCCAGCGAGTGCCCGGACTGTTCCAGAATTTGCGCGGCCTGATCGATCGTGGACGACGACGCGGGCGACGGACGGCCCGGTTTCTGCTCCTCGGATCGGCGTCGATCGAACTGCTGCGCCAGTCCGGCGAGAGCCTAGCGGGTCGCATCGCCTACGTGGAGATGACGCCACTGGGTGCGCTCGAAGTCGACGATCTCGAGCGCCTGTGGGTCCGCGGGGGATTCCCCGAGAGCTTCACGGCGCCCACCGATGTCGTCAGTCATCGCTGGCGTCAAGACTTCGTCCGCACCTACCTCGAACGCGATATCCCGACGCTCGGCCCGCGCGTCCCCGCCGAGACCTTGCGTCGGTTCTGGACCATGCTGGCGCACCAGCAGGGCGGGCTGCTCAACGCGGCGTCGATCGCCCGCGGACTCGCGGTCGACGGCAAGACCGTGGCCTCGTACCTCGATCTGCTGGTTGATCTCCTGCTCGTCCGGCGGCTCCCACCGTGGCACGCGAACATCGGCAAGCGCCTCGTCAAGTCGCCAAAGGTCTACATACGCGACAGCGGGATCGCCCACAGTCTGCTCGGGCTGCGCGACCTCGAGGACCTACTCGGACATCCGGGCGTCGGCGGCAGCTGGGAGTGCTGCGTGATCGAGAGCCTGATCGCAGCCGCGCCCGAGGGCACCCAGAGCCACTTCTATCGGACCTCCGGCGGGGCGGAGATCGACCTGTTATTGACGCTGCCGGGCGGCGCGCTGTGGGCGATCGAGATCAAGCGCAGCCTGACGCCGAAGGTCGACCGCGGCTTCCACGAGGCGTGCGCCGATCTTTCACCGGAGCGGCGCCTGGTCGTGTTCGCAGGGGCTGGGAGTCATCCGTTGCAGTCCGGGATCGAGGCCGTGGGTCTGCGGGCGCTGTGCGAGCAGCTCGCCGCGTTCGAGCCGTCGCGGCCGCGCCGGCCCCCGCGCGCGAGGTGACGGCAGGTCGCGCCCGACGACCCCGACGTGCTCGCGCCCTCCGATGCGCCGGCGAAGAACGAGTGTTCGAGACGTGGAGCTTCCCCGCGAGCCCGGACGGTGCCCCTACCGTCCTGACGTTTCCGCTTCTTCTCGTCGGCGCCGGCCGGGCGCTGCCGTGGTCAGCCCTTTGACGCTGCTCGCTTGGGTGCGTTATCAAGCGCCGATGAAGTTCTCGCTGCTGCTCATGTGTTCGCTGATTGCGTGCATCCCGAAGCCGAAGGCGGACGATTCGTCGACGCGGTCGCCCGAGCCGGCCACGCCGAGCGCGGGCGATCCGACCGAGCACGCACACACGGGTCCCTCGTGGACGCTCGACTCGACCGCCAAAGGTGCAGTGCTGCTCGGTGACCTCGGTACGCACGTCCGTGCGATCACGACAACTTCGAGCGAAGCGCAGGCATTCTTCAATCAGGGCCTGGCGCTCGGCTACGGTTTCAACCATGACGAGGCCGCGCGATCATTCGCGCGCGCAGCCCAGCTCGATCCGAAGTGCGCGATGTGTTTCTGGGGCGTCGCCTACACTCTCGGCCCCAACTACAACATGCCAATGCTGCCCGAGCGTGCGGCGGCCGCGTACGAGGCGATGACGCGCGCGCAGTCGGCCGCCAAGGATGCCTCACCGGTCGAACAAGCGATGATCGCTGCGCTCGCGCGTCGCTTCAAGGGCCCCGAATGGATCGACGCGGTCGCGATGCAGCCGTACAACGTTGCCTACGCCGAAACGATGCGTGACGTCGCGAAGCAGTTCCCCGGCGACGACGACGTGCAGGCGATGTTCGCCGAGTCGATGATGAACATCAACGCGTGGGCGCTGTGGACCCTCGACGGCAAGCCGGTCCCCGGCACCGACGAGCTTGTGAAGGCGCTCGAAACCGTGCTCGCGCGCTCGCCCAATCATCCCGGCGCCAACCACTTCTACATCCACGCAATAGAAGCCTCGAAAACGCCTGAGCGCGGCGTACCGTCGGCGGAGCGACTCGGCAAGCTGATCCCCAATGCTGGCCACACGGTGCACATGCCGGCGCACATCTTCCAGCGAGTCGGTCGCTACGAGGACGCTGCTTTGGCGAATCGCAACGCGATCGTCGTCGACCTGCACTACATCGATACGGTGAAGCCGCCGGGCTACTACCCGTTCTATATCGGCCATAACTACGGTTTTCTCGCCTACGCGGGATCGATGCTCGGTAGGAAGACGGAGTCGATCGAGGCGGCGCAGCAGTCGGCTGATCAGATTCCCAAGGACGTCGTCTGCGGCATGCCGGGCATGGACTTCTTCCAGGCCGCGCCGTTCTTCGTGATGGTGCGATTCGGCATGTGGGCCGAAATCCTCGCCAGCGAGGCACCGCCGGACAAATACGCGACGCACAAGGCACTGTGGCATCACGCACGCGGCATGGCGCTCGCAGCAACCGGCAAAGTTGCGGAAGCCAAGGGCGAGGCCGCGGCAATCCGCGCGATCGTGGGAACCATTCCCGAAGCTCAGCTCGCGGGGCTCAATAGTGGACGCAAGGTGCTCGAGCTGGCGGCGCTGGTCGTCGATGCGCGCGCGGCCGAAGCCGAGCGCGCGCCGGCTGCGATCGAGCGCTGGGAGCGGGCGATCGCGCTCGAAGACCAGCTCGCGTATGCCGAGCCCGCCGACTGGTTCTACCCGATTCGCCACTATCTGGGCGCCGCGCTGCTCGACGCGGGCAAACCCAAGCAGGCCGAGGCGGTGTTTCGTGCCGACCTCGAGCGCAACCCGGTCAACGGCTGGGCACTCTTCGGCGTGTGGCAATCGCTCGCCGCGCAGAAGCGCAGCGCCGACGCGAAGAAGGCCGAGAGAGCATTTCGTGCGGCGTGGACATCCGCCGACATCGAGCTGAAGCGCGCGGCGTTCTAGTGTCGTGAGTCATAGATTCGCGGCGGGACGCGTCACGTGAACGATGCGCGAGCAGTCGCGAGCGAGCGCGGCGAGGATGCTGCGATGGACGA
>CANLQR010000246.1 GCA_947492135.1 Deltaproteobacteria bacterium | reverse complement strand
CATTGAACACGCGAGCAGTCCACACACCGGGGTCAATCGCAGGTCAAAGCGCCGCATGGTTTGAAACTCCCGTCCTTGGCAGCGCCACTGCGCCACCCTCTGATCATACCTGGCCCGGTTGAGCATCAGAAGCTTTTGCCCACCGCCGGGGATGTGGCCCCGAGGTCGAACGTCGTCCCCAACGCGGTGTACCCGGCTCGTTTCGCCGCTAACTGGCGCGCGGCCGGGGTTTGAGTAGGTTTGATCGAGTGCCGACAATGATGAGCCCGCCCGACCTCCGCTCGTGTTCGCGCGCGGCCTTTGGCTGGGCGTTCGGCTCCTGGGGGCGCCGGGCGAGCTGGTGGCTGGCGAGCTGCGCTCTGGTCTCGCTCGCAGTCGCACCGTGGAGTCCGGGTGCTTGGGCGCGGCAGGCCCTCGCAGCGCCAGCGCCCATCACCGCACCGGTGGTGTTTCCGGCGACCCTCGAGGGGCAGATCGACGCCGTGTTGTCCGACCCGGCCCTCGCGGCCGGACAGCTCGGCGTTGCGGTCGTGGACCTCGCCACCGGCGAGAGCCTGTACAAGCGCAACCCGGACCTCGCACTCAACCCCGCGAGCAACGTGAAGCTCGTGACCACCGCGGCGGCCCTGGGTTTGCTCGGCCCCGCACACCGCTACTCGACGCGCCTCTACCATGATCGAGAGGCACTCGCGGGCGCGACGATCACCGGCGACGTCTATCTGCGCGGGGGTGGCGACCCCGCCTTGGTCACCGAGGATCTGTGGGCGATGGCGGCCGACCTCCGCGCACGCGGCATCCAGAAGATCACCGGAGGTGTCGTGGTGGACGGCTCGCGCTTCGACCGTGACGAACTGCCGCCGGGGTTCGATCAAAAAGAAGAGCTCGCGGCCTACCGCGCTCCGAGCGGCGCGACGTCGGTGAACTTCAACACGTTCGAGGTGCGCGTGCGTCCCGGCGCGGCGGCGGACAACGCCGCGTTCGCGTCGATCCTGCCGCCGGTTGCGACGCTGGTGCTCGTCAACGAGGCCAAGACCAGCGCAGGCGAGCGCGATCGGCTCTCGGTCGCCATCGAGGTCGAAAAGAAGATCACCACGGTGACGCTCCGCGGCACGATCGGCGTCGGTGCCGGCTCGCAATCGTACCGCTACCCCGTGAGCGAGCCATCCCGCCACGCCGGCGAGGTGCTCGCCTACGTGCTCAAGCAAAACGGCATCCGCCTCGGTCGCGCCAAGCCCAAACTCGGCGCAGTGCCGACCGACGCCACCCTGCTCGGGGTCCACCACAGCGAGCCGCTGTCGGTGCTCATCCGCTCGGTGAACAAGCACTCGAACAACTTCATGGCCGAGCAGATCCTCAAGGGCCTGGCGTCGCCGGGAGCTCCCGCCACCTTCGCCGGAGCGCTCGTGCGGGTACAGGAGTTCCTCGACGAGATCGGCGTCGCCAACGAGGGCATGAGGCTTGGCAACGGATCGGGCCTCTACGACACCAACCGGATCTCGGCGGGGCAGTTCGCGACCATGCTCACTGCGGTGCACAACGACTATCGGATGAGCGCAGACTACGTGGCCTCGCTCGCGATCATGGGCGTCGACGGCACCACTCGTTCACGCCTCGAACACAGCGACCGTCGCGGCTTCGTGCGCGCCAAGACCGGCACGCTCGACGGCATCTACTGCCTTTCCGGCTATGCCGGCGCGCCCAACCGCGCACCGATCGCGTTTTCGATCCTGTTCAACGGCTTGCGCAAGGCCGACGCAGGCACTGCACGCGCGGCCCACAACCGTATCGCCGAGCTGCTCGCCCGCCACGCTGCCGGACAACCACTCGTGATCGAGAGCCCGGCGTCCACCGCCACCGGGGAGTCGGGCGACGCGGAGTGAACCTTGGGCTGGGCGCGGTGCCGGCTGGGGCCAACGACGCTGGGCGCTGCGATCGACGTCCGGATGGACTTGCCGCTTCACGGCACCCCCGTGATAGGCTCGATGCCGATGACTGGGCCCCGCGACGACGATGGCGACCGCGCTGCAATCCTCGCTCGGCGACAGCGCTTCATCGCGATCGCCCTGTCCGGCCTGGCTTCGGCGGGTACGACGTGCACCGCTCCGCAGCCTTGCCTCAACATCTCGCAGCCCCAAGGCAGCGGCGGAGCGCCCGAGCCAGTGTCGCAGCCGGCCGACGGCACCGCGACGCCCGCGGGTACCCCCGATGCGCCGCCCCAGGCGTGTTTGAAGGTGGCGCCGGTGGTGAAGGACGTGCCACCAGGTGACACCGCCACACCGCGGCCGTGCCTCGAGGTCGTCCCGCCGCCAGAGCCCCCCGACGACAAGGCTGCGCCGCGGCCGTGCCTGAAGGTGAGTGCACCGGATCCCACGCCCACGCCCTCGCCGACGCCTTGCCTGCGCATCGCGAAGCCCACGCGAAGCCCAGCCGAGCCCAAGTGATCGGTGAGCGTCGTTCTGCGCCCCCTGGACGCGTTCGCCGAGCTGTGTTTTCACGGGCTTGCCCACCTCCCGTTCGCTGACCCTGGATCGTCCTACGCGCCCGACTACGTGGCGTGGGCAGCGACGCACGGTCTGTCCAACGCGCAGACCCGCGCCGACGGCGAGCAGATCGCGGCGCTCGTGGCCCCCGGTCACCGCGGACTCCTGCACGCGTGGCTCGGCCTTCACCACACGCTCGACGACGCGCGCCGCACCCGAACGCGGTCGCTCGCCGAGCTCGAGGCGTCGGACGTCGACGACGAGGCGCTGCTTCGAGCCCTCCAGCGCGCCGATGACCCCGCACTCGAGTGGATGCACGTGTTGCTCGGGCTCGAGCTCCCGGCGTGGTCTCGCGCTCACGCTGCGGCGATCGCCGAGCCACTCGCGCGGGCCTGCGAGACGCTGGCCCCGTTGTTCACGGCGGCCTGTGTTCGGGTTCCGTCCCTGGCGGGGTTGCGGATCGAGCTGTCATGGACGCTGGGGCCGCGCGCCCGGGCCCATCCCGATCGCCTCATCGTCGGCGCACCCGCACCGTGGCACGACGGTGCGGCCGCGCAGAGCGTGGTGCTCGCGTTGCACGAGCACGCCGTGCGCGACCTGAGCCTCGGCGATTGGGCCGAGGTCGAGTGGTCGGCCCTTCGTCACGTCAGCGCATGGCTTGCGCAAGATTCGAGCGTCCTCGCCCAAGCCCACGCGGTGTGGCTGGAGCGCCTGGACCTTCGCGGCCTGCTCGAAGCGCTGCAAGCCCGCGGCGCCATCGATCCCACGATCGTCCACGCCCTGCTCGAGGTCCCACAACGACGGGCACAGACGCTGCTCGGACCGATCTAGTCGATCACGGGCAGGTGACGCACGACCTCGACTGGAGCTCGGCTCGGCTCGATGCGGGCGTGGCCGGCAACCATCCGGCGGGTCGGTACGTAGCGCACGGCGTCGAACCACTCATAGGCCACGCCCTCGCTCCCGAGACGCGCGCGCACCAGCTGCTGCTGCTCGCTTGGGCCAACCGGCGCGACCACCACGGCGCCAGGTGCCAAGACGTCGAACCATTCCCGCGGCACGGCGTCGATCGCGAATCCGACCGTCACCTTCGTGCAGCCCCGCGCGAGCGCGGGCCAGCATGCGGTATCGATCGCATCGCCCACCAGGACCTCGGCGGTCGTCAGATCCGCCAGGGCGAAGGCCGCCACGGCGACCAGCGCCGGATCGATCTCGATCCCGACCACGCGCCCGGACGCCCCGACGAGGTGGGCCAGCAGCGCCGTGCCATACCCCGCCCCGGCACCGAGATCGAGGATCGTGTCGCCGGACGCGACCGCGAGCAAGTCGAACGAGCGCGCATACGCATGCATCGCGCTGACCGTCGCCATCCCGGTGTCGTCCAAGGCGATGGGTCGGTCACGGACGCTCGCCGCGACCTCATCCAGCGGCACGAATCGCTCTCGGGGCACCACCGCAAGCGCCTCGATGATCGGGTCGTCGACCGCAAGGCCGACGTGGGCGGCGACCTCAGTGAGCACCCCACGACGAAGGTCTTCGGCGACCCCGCGCAATGCCCCATGCTCGACGCGCTCGGCGGTCGCCTTGCTACGCCGGCCCGTGTACTTCATCCACGCGTAGTAGCGATCGAAGTCATGCATGCGCCGGGACGACGAGGCAAACGCGAGCTGGTCGCGAACCGCCCGCAAGAAATACGGGCGCGCCGACCCGCGGTACACGAAGTTCGATTCGATCTGGGCCAACACGGGCGTGAGCAACTCGTGCTGCAGCTGCTCTCGCCGTGCCCACGTCAACTCCGCCGAAGGGTCGACCCACTCCGAGAGAAACTCCGGATCACCCTCGTGCCACCATTGCGGGTAGTGGAACCGCGTGCCGTACGTCCGCTCGTAGTGCCCGCGGTCGGCATCGATCGGCGATCCGGGATAGAGCCGAAACGGATCTACCGACAAAAACCCCGTCGTGCCCCGCGGGCGCAAGAACAACTTCGACAGATAGGCGGCGCTGGTTCGCATCGTCGCCTCGGTCTCGCCAGGGTGACCGCAGATCACATTGGCACCCCAGGGCACGTCGTACTCGCGAGCCCGCTCGGCGATATGTTCCATCCGATCCAGGTAGTCGTCGAGGCGCCCGCTCTTGCGGATCGCCGCAAGCTGGGTCGGATCGCCCGACTCCAGGCCGAAACCCAGGCCGCAGTTCGCCGCACCAAACAGGCGCAAGTCCTCGTCCTCGACCATGTCGACGCGGATGAGCAACCAGTACTTGTCGACGCCGATGTCACGGCGCGCGAGTTCCTCGAGAAACTGCCGACGCCAGGACTTGCGCATCCCGAACAGCGCATCACCAAAGTAGAGCGTCCACGTCCGCAGGTCGAGGAAGCGATGCAGCGACTCGATCTCCTCCACCGCTCGACCGACCGACAACGCGCGCCATGAGGTCTCCCGTTTTGCGCGCTCCATGCAGAACGCGCAGTCGAACGGGCAGCCGCGCGACAGATAGACCTGGGCCTGCGACGCCACCCGGCGCGCGACGTGGCGATAGCGCCCCAACAGCGACCAGTCGGAGGGCGGCAGGCTGTCGAGATCGTCGATGGCCTCGGGCCCGAGTACGACCTTGCGCAGCGGCGCGCCGCCTCGCACGGAATCGACGACGGTCACCAGAGGCTTCTCACCCTCCCCCACCACGACGACATCGAAAGGCGAGTCTTCGGCGATGATCTCGAGCGGACGCGCACTCGCATGGTAGCCGCCAGCAACGAGCACGGCGTCGGGCCATAGCTCGCGCGCAAGCTCGCCCAACGCCCGGCACTTGAGCCAGTCGAACGACGAATAAACCGAGAACGCGATCACATCGTAGCCGCGACCATCACCGGCCAGCAGCGCCGGGAAATCGATGGGCCCGAAAGCCCGCTCGATCGCCAGGTCGCGAATGTCGACGGCCGCGTTGCCGTGGACCTGCAGGTAGGTCCCGAGCAACACCAACTGCGGCACCCCGAAGTTGCCGGCAGCCGCGCCCTCGCTGCCCGGCCACAGCAGCAGCACCCGCACCGGTGTGCTCACGCGGTCACCGGCAACCGAACCCGTGGCGAGCCTGCGCGAGCGTCGGCGAGCCGCGCCGCAAAAGCATCGTCGACGTGTTGCGCGACGAAAGGGTCGAGCGCGCGGGGGTCACCCAACATGGTCGCCGCGGCCGCGCCGCAACCGCCCATGCAGCTGGTGCGGTGGGGGCACGGCGCACAGAACTCCGGCGTCACGTCGCGATAGGCCGTGAGCTTGGGTGACTGCACCAAGTCGGCCATCGAGCTCGTCCGCGCGTCGCCGAGTTCCTCGGTGTGCAGCGTGCAAGAGCGCAGCTCGCCACGGGGGCCCAAGGCGAACTCCTGCATCTCGGTTCCGATCGGACAGGAACCGAAGCGCACGTGGGGATACTCGGCGTGGTCGACCACACAAGGCGGCACCGGCATGGTCACCTGAAGGTCCATGCCATGCTCGCGACCGCGCTGCTCGCCCTGGCCGAGCGCGGTGATCACATCCGTGCGCGAAGGCAGCAGCGCGGCGGCGTGATTCGCCGCGTACCCCGCCGGCGAGAACCTCGAGAGCGCGACGATCTCGACCCCGAGCGAGCGGAACAAATCGAGCGTCTCGCCGACGAGTTCCGCATTCTTGCGGGTGACCACGATGCAGCCCACGACGCAGACCCCGTGGCGAACCAGGGCGCGGATTCCCGCCAGCGTCGGCTCCCAGTGGTCGTCTCCGCCGACGTGCTCGTGGTGCAGCGACGCGTTGGGGCCGTCGAGGGTGATCTGAATGCACCGGATCCGGTACCCAGCGAGTCGCGCAGCGACCGCGTCGTCGATGAGGCCGCCGTTGGAAATCATCTGGATGCCGACCCCGCGGTCGCGGCAGAGATCGAGCACGCGCCAGATGTCGGGGCGCACGAACGGCTCACCGCCGGTCAGGGTCACGTGATCGAACTCGACCTCAGTCAGCGCACGGTCGAGCAGGGCGCAAAGATCGTCACTGGCAAGCGCGCCGACGCCCTTGCCGTTGTCCTCGCGCCAGGCGTTGTAGCAGTAGGTGCAGCGCTGGTTGCAGTGACTCGTGAGTTCGACGGCGAGTGCGTAGCGACGCGGACGGGTCTGCACCTGGGCATTATCCCCCTGCGGTCCGGTGAGCACAACGCTACACTAAGCGCCGAGTCGCTCATGGATTGGACCTACCTGGGCCATGCAATGTGGCACATCGAGGCTGGCGGCCTGCGGTTGCTCTGCGATCCGTTGCTCGAGCGGACGCATCACTGCGGGGTCTTCGAGGTCATCCCTCACCGCGAGATCGACGTCGAGGCGCTGCGGCCGGACTTCATCTTCGTGTCGCATCGCCACCCCGATCATTTCGATGTCGCCAGCTTGCATCGGCTGGCGCAGCTCGACCCCAACACGGTCGTCGTGACCCCCGACCCACGGATCGTCGCAGCGGCCACCCGCCTGGGCTTTCGCGGGGTCCAACAGATAGCGCCCGGCACCCTTGTCGAGCTCGACGGCGTGCGCGTGGTGACCACACCTTCGGTCGATCCCGGCGAGTGGGGTGTGATGATCGGGTGCGATGGCGCGGCCGCGTGGAACCAGGTGGACACGGTCTTCACCGGCCCGGAGCACGCCGTGGCGGTCCGTGATGCCGCACTCGCAGCGATCGGCGCCGAGCGGGTGGCGTTCGCTGCCGTGCGATGGCAACCGATGCTGGAGATCGCGGCCCAGCTCGGCAGCTCGACGCACTTTCCTCTACGCGCCTACGATCAGGTGCTGCAGCAGATCGCAGCCGTCGAGCCGGGCTCGGTCGTGCCCGCCGCAGCCGGGGGCTCGCATGTTGGCGCCTGGGCGTGGCTCGACCGCGTGGTGTTTCCGGTCCCGGAGTCGAGGCTGCTCCGCGACCTTGCGACCATGTGCCCGCACACCGCTTTGTTCGCGAGTCAGGTCGGCGCGACCTGGCGCATCGATGCGCACGGGGTCGCGCCGATCGTTGGCGCGCCCCTGGCGCGGGTCCTCGCGGGTCCTGATCCACGAAGGTTCTCTCCCCTCCAGATCCCCGCGCTGGTCGACCCCAACCCGAGCGCTGGCCATGTGCCCACGATGCGAGCCGTGGTGCGCGAGTGGATCGCCCACGAACTATGCCCCGGCTTGCGGCGAGCCTGGACCAGCTTGGGCAGCACACGACCCCTGGCGCTGGCCGTGGAGCTGGTGTGGCCCGAGCACACCGAGACAATGACGATCGCTCTCGACCACGACGGCGTCACGGTGCGCGACGGCGACGACGACGACTGGGACGCGCTGAACCAGGTCGCAGGATCACTGCTGTGGGAGGTCGTCGCGGGCCGCCGCGGGTGGGGCGACGTGCTGCTGGCGGGGGCCCTGCGCGCGCGCTCGCGGGCCTATCGCGTCGACGCCCAGGGCGCCCACGCGCTGAACCTCGCCGAGATATTCCTGTACTACGGGCTCGACTACGACGCCTCGCACGATCGCGCGACCGCGTGGGAAATCGATCGCGTGCTCCGGCGCAGTGACCGGCCGCTAGTAGCGGGCCTTGATCAGGTGCACGAGGGTCTCGCGTAGGGTCTCGCGGGTGTGCCGCTCGCGTCGCGCTCCCACGTCATGCTCACCGAGCAGCACTTCCATCGCATGGCGAGCGTTCTGCTCCTCGACTGCGGTTAGGCTGACACGCTCGACCTCCACCGCTTGCTCGCCACGATCCGCAAGCAGCTCGAGCATGCGCTGGACACTCTTGCGGACGACTTCCTTCTGCTTCTTGTAGTAGTCCTCGCGCAACAACGCGAAGTTGTCGGGGAAGATCTCGTGGTACGCCGGATCCTCGTTGGGGTGGCTCAGCGCCCACGCCCCGATTCGCGAGAGCACGTCTGCACGGAAGTTGGGGCCGGCATCGGGCGCCATCGTCTTCTCGAGCTGGCGCATGAACTGCTCGTCGGCATTGGTGAGCTCGCCTGTGACCGAATCGAACAGCCGCTCCTTCTTGAGCGCATGGGACACATGGATCACGTACTTGCGGAACAACTCCATGTAGCGGGCTTCGTCGACCAGCCCGAGCGCCTCACGGATCTCCCAGTCGGACAGATCGAGCCAGCGCTCCCAGCACACTGCGGTGATGCTGCGTTCGTCGCCTTCGAGCAGATGGAAGCCGTTGCCATCCTGGTTCAGCAACATCCACCGGTGGTTATTGGCGTCGCCCATGAACGCGCGCAACTCCTTGAAGAGCCGCGGAGGCGTCACACAGGTGGTGCCCGGATCGCCTGCAGCGGCCAGCAACACCGCTTTGAGATCGCGGACGCTCGCGCCGAAGCTGCCTTCGTAGTCGCCCAGATAGTGATCACTGCCCTCGGCGCGCACGATCGCCGGCGCGAATTTTTCGAGATACATCGCTGGCACCGCGGCCAGCAGTTCGCGGGCCTCGTCGGACAGTAGACCGCGAGGGACCCGGCCATAGGCATACAGGTCGGCCTTCTCGACCGGACTCATGCGCTCGAGCACGCGCTTGAGCTTGGCGGAATAGTTGTCGAGCCGCGGGCGACGCAGTCGCGTCATGACCCCCCATAGCGCGAGGATCTTCGTCACGTGCGGGGCGACATGGACCCCACGCAGGATGTCGCCCACCTGTTCCTGATAGATCTTTCGCTCCACGCGGTAGTCGAGCAAAAACGGCACGCGGATCTGCTCGAGACGTGCCCTGAAGCTCTGATACTCGCCCGCACGCAGCGCGCGGAACTCCAGCAGATCGAGATCATTGGCGCTGCCGCACAGCACCATGTCGAGGCCAAGCACGACGTGGTCGAGCGCGACCCGCCCGGTCTCTGTGGCGGTGAGCAGGTACTTGTAGTGCTCGTAGGGCCGCTTGAGGAGGTCGCTGAAGTTGATGACCCCACGGTTGGCATCCACCAGATCGCCCTGCACCGCATAGAGCGCCTGGCCACCGATCGTCGGAGGCAGGTGCCCAAACGCAGCATCGCCGGTGACCGGATAGCTGCGCGCGTCGACAGTCTGCTTGGGCTCGACCGTCACCAGCCCGGAACGGTACTGCCGACTGACGAAGAAGCGCTCGATCTGCACGTGCTGCAGCACCTTGCGGAGGTCGCCCTGGTTGGCCGTGAGCAACGCGTCGGCGATCTTGCGGTTGCGATGGGATAGCTCGCCGTAGAGGATCGCGTCGCTGATCACGAACTCGGGGTGGGCCGCGCAGATATCCTCGAGGAGCCGGCGGCGCGCCGCGAGCGGGATGAGATAGATCGGGTGGTCCTTGGTTTCGTCGACCAGGCGGGCGTCGACCTCGGTCGCGGCCAGTCGCGCGAAGGTCTCTTCACCCAGCGCATCGCGGAGCGCCGCCGCCTGGCCAAAACCGATGCCACCACTTTGCTGCCGGCGGTTGGGGAACACCCAGGCAAACCGGTACATTGCACCGCGCTCGGTCCGGCAGTAGACCTCCAGCGCGCGCTGCAGCGACTCGAGCATGGTGCTCTTCGCGCTGCCGTTGGGGCCGTGCAACAGCAACGCCTTGTTCACTCGACCGAGCCGGACGAAGCCCGCGATCACATCGTAGAGCTCGTTCTGCGCCTCCTCCTGGCCGACGAGGCGATGCCAGCCGTCGAACTCGCAGTCGAACAAGCGATGGCGTGACGCCTGGCCTTGGGGAGTGCGCACGTCTCGGCGACCGAAGTGATCGAAGGCATCGACCACGAACTGGGCAGCGCTTCTTGCGTGGACCGTTGGGTCCTTGCACAGGAGATCGAACCACTCGTCGAAGCTCAAGATCCGTCGGGTCGCCTGGAAGTCTTCGACGACGGCGTCGGCCAGGGCTTGAATCCGGGCGTGAGGCGTGCCGCCTTCGGCGACACCGGATGGAGGGGCCGATTCGTCGTTTGCCACGTTACTTGACCGCCACCTTGAACTCGACCTCTTCGGTCACTGGTGAACACGCCTCATCCTGACAGACCGCGAACTTGAACTTGCCGGAGAACGCGTGCTCGCCCGCGGTGGGCGCGGTGAACTTCACATCGAACGTACAGGTGCTCTCATCGAGCTTCGCGTCAGCCTTTTTCAGATCACCGTTGGCGAGCGTGACGCCCTCGGGTGCCTGCAGCTTCAGCGACGTCGGAAAATCGAGGTTCATGTGCCACGGCGCCTTGGGAACGACGCGCACGGTCACCGTGCCCTCCTGCCCGGCTTTGGCTTCCGGGGTGTCGAACTGCAGGGCGTAGCGATCGTCACCACCCGGAGGCGAGCCCGCGACGGTCTTGACCTTGGTGCCGCCGTCCGGCTTGCCGGTCTCGGCGGCCTTGCCCGGCTCGCCGCTTTTCGCGGGCGAGGCTGTCGCGCCGGTGGGCGACGAGGCGGCAGGCTTGTTCTCCGCACCACAGGCCGCCGTGAGCAGCGCGGCGAGGATGGCGACGGCAGACGTGGCGGGCTGACGTGGGGTCGACATGGAGGGCGGATCTTATCCCGCCAATGGCTCGG
>CANLQR010000245.1 GCA_947492135.1 Deltaproteobacteria bacterium | reverse complement strand
GACCGCGTGGAGTTCAACGAGCGATGGCGCTCACAGAGTAGCGCGGCGCTCGCCGATCTCTCACCGCCCTGGATCGCCGCGATTCTCGAACCCAACCGCTTGGTGATCGCACGCGATCACGTCGGTATGCGCTCGCTCGCGTGGGGTCGGCTCGGGGCGCGGATCCTGTTCGCGAGCGAGCCCAAGGGCCTTTGGCGGGTTCCGGGATTTCCCCGGCGCCTCTCGCTGCCGGCGCTCGCGCAGTATCTCGCGTACAGCTTCGTGCCGCCGGACGGCACGATGCTCGCCGACATCTTCAGCTTGCGCTGCGGGCACGCGCTCGAGCTCGAGCTCGACGCCAGCACCGAGCGCAGCACGAAGTTCTTCGACTTCGAGTCGATCCCCTGTGCCGCCGTGGATGCCGCCGCGGATGCCGACGACGAGGTCTGGGCTCAGGCGACCGCGCAAGCCCTGGCCCAAGCCACGGCCCAGCGCCTACCTCGTCGCGGCGACATCGGCTTGTTTCTCTCGGGCGGGCTGGACTCGAGCATCGTGGGCGTCGAGCTCGCCCGGCACGCGCCCGGCCGCGTTCACAGCTTCTCCGTCCATTTCGGCGCCAAGCTGCCCAATGAACTCGAGTTCGCGCGCGTGGTCGCACGCCGACTCGGCACGATCCACCACGAGATCGAACTACGACCCCGGGACTTTCTCCCGCGTTTCCGCGAGGCCGCGTGGCACCTCGATGACCCGATCGGCGATCCCATCACGGTGCCGAACTTCGAGCTGTCTCGACAGGTCGCCTCGATCACCCGCCACGTGTTCAACGGGGAAGGCGGTGACCCGGTGTTCGGTGGGCCCAAGAACCTGCCGATGATGCTCGGGCACTGGTACGGCGGCGTCGACCACGGCCCGGGGAGTCGCGAACGCGCCTACCTGAGCAGCTTTCGCCGCGCCTACGACGAGATCGATCGGCTGCTGTCACCCGAGGCGCGCGCGCAGATCGATCCGCAGCGCGATCTGACCTTGCCGCTCACTGGGCTGCTGCACGCCGAGCGGCCACCGACCCTGCTCGGCAAGCTGCAGGCGGCGAACCTCCGCCTCAAGGGCGCGCACCTGATCCTGCCCAAGGTGGAACGCATGACCGCGGCGGCGGGACTGGCGATCCAGTCGCCGCTGTTCGACCCGCGGCTGGTCGAGCTGTCCTTCGCCATGCCGGGATCGATGAAGCTACGCGACGGCGTCGAGAAGTGGGTGCTCAAGCGGGCGTACGCGAGTGCACTCCCACCCGAGGTCATCTGGCGCCCCAAGAGCGGCATGCGGGTCCCCGTCCACGACTGGTTTCTCGGCGAGATGCGGGGCTACGCCCGTGAGCTCTTGTCCCGGCGCCGGGTCGAACGGATCGGACTGTGGTCCTACCCCCGCCTGAAACAGATCCTCGCGTATGACCGCGAGCAGCCCGGCGGGCGCTACGGACTCAAGTTGTGGATGCTGGTCGCGTTCGAGACCTGGCGGTCGCTGGTGCTCGACGGCGAGGCGCCCTGACCAACCCACACGCACGACGGGGAGAAGGCCAACGGTTCCGCCCGCGCCCCCCGGAGCGGGCGGAACCGCGGCCTCACTCGATTCCCACAACACAGACACCAGCTCGGCGTGGGGTTTCCGACCGGCGCCCGCAAAAAGAGCGACGATGACCGCGCCAAGCGCGGCGGGGCTCGCGAACCACCCTCGAAGCCAACTACTCGGGCGACTCGTAGTCCCCGGTAAACTCGATGGCGACGACGACCGCGGCGTACACAGCCTCTTGATCCCCGATGGCGCGCAGCTCGTGCTGGGTGCCGTCCGCCATCACGATGAAGTCGCCGGCGCGGTACTCCGTACCTTGCTCGTCCACGACCCGGCCCGCGAGCATCAGCACCCGCTCCTCGCCCACGTGGCGATGGTTGGGAAAGCTGCTACCGGGCTGCAACCGGACCAGACCTGCGTGGGCCTCGCCGATCGCCGGACCGCCGTCGAAATCGCGAAAGCTGCAGCCGGGGACCATGAACTCCCAATCGGCCCCAGGATCCAGCACGGCGTTGATCTCGCGCTGGGTCTCGGACTCGGGGAGGTCGAACAGCGCCACGAGGCGGTCGAGGAACGGCAAGAACCGATCGCGGCCTGTGATCCGCTGTAGCAGTCGCTCACGCAGACCCATCGGCGGCCCAGCGGCCGGCAGAGCGCGGCTCAAGACCTCGAGCACCGCGGGGTCGAACTCATCGTCGTGGCCAGTCATCGTGTCGCCTCCTTCGGACCGCGATCCATGACAGTCCGGAGCTTGGCGATCGCCGCAGCAGTCCGCGATTTCACGGTGCCGATTGGCGAACCCATCCGCTCGGCGATCTCCGATGAGGTGAGTCCTTGGAAGTAGGCGAGCTCGAGCACCTCGCGCTGATCGGTCGGTAGCTCGGCCAACGCGCGTCGTACGAGCTTGCGGTCGGGCTCCAGCGTCGGATCCTCGCGATCGACATCGGCGATGGCCGCGGACCGATCGTTGGTATCGTCCACCGCGACTTCGCGCCGCGTGCGAGCCGAGCGCAGGCGATCGAGTGCGCGGCTGCGGAGGCGGACCAGCATCCACGTGCGCACGGTGCCGCGGGCGGGGTCGTAGTTCGCGGCGTGTCTCCACACCTCGAGAAAAACATCGTGGACCAGATCTTCAGCCATGGCACGGTCCATGAGGATCTTCTCGGCCATCGTCTGGAGCAGACCGGCGAAGCGATCGTAGATGATCGCGATCGCTGTGACTTCGCCTCGCGCTGCCTCACGGAGAAGCTCGACGTCGTCGAGCTCGGAGGTTTGCGCGCTAAGCGACACCGACACCATGTGTCGGTGACGGTACGTCACCGTCAGTTCCTTGGTCAATTGCGCCAGCCAAAAGTGCCGTGTCGTCCCCGCTCCTTTCGGCCACCATGGCCTGCGTGTCTGGACTACGGGGCAACCGCGGGCTTGGATCGACCGGACCCAAGCGGGCGGTCTGCCTGGCCTCGCGGTCCGAGGCGCTGGGGCCGCCGAGCGGGCCTCTGACCGGCATCCTCATACCCCGCGTAAGCCGGGGGCCAGAGCTGGTCACTCTGGCTCAGGCGCGTCGTGAAATCGAAAGAACGCCCGATCGTAGCGCCGCATCTGGCCGACGTTGGTGACCCGGATCCTGCCCTTCACGAACGCCAGCATCGGATTCTGCCGACCGGTCTCGATCGACAAGAACGTGGCTTCGTCCATCGCAACCGTACAGGTCGGCTCTCCCAGCAGTCCCGGCTCGACGACGCAGGCGCCACCTTCGATGGTCACGGTCCAGTGCGGCGTGCTCGACTCGCGAATGTCGAACTGGAACACGCCGCGGTAGCCCTCGACACGATCGACGCGCAGGCGAGCGGGGAGCGAGCGAAAAATCGAATCGACCTCCGAAGGAGTGTCGCGCATCGAAGGTCGCGTCACGGTGGCGATCCTAGGTGGGGGCGAGCCGCACGTCTACGGCAATCGCACAGCGCGGTTGTTCGCGCTTGCGGGGCGCGGTGGCAAAATCCGACTCCGGGGGCAAGAAAGTCTCGATCCGGCCGGTCCGGTGCGCCGTACCGCCTACGCCCCGAAGGAATCTCCGCCGCGACGGCGCGATCTTCTGGGTCTTTCGGTCCAATCGCACGTGTGTCGAGGCGCGGGTGGAGAGCGTATGGGAGTGCGCTCTCCACCCGTCACCTCCTCGCGAGGCTCCAGGTTAAGTTCCGATTTTTCCGTGGACGTTCACGCCAGGTAGACTCTGGTCCGTCGATGAATCTCCCCACCGCGATGTCGGTACCCCGCCTCGATCCCGGCTCGGTCGCACAAGTGCGCCGGCTGTGTGACGCCATCGTCGAGAGTGCCCGGATCGGTCTCGATCCCAGCATGCTGCTCGACAGCCTCAACGAGAACACCGCCAACGAGTTCTCCACCGACGACGTCGTTCGCGCGGCAGCCAAGCTGGGGACCGAGACGCTCGCATGTCTCGCAATCAGTCCGCCGACGCCGCGCATCGCGGCCTCGCCGACGGACTGGGCGAAGCTCATCGAACGCATCCGCGCTGCGCAAAGCACCGGCTACGAACGTGCGTGGTGGCTCGAGCTGATCGCCTGCGCCAGCGACCACGAGGATGCGACGTCACGCGTCCTGGCGCCTGATGGTCGTGATGCCTCCGCCATCGCTGCCGAACTCTTCGGGTCGCCGCCGCGCTGAAGTCCGCTGACTTCAGCTGATGTCCGCGCCCAAACGATCGCGCTCGAAGCACGCCCGTGCGGCGCAGCAACGCTCGGGCGCCACGATGTCGTCATCGGGCCCCCACGCCTGACAGGTGCGCAGGCACGAAAAAGGCACCTGGCCCCGCAACAGCGAGGCCTCGATTGCCTTGGGGTCGCCATCTTCACGCGAGAAGGTCTTCCACCGCAGGTGCCGACACAGATCCATCAGGAACCTCCAACCGGGTCGGCCACCAGCGCACGCTCGAGTGCGTCGGCCACCACGCCCTCGAGTAGATCGACCGTGTACGCGGTCATCGGCAGCGGCGCTGTGCCTTCGCGGGCCAGCGCCGCGATGGCGACGAGGGCCTCGGCTTGCGCAGGCGCGCCCACGAGTGCGGCCTCGACCTGCGGCAGTCGCAACGGGACTCCGGCGACCGCGCCGACCGCGACCTTCGCCCACGCGATGACCCCGGCTTCGACGCCGATGCGCACGAGCACCTCGACCAGCGGCCACTCGGCCCGAGCCCTCGAGGTCGCGCGCAGATACACGGAGCGCTCGCCGCGTCGGGGCGGATCGATCTCGATCCCTCGAAGCACCGCCCCAGGCGGCAGCGCGTTGTGAGCGGTGGGGTCGCTGCCATCGCCATAGAGATCAGCGACGGTGCGCATCGTCGCGCCGACGATGTCGATTCGTGCGTCGTAGGCGAGCAGCGCCATGCCCAAGGTCGAGGCGTGCACCGACGCGCAGGGCCCGAGCTCGACGCACGCGTGCCAGAGATGATCGCCCTTGCGGGCTGAACACATCGCACCGCCCTTCTTGAAGCACTCGGCCTCAGGCGCGCGGTAGTACCAGCAGCGGGTGTGCTGAAGCAGGTTGCCGCCGACCGTGCCGACGGCGCGGATCTGCGGGGTCGCGAGGCCACCGGCGGCCTGGGCGAGGCCCGGATACCCGCCAGATACGTGCTCATCGTGGGCGAGCGCCGCGATGGTCACCAGCGCGCCGATGCGCGTGCGACCGTCGGCAGCAACCTCGATGTTGCGAGCCTCGGCGACATCGCGCAGGTCGACCAGCGGCCCCTCGCCCGCCATCGTCCGCCTACGCTCGGCGAGGTCGGTCGCGCCCGCCCGAATCTCGCCGTCGGACCCCGCGGCTTGGGCGAGGTCGGTGGGAAAGCGGATCATCGGCGCAATCCTTCCAGGACACGATCGGGCCGAATCGGCAGTGCGTCGGGTCGCCACTTGGTCGCGTTGAAGATGGCGTTGGCGATCGCTGCGGCGGGCGTCAGCGTCACCAGCTCGCCGAGGCCGACATTGTGCCCCGGCACCTTTTCGTAGCCGCGTTCGTCGAAGTGAACGTGGATGGGCCCGATGTCACCGATCCCAGGGATGCGGTAGTCCTCGAGACCCGCCGTGAGCAGATAGCCGGCCCGCGGATCGAGACGGCGTTCCTCGTAGAGCGCGTAGCCGATGCCTTGAATCACCCCGCCTTCGGCCTGGCTGCGCGCCAACACGGGCGAGACGATGCGGCCCACGCCGAGCCCGAGCCAACTCTCGAGAACCCGGACCTTGCCGAGTCGAGCGTCGACTTCGACCTGGGTGATCTGCAGCGAACCCGAGACGTAGCGCTCGGCCGCCGCGCCCTCGATCGGCGGCAGGAAATACCCACCTTTGTCGCGCGCGCGGTGGCCGACGACCACCAGCTTGGGCGCGATGCGAAAGATGTCGCGCCACGGGATGACGCCACCGGCATGGGCGACCCCGTCGCGGCTCGGCTCGGCGTCGCGCAGGCGCCAGCGGCGAGAGGCCACATCGACGAGTTCCGCTTGCAGCTGATCGCAAGCATCTTCACAGGGCCCCACGATCGAGGAGGTCGTCCGCGAACCTCCTGCCATCGGACCGTGGACGAAGTTCGACTCGCCGATGCGGACGAAGACCTCGGTGATCGCCAAGCCAAAGCGTGCGGCGATCAACTGGGCGATCGTGGTGCGCACGCCGTTGCCAATGTCCTGCGTCGCGCTCGACGCGACGAGGCCATCGGGAGTGCTCTCGAGCTGCACGCGCGAGCGCGGCTCGACGAACGCGAACCACGCCCCGCAGGCGACACCCACGCCACGGCGATAGCGACCGCTGTCGCCGCCGGCGGGTCCGCGATCACGCCAGGTCGGAATCGACTCCGCCCAGCCATACAAGGGACGCCGTGCCGGATTCGGATCCCAGCGACGCCGGACCACCAGAGGGTCCTCGCCCCGCGCGTGCGCGAGCGCGTCGACGGTCTGCTCGAGGGCGAAGAACGCCGGCGGTCCGCCCGGGCCGCGGAAGGGCTTGCCAGGCGGCGCATGGGTCACGACGTCGAGGTCGCTCAGTGCCCGCGGGGCCTTGGGATAGATGATCCGAAACAAGATGGTCGTCACGGTGCCGACCGCGGTCCCGGCGGTGCTCGTGGCCGTGGCCCGCATCCCCACCAGCTCGCCGGCGCGGTCGGTGGCGAGCGCGACCTCGATCGTCGAGCCCGGACGATTGCCGCCGAGCATCAGCTCCATCCGGCGATCCAGAGCGTAGCGGACCGGCGCGCCGCACACGCGCGCGAGCTCGACGGCGATGATCGCCTCGTTCTGCAGGGTCGCCTTGGCGCCGAACCCACCGCCGACGTGTTGGGCGATCACCCGAACGGCGTCATCGCGCAGGCCATACCGCTGCGCCAGATCCTGGGCCGTCGAGTGGACCGCTTGGGTCGACAGATACACGGTGAGCCGCTTGTCGGTATCCCACGCGGCCACCGCCGCATGGGGCTCGAGCGCGGTGTGGCACTGCACCTGGGTGTGAAACGTGCCGTCAGCCACCACACCGATGCTGCGCGCCTCTTCGATCGCGCGGTTGGCTTTGTCGCCGCGCTTGGACAGCAGCTCGAGGGGGCCACGACGATTGCCGTCCCAGCGCTCGGGCAACAGCGGCCCTTCGGTGGCGTTGGGCAGATCCGCACGATCGCCACGCGGATAGATCGGCGCGGCGCCGGGCGCCAAGGCGGTCTCGACGGTGAGCAGCGCTGGCAGCACGTCGACATCGATCTCGACCAGAGCGACGGCACGCAGCGCGGTGGCCTCATCGACCGCCGCGATCGCCAAGATCTGCTGTCCGGCGTGGCGCACCAACTTGGCGGGCCCGAGTAGATCGACGACCCCGCGCACCCCCGGCAAGGCCAGCGCCTTGGACCAATCCAGCCGGCGCACGCGGGCGTGCGCCCACGGTGCGTGCAGGGCCTTGGCGAACAGCATGCCCGGCAGCCGCACATCGACGGTGTAGACCGCCTGGCCGGTGACCTTGTCGCGGGCGTCGATCCGCGCGGCCGGCTCGCCCGGGTCGAGCTGCCCCGTACACGCGCGCTGCACCGCGCGATAGATCGCCGCGTACGCACCGCACCGACACAGGTGCCCGGCCAGGGCAGCCGCTACGTCGTCGCGCGAGGGCTCGGTCTCGCCGTGCTCGGCGCGCCAACGATCGTAGAACGCCGCGGCCTCGACCACGAAGCCGGGCGTGCAGTAGCCGCACTGCAACGCGTCTTCGGCCATGAACGCGCGCTGGATCGGGTGCAGGGCCCCACCCGCGGCGAGCCCCTCGACGGTGCGCACGCGCCGGCCGTGGAGTGCCGTCGCCGGCAGCAGGCAGGTGACGACCGGAACCTCGTCGAGCATCATCGTGCAGGCGCCACAGGCTCCGTGGCCACAGCCGTGCTTCGCACCCGTCAGGCCAGTCGCGCGCACGACGTCCAGGGAGCTGTCGTCGGGCGCGACGTCAAACGCTCGGGGCTGCCCATTGAGGTTGGTGTCGACGCGGACCCGTGAGGTCGAGTCCACACCCGGCGCCGACTCGAGATCGGCCGATCGTTCCACCGGCAACGTCGGCCGACAGGCCCCGGTGGCCAGCGCCGCGCCGACGCCGGTGCGCAGGAATCCTCGTCGAGTCGTCTCGCCAGTCATCCGAAGGGCCTCGTGCGGCCCATCATCATCCATGCGGCACGATGCTGGCAACACCGCTGGCCGTTGGCCGCGCTCAGTCGTCCACGGTCTCGACCTGGCGCTTTTCGCTGCGCTTGCGCTCGTTGTGGTCGAGCTGACGCTTGCGCAACCGCAGGCTCTTGGGCGTGATCTCCACGAGTTCGTCGTCGGCGATGAACGCCAGGGACTGCTCGAGGCTGAACACCCGCGGCGGCGTCAAGAACTGCTTCTCGTCGTGACCACTGGTGCGGATGTTGGTCTGCTTCTTCGCGATGTTGGGATTGACGATGATGTCGCTGTCGCGAGCGTGGATGCCAACGATCTGGCCGCCGTACACCTTGGTCTGCGGACCCGCCAACAGCGGGCCGCGATCCTGCAATCGATTGAGCGAGTAGGTCGAGGTCTCGCCGCGCTCGAGGACGATCATCACGCCCTGCGTGCGGGTCTTGATGACACCTGTGAACGGACCATAGCTGTCGAAAACCGACGAGATGATCCCGGTCCCGCGGGTTTGCGTGAGGAACTCGGACCGGTAGCCGATCAACGCGCGGGTGGGCGCTCGGAACTCCATCCGTGTGCGTCCCGGACCATCCTCTTCCATGGTCAGCAACTCGCCGTGCTTGCCGACATGCTCGATGACCGCACCTGCATACTCGGTGTCGGCTTGCACGAGCACGCGCTCGAACGGCTCGAGCGTGCGGCCGTGCTCCTCGCGCAAGATGACCTTGGGCCGAGCCACGCACATCTCGTAGCCCTCGCGGCGCATGGTCTCGATCAGCACCGACAAGTGCAGCTCGCCGCGCCCATGGACCTCGAACTCGTCGGGCGAGTCGGTGTCGTACACGTGCAACGCGACGTTCGACCGCACCTCGCGATACAGCCGCTCACGCAGCTTGCGGGACGTGACCCACTGGCCCTCGAGGCCGGAGAATGGCCCGTCGTTGGTGCGCATGCGAATCGACAGCGTCGGAGGATCGACGGTCAACGCCGGGAACACCGTGCGCAGCTCGGGCTGCTCGGCGGTCAGCGTATCGCCGACCTGGAGGGTCTCCATGCCCGCAACCGCGACGATGTCGCCGGCGGTCGCTTCGGGTAGCTCGAAGCGGCGCAGGCCCGAGAAGCCAAGCACCTTGGTGACCCGAAAGACCTCCGTGCACAGCGCCTCGGTGCCCTCGGGAGACTCCAACGGGGCCGGGCGCATCAGCGCGACGCGTTGCCCGGCCGCGAACCGCCCGCCGCTGACGCGGCCGATCGCGAGGAAGCCAATGTACGGATCGTGGTGCAGCGTCGACACCCACATGGCCGGCGGACCCGTCACGTCGACCTCGGGGGGCGGGACGTGGGCGATGATCATGTCGAGGATCTCGGCGATGCTGCCGCGTTCGCCAGCGGGATCCTTCATGGAGTAGCGCTCGCGGCCGCTGCCGAACATCACCGGAAAATCGAGCTGCGACTCGCTGGCGCCGAGCGACACGAGGAGATCGAACGTCAGGTCGACCGCCTTGTGCGGCGCGGCGGCCGCTCGGTCGATCTTGTTGACCATCAGCAGCACGGGCAGGCCGCGCTTGATGGCCTTTTCGGTGACGAACCGGGTCTGCGGCATCGGGCCTTCGACGGCATCGACGAGCAACAGCACGCCGTCGACCATGTTGAGGACCCGCTCGACCTCGCCACCGAAGTCGGCGTGACCAGGGGTGTCGACCATGTTGATCCGGGTCCCCTGGTACACCAGCGCGGTCGGCTTGCTGGTGATGGTGATCCCGCGCTCGCGCTCGAGATCGCCGGAGTCGAGCGCCTGCTCGCGCCCGACCTCGCTGCGCTCGAAGGCGCCGGCAAGCTCGAGCAACGCATCCACCAACGTCGTCTTTCCATGATCGACGTGGGCTACGATGGCTACATTACGGACGTCAGTTCGGCGCGTGGCCATAGGCGCGGCGGGTCATACAGGCCGCAGACCACCGTGGCAAGCCGCGAGTCCGCCATGCCGTAGCGGCGATTGCGCTGGTCGACAGCGGCATGTGTGCGTGGGTTGTGGGACTCAGCTGTGAGTTGCGCGAGACCAACGGATACGAGGCACGCGCGGCCCGAGCTGACGGCCGATGCGGTCAAAAGCACCATCTCAGGCCAGCCGCAGTGGTGCGGAGCCGTGCGATCACGACGGATCGGGCGCCCGAGCACCGTCATCCTTTCTATATCGCGACGCAGTAGCTCGGATAGAACGCCGGCAGACCCATGTCCAGCGGCGACTCACCGTTGAGCCAAAAGGGATGATTGCGGATGAAGTCCAGCGCCGTGTTCAAGGGATCACCATCGCCGACGGGCGGGACCCCGTGACCACCGCCGTGCTCGCAGCGCAGCACGAAGTGGCCACTGCCGCTGAGATTGCCGACCAGGTTCAGCGACGCTGCGTTGAAGTCGATGCCCAACATGTCCGAAGGCCCGCCCCACATCACGATCGAGGCGTACGGTCGCGGTGACGCCCACGGCCACCAAGGCCCCACGATCTCGTTGGGGTGACCACCCGAGATCGTCAGATTGCTCGCGAGGTGTTGACCTCGCACGGTCGCGAGATACGACGTCCACAGGCCACCCGCCGAGACCCCGAGCGAGGACACGCACTGGGTGTTGACCGCGTATTGCTGCGCGATGCAGGCGTAGAGATCATCGAACATCGCGAGATCGACCCCGGATTGCCCGATGTCCAGCGGGGTGTCGGGCCACTTCGCTTCGAACATTCCCGAGTCCTGGGGAATCACGATGATCGCCCGCGCGGTGTCAGCCAACGT
>CANLQR010000244.1 GCA_947492135.1 Deltaproteobacteria bacterium | reverse complement strand
TGGACCACCTCGAGCTGCGGCAGCGGCGAAACGAACACCGTGCCGCACGCGGCGCAACGCAGGTGGGCAAAGCCATCGACGACGAACGCAGGGCTCGCGCGATCGTGATCACAAGCTGGGCAGCGCCGCGACGTACTCACTGGTGGCGGCATCGTAGTGTGGTTCACTCGTCTTCGCGAGCCAGCTGGCTTCGCGAGCCGGCCGGCTTCGCGCGCAAACCGGCTGCGCGAGCCCGCGAACGGACGTGGGGCCCCATCCTTGGTCGGGGCCACGGCTGTGGTTCGCCAGCGGCCCGCACCATCGTCTTCACGTCGTTGCAGTGGTGCCGCCCGACCGACTAGAGTGCCCAGGTGAGATCTGCAGCGCATCGGACGGTCGTGTTCGTGGGCGTGCTGCTCGGCGCATGCGGCGACGATGGCACCGCACAGGTTCCCGACGGGTCGACCGCCGAGGGCACCGCCGATCCCTCGGCGTCGGACGCGACCACCGAGTCGACGGCTGCCGACACGAGCTCCTCGGGGCCCGTGGGCGAGTCGTCGAGCACCACCGATCCGTTGCCCGCGATGCTCGAGTATGCCCGCGGGCTCCGCCTGGTGCGCCTGGCCGCGAGCCAAGGCGTGCAGATCGACTTCACCGTCGATGGCCTCGACGTCGATCCGGCCGACTATCCGGTGCGCTTCGTGACGGGTCGGCGCACGCTCGTCCGCGCGTTCTGGAGTTTGCATGCCGACTTCACCCCACGCGAGCTCATCGGCCGCCTGGTCGTGACGTATCCCGACGGGACCGAGCTGGTCTACGACAACCCCGCGATGGTCGAGGGCGAGAGCGTCGACAGCGGTCCGTCGTTCCAGTGGTTGCTCGAACCCGCGCAGGTCACCGCCGGAATGCAGTTTCGCGTCGAGGCCTTCGAGTCCGATCCGACGATCGCGACCGGCGAACTGTCGGATCCCCCGCCGATCCTGCCCTATGGTGGGCGCGTCACGGTGCCCTTGCTCGATGCACCGCTCGAGATCGAGGTGGTGTTGATCCCCGTGCTCCACCAGCTCGCGGGGTGCGAGCAGGCACCGCTGCCGACCGACGACGACGTGCTCGCGATGGCCCACAGCCTCGAACAAGCCAATGCCATCCAGCGCGCAGTCGTCAGCGTTGGCGAGCCGATGCCTTACACCGATCCGATCGGCGAGCAGGACATGGGGTTTTCGCCGATCCTCGGTGCGCTGGCCATGCGCCGCGAACAGGACGCACCGGCCCCCAACGTCTACTACTACGGCCTGCTCGATAGTTGCGACGGCTTCCCCAATGGATTGCTGGGTCAGGCCCTGGGCATCGTGGCCGCGCCGGTGCCCGAGCTAGCCAATCAGCGGGTCTCCACCGGTCGTTGGCTCGGCAGTGGTGAGGCCGCCGCCGAGACCTTCGTGCACGAAGTCGGGCACTCCCAGGGTCGGCGCCACGTCACCTGCAGTGGTGGTGAGGGTGGGCCCGAGCTGGACTACCCGCACGACAACGGCCGCATCGGTGTCTGGGGTTTTGGCATCCACGATTTCAAGCTGCGCTCGCCCATCAAGTCGCGCGACTACATGACCTACTGCGCCAACGAGTTCGTGTCCGACTACGGCTGGGAACAGACCCTCGATGTGATCGAGATCCTCACCGGCTGGAACGACCGCGACCACGCGCCGACCGAACCGCAGGTGTTGATGGGAATTGTCCACGACGATGGCCAGGCGGTGTGGTGGACGGCCCGTGGTGGGCTCGACGAGGATGCGGTCACTGACGCGCGCGTGGTGTGGACCATCGATGGGCTGACGCACGAGCACGCCGCGGTGCGGTCGGCGATGCCCGATGGGCCGGGGACGCTGGTGACCGCAGCGCTGCCGCCGGGGTTCGAGCACGCGTCCGCGGCACAGCTCGAGGTCACCGGGCGCGCGGCGCTGGCGATCGCACCCGGCGCGGTACGTCGGCCGTAGCGAGTATATGCTTTTCCATATGAAGAAGTTCCTCGTTGAACTCGATGACCGGTGCGCGCGGGATCTCGAGCGCGTCGCGCCTCGATGGCGACCGACTTCACTGTGTCCCTCATGGGGCGACCGTCCTCGCTCAGAAGGACGCGGGTCATGGTCGATGTCATTCGCGTGCGACGCCGCCCCCCCAGCGCGGGTCCTCCAACTGCGTCGTGCGGTGTCGGCACCTCGGGCATCATCGCTGCGCGACGATCGTCGCATCGCCGCGCCTTCGTCCGTGGCAGCGGGCCGTGTTAGCCTCGCGCACGATGGTCCGCAGCGGCAGCGCATCGGCGTTCGTCCGCGCAGCCGCAGCGCCGCTCGCCATGGTCCTGGCAGGCTGCGGCCCGAGCATATTTGCCTGCACTGAGGACAGCGGTTGTCGCGATGGCGCGATCGTCGGAGCGTGCGAGCCAGACTCGCTGTGCAGCTTTCCCGATCCGCGGTGCGCGTCGGGGCGTCGCTACGGTGCGCACGCCGGTGATCGCTCGAACGCGTGCGTCGATCCGATGGTCGCATCGACCGGCACCTTCGGTGGCGACTCGTCGAGCGCGGCCGCCTCGACCAGCACCGACCACGGCTCGAGCACCGCGGCGCCGACCTCGACACCCGGTCCCACGAGCGACCCGACCGACGTCACGTCGACCGTGGGCGACACGACGTCGGTCCCCAGCGATCTGCCGCGGGATACCGAGCCCTTGCTGTGGCTCGACTTCGCCGACCTCGACGCGCCGTTCGGCAACCGCGGCGCACTGGGCGGGTCGGCGACCTGCGACCCCTCGACGTGTCCGCAGCCCGACGTCTCGGGGACCTTCGCAGCGTTCGACGGCGTCGATGACTGCCTCGGATTCGCCCACGATCGCGCGCTGGCGAGCGCCGACGGTTTGACCGCGGCGCTGTGGGTCCGCCGCGACGTGGACCCGGTCGACTACACAGTCACGACCGCCCTGGGCAAACCGCTCGGCCCGACGATCTACAACTCGTGGGCGCTGTACTGGGTCGCGACCCCCGACCTCGGCCTGCGAGTGTTCGGCGCGGTCAACAGCCAACGCGGCGAGACATCGACCGCCGCGGCGTTCGGTGAGATCGGCGCGTGGGTCCATCTCGCGATCACCCACGACGGCGCGACGCTCGTGTTGTACGTGGACGGCGAGCTCGTGGACGCCCAAATCGGACCCGGCATCGGGTTCGATGAGTCGCCGGTCTACGTCGGCTGCGACGACGACAGCGCGGGGCTCGATTACCACGTGGCCGGTGCCATCGCGGATGTTCGAGTCTACGACCGGGTGCTCGCGCTGGAGGAGATCGCCGCGCTCGCAGACGTGTCGCCCGCACCCCCGTGACGCCCGGCGCACTCACAGCCGGCGGACGAACACCGGCGCGCTCCAAACCATCCGATCGGGCGCGGCAGCGGCCAATCGGCGGCGTCGCGTTCATGATCGCCTACAAGGGCACGGTCGTTGCCGCCGAGGCGCCGGGTTTCATCAAACGTGGCGTCCATGTCGAAAAGGGTGGTCACTTTGCGATCGTGGTGCCGCGCAGCTGGGTGGGCACGCACGACCTCGTGGTGGAGTGCACCGGTGAGCTGCCGGCCTCGGTCAAGGGGCGTGCGCTCCTCGTCCACGACAGCGGCGCCTACAGCTACGGCCAGATCACACTGTCCTCGGACGACGGGAAGGCGAAGTTCTTGCTGACCACCAGCGGGCTCAGCGACTTCGGCAACTGGGTGTCCATCGAGCTGAGTAACGCCAACAACGCGGAGGGCGCGACTTGGCGCACCGACGGCTGCAGCGTCGAGCACCTGTGATCGCGGACACTGGCTATCGAGCTCCGCGTCGCCGCAGCCCATCGATGCCTTCGCCAAGTCGGCTCCGATCCCGCAGGCGATGAGGACGAAGCGTCGAGCGAGGTACGATCGTGGTGGACGCGGACGTCGCAGAGTAGCTCGTGCTTCTCCTCGGCTTGGCCGAACGTCGACGCGACAGCGACCGATGGCTAGGGCTCGTTCGAATCTCCAGGCGTCGCGGTGCAACCCGCTTGCCACTCGCCCTCGGGACCATCCGGGATCCGGCAGTACGACACGGCAGCCTCGTCGAGCCCATACGCGACAAAGTCGACGACCGCGAGCTCGCCGTCCAGCAACGTCACGGTGTCACCGTCCCCCGACAATCCGAACAGGTGCCCAGGTGGATCGCCCGCCGGGATCACCAGCCACTCGCCGGCGCCGATCATCGTGCCGTCGGCGAACACGAGTCGCTCGAGATCCGTCTTGGGATCGTACGGGTCGTCCGGCGCCGCCAGATCGTCGGTCAACGTCCAGCCGCCGAGGTCGACGGCGCGCGCGCCGGGGTTGTACAGCTCGATGTCGTCCGTATCGATCGAGATGATCTCGTTGAGCACGACGATCTCCGATCCCGTCGCCGTGCTGCAGTCCGTCGTGTCGAGTTCACAGTTCGCGTCGCACGCCAGCGTCCCGTTCTGGCCCCGAAGCACGTCGGCGCACGCGAGCCCGCCGAGGTCGTCGCCATCGCACACCTCGTCGCCGTCGCGCAGCCCGTCGCCGCACGTCGGCGTGCCCGCCGTGGTGTCGTCGGCGGCGCCCACCATGTTGGACTCACCGAAGGTCCGCGCACAGAGCTGCCAGGTGCCGTCGCCATCGGGCACGCGACACCATGAGATCGATGCGTCGGGACCGGCGAAGTCGACCGAGTCGAGCACCATCCCGCTCGCATCGCCGAGCCGGAGCGTCTCCGGATTGCTCGAGCTGATGCCGAAGCCGTAGTCACCCATGCCCGTCACCTCGTCGATCTTGACGAGCACGCGGAACTCACCCGGGGCGAGCATCGTCCCTGCAGGAAAGACGTAGCTCTTGTCGACCGGGAAGTCCGCTTCGTCCGAGATCTGCATCCCCGAGAGATCCGCGACCGCCATGCCCGCGTTGTACAGCTCGATGGCATCGCCCGCCCCAGCGTAAGGGCCGTCCGCGATCGCCTCCGAGGTCACCTCGTTGAAGCGCACCACCGCGCCGGCAACGTCCGCCATACACGCGGTCGCGTCCAACGTGCAGTCGTCGGCGCAGGCCAGCGTCCCGTTGACGAAGCCAGGGACATCCGCGCACGTCTGATCGCCGAGGTCGGGACCATCGCAGGGCTCATCGCCGTCCCGGACCTCGTTGCCACACACGGCGAGCGCGTCGGTGGTCGTGGTCTTGTCCGGGTCGTCGGACTGGGTGTTCGCGCCGCTGCACGCGACGAAGCTGAGCAAGACGAGGGATGTGATGCGGCTCATGGGCGGATCTCCTTGGGACCGAAGCGGGCGAGGCCGCGCAGCTCGAGCTGCACGAGGAATCGATGGGCATCGAGCGCACCGACGACACCGGGCAGCGGTGCGGCGGCGTCGCCGTAGCCCTCGAACTGGTAGCCGGCATAGACGCGGACGCGCCGGCGGTTGCGATCGATGTGCTCGAACACGTCCGAGAACACCGCGCCACCGACGACGTGGATCACGCTGCCGGCGACAGCGACGTCCTGCCGCACGTGGTCGTACTTCGCCATCGCGCCGAGCCAGCGCGGCAGGATCCGACCGGAGACCCAGCTGCTCAGCGTGCTCGCCTGCAGATCGGCGCGCCCTGCGTAGCCGAGCGCATGGACGAACTCGACGCCGGCATACACCCATGGCGATGCGAACGTCACCGCCGCGGCGCCGCGACGATCGGCGATGCTCGCGATGCCGAGCGACCCGTCGCGAAATGCTCCGTGCAAGGCGAGAACGAGCGGTCCGCGCGGATGCTCGCGCAGGAGCGGGCGTACGGTGACAATCGCGGTCGTGTTCTTGCCGCGGTTGAGCTCGCGCTGCGCGCGGCCCTCACCGTTGACGATCTCGACGTCGACGTCGACGCGGCCGTCCCACGCGCTCGCCGTGAACGCGACGCCGATATCCGCCCGGTCGAACATGCGCACGCGATCGGACGCGAGCGCATCGAACCCGCGCGTGTCGTAGCCCTTCTCGACCTGCTCGATCCAGCGCTCCGGCACGAGCCCCGCGCGGACGCCGACGTCGATCGGACCGAAGTGCGCTGCGGCTTGACCGTAGGCCTCGAGCAGACGGACGACGAGACTGTCGCCGTCGATGCCGGTGAGGCTCTGCGGTCCGGCCGAGCGGATCGCCTCGAGCGCAATCACGCCGCCGGTCTCGAAGCGGGTTGCCGGCTTCCACAGCAGACCCGTCGCCGCTTCGGCGCGATCGAGGCGGAACTCGTTCTGCGCCGCGCCGCCGATCGTGCCGGCGCGCGCGCCCGCGAACACATCGGCGCGGACGAGCGCACACCACGGTGCGTCGGTCGGATCGAGCGTGCAGGTCGGCGCGGTCGGCCATGCGTTGGGCACCCACGGGCCGGACGCGATCGGGCGGCGGCGGGGCGATGCCGGCTTCGTCACCGCAGCGGCGGTCGGCGGTGTGGCGGTCGGCGCGACGGGGGCCGCCGTCGGAGGCGAGGGCTCGACCGCAGGCGGCTCGGCAGCAGGAGCGGGCGCGGTGACCTCGTCCGGCGCCTGGGGCAGCGGCGCCGCGATCGGCTCGTCCGGTGCAACTGCGAGCAGCAGAGCAACCGTGGCGATCATTCGCCGTACCCCAGCCGCGGACCGTGCTCCGCGAGCAGTGCCAGCAGCCGCGCGTGGTCGTCGAGCACGATGGGACCGTAGTCGCGGACGAACGTGACGGTGTCGTCGACGAGGACGGTGCCATCGCCGATCGCAGCGGCGATCGCCGGCCCTGCGACCCCATCACGGCTCCGCCGCGCCCGCGCATGACTGCGACCGAGCATCCGGCCGCACGTTGCGGCGAGCTCCACGAGATCTGCCGGCGCCCAGTCGCCTGCGATCAGGGCCGGCGCGATGTCGGCGACGCGGAATCCATTCTGGTAGCCGGTCCGTTCGCGCACGCGAAACGAGAGCCCGCCGTCGTCGGCCCAGCCCAGCCACGGGTCGTCGTCGAGAAACCCCTGCAGCTCGCGCTGCATCCCGACGACGCGGCTGCCGTTGCCGTCGAACGGCGCGTCGATCGGCCGGCGCGCGCCCGGCATCGGCAACGCGTCGCGCACCTCCTTGAGCTCGAGCAGGACGTCGTCGTCGATCGCAGCGCTAGGTCCCTCGACGAGGACGTACCAGCGATCGAGCGGATAGCTCGAGATGCCGGCGCCGAATCGCGCTACCACGCCGAGCACCTGCGCAGCATCGCGGCCCACCCCGGCCGGATCGATCACGGTCGTCGTCCACTGCGCGACGAGCTGCTCGACCCGCGCCTGCGTGACGCTGTCGACCGGGCGGACGGAGTCCTCGAACACGAGCTGCGACCGATCCCCGAGCTCGACGAGGCGTGCGGGGTCGATGTCGCCGTGGAACATCACCCGCCGGTCGCCCTCGACCCGAGTGTAGTCGGCGAGGCGATCGCCACCATCACCATCCGCGCGGGCGTCCTCGAGCAGCGTGTCCAGCACCACGCCGTGGCTCGCGGCGTCGGTGACGATCGTCGCGGCCTCCCGACCGACCTCGAGCCCGACGATCTCGTCGGCGTAGCCCCGCGGTACGGCGGCGGCCCAGTCGTCGCAGCCCGCGGCGGCCAACAGGTCAGGCGCGGAGTCCGCGAGGTCGTCGTGCGCCTGCACGCACGCGATCCAGAAGCCCAGCGCCAGCCGCCGCACATCGAGCTCGAGCGGCCCGTACGTCGCCGCGTCGAAGTCGTTGAAGTCGACGGTGATCGTCCCGTTACCGGTCCTGAACCCGCCGATGTTCTCGGGATGGGCGTCACCGACGAGCGCGACGTCGACGAGCCCACGATCCGCGAGCGGCCACGGTCGCAGCGCGGCCCCGCCGGGCTCGAACAGATCGCGGGCGAGCTGCGGCGCCGTGCCGCGAAAGAACGCGAACGGCGACTCGGACATCTTCGCAAACTTGCCGCCAGCGAGCCCCGGGTCGCGCTCGAGGAAGTCCTGATTGTCGAGCACGAGCGTGTGCCGCAGCCATGCGGCGCGCGCGTCCTCGACGGGCGCGCACGCGACGAGGGCCAGGGGCCCAAGCAAACAGAGCACTGCGGGTCGCATGGGTCGACGGGATGCGAGTGCTACCGCATCGCGGTCACGGCCCGGTGAACTCGAGTCGTCGGGACTGCCACGGATCACCGCGCGCCGACACATTCAGCCCAGACGCTCGGTCGCCTCGTCGTCGGTCCGCCACAGCTCCGGCGGTCGGCGGCGCAGGAGATCGGCCTCGTGGCACGCCGCGTCCCACGTCGCGACGATCGTGCAGCGTGCGGGCCAGATCCCCGCGTCGCTCAGATAGCGCAGGTTGCACAGCTGCAGCGCCGCGAACGCGCGGACTCCGTCGAGGCCGTTCACGTGGGCGTGGAGGATGTGCTCGCGGAAGAAGTACACCTCGGCGAAGAGATCGCCGTCGTCGTGGCGCAGGCGTAGCGGATCCATCATCGACGCTGCACGGGTGGCGGCCTGGACCAAGCTGATACCGGGCGTTTGGGTGAGGACGTACGGAAGGTTCGCGATGGACATGGCTCGCCTCTTTCGGTGTGCTCGAATCCTGACTGCTCGACGTCGCGGTCGTGTGGCGGCCGCGAAAGAACTTGGTGTCCGCGCGATACGCGAGGACCCGCGCTCACTCGCTGCTGTTCGATGCCGCGAACGTCGCCGCACAGCCCGCCACCCACTCGCCGCCGTCGGGGACGCGGCAGTACGAGACCTCCGCATCCCCAGACTCGTACTCGACGAAGTCCACCACGACGAGATCGACGTCGAACAGCGTGACGTAGTCGCCATTGCCGCTGAGCCCGAAGAAGTGCAGATCGGGGCCGGCGCCGCCGAGCACGACGAGGAACTCACCGGCGCCGAGCATGGTGCCCTCGGGGAAGACGTACTCCTCGAGGTCCGCCTCGGGATCGTAGGGCGCCGCGAGATCGTCGGTGAGGATGTAGCCGGAGAGATCGATCGGCCGCTCACCGAAGTTGTAGAGCTCGATCGGGTCGTCGTCACTCGACGACAGCTCGTTCAGGACCACCGCCGCGTCACCGCCCGTCGTGCCGGTGTCGCCGCTGGTCGAGGTGTCGGCGCCACTCGAGGTATCGGCGTCGCTCGATGTCACCGTCGGTGTCGCCGTGGTCGGCTCCCCGCTCGGATCGGCGTCCGTCGTCTCTGCGGTCGTTGGGTCGCTGGTCGTGGACCCGGGGCTGTCGCCAGTGGTTGTGCTCGACGGCTGGGTCGTGGCGGTCGGCTCACCGAAGTCGTTGTACTCGACCGCCCGGCAAGCCATCGCAAGCGGAAGTAGGACCGCTGCCGCGCGAAGCTGGGGCCGATGCATGGCGCATCAGAACACCCTTGTTGCCTCGATTCGATGGCGCGTGAGTCACGTCGGAGTCACGGGCGGACGGCCGTCACGATCGCGGACGATCTCAACTACGGAACCCCTTTGTTTGGCCCATCCGCGATCCATCGGCGATCGTGACCGCCTCATCAAGCTCGAAGATCACTGCGCGGTCGCAGCGCGCCGGTCTGGCGCCGCGAGCTTCAGGTTCGGGGTCGAGTTGCCAAAGTTACCGTTAGCGAATACTCGATGCCTGACGTGGGGACGAGCACAGAGCGGTAGAGAGCCGCCCGGTCGTACCGCAAAGACTGGTTACAGGTGTCGAGACGAAGCGTCGACCGCCCGAAAGGGGGAGCGACCGCCCATGGTGCCAGCCCTACAGGGTTCGCCCTTTCCCATCCCACCGCGAGCGCGAGCAGATATGCCGTCACTACGCCACACGAAACCACCGCGAGTTCTTCGCTGCGTGAATCGTCGTGGATTCATCCGCCGCCTGGTCGGTGCGGCGGCGGTGATTCCGTTCGTGCCTGCGTGTGATTTCGAGTCGAACAACGACGCCCCACCCCCTGCGCTAGAAGACAACGGACCCGATCCACCGTCGGCGAATGCAACCCCAGCGGGGGCCGGTGTGCTCGCCTACCGCCTCTCGGTGCGTCGCAATCGCGCCTCGAATGCCGCCAAGCTGCATGCCGCGAACAAGGTTTTCGCCACCGCTGCCGCAGCGAAGGCAGGCCGAGCCCACCCCCGTGACAGCAGTCGCGTCGTATCGATCGTCGTCACCCGAGCGAAGTACGACTTCTGGTTTCGCGGCGGCGACGTGATCGATCTGCGCCACTTCCCACTGGCACCGATCGGCCCATTGCCGGAGTGATCAGCGCGCGCTGCGTCCGCTCGCCGGGGGCCTTGGCAATCGCGCACCCGATCGCGTTCGCCCGGTCAACCGCCCGACTCGCGCCATGCATTCGTCTCGGACATGCTGGTCGCGTGGCAACCTCGCCGCCCAACGCCGTCAGGCCGGACCGCGGCGACGCTGGGGAAGCGGGCCGCTTCCCCTGAAAGAAACTCGGGCGTGCTACGCTGATGCCTCGGTCATGCACGCCGCGCTTCGACCTCGATATACCTTCGCCGAGTACCTCGCGATCGAGGCGGTGAGTGGCGAGGTGAAGCACGAGTATGTCGCGGGAGAGATCTTCGCGATAGCTGGCGGGTCGGTCGAACACTCGGCCCTCGCCACCGCGCTCGTCGGGTTGTTGTTCGCCCACCTACGCGGCGGCCCGTGTCGGCCCCATGGCTCGGACCTTCGCCTCCGGATTCCGGCGGCCGAGGTGGCCACATATGCGGATGCAGCGGTGTTGTGCGATCCGGTGGAGCGCGACCCTGCGTCGCCAGCCCACGTCACCAACCCGCGCATCGTCGTCGAGGTGCTGAGCCCCACGACCGAGCGTTACGATCGCGAACAGAAGCGCCTGTACTACGGGCAGATCGAGGCGCTGCGCGAGTACGTACTGATTGCGCAGGATCGACGTCAGGTCGAGGTGTGGCGGCGCGATGGCGACGGGTGGATCCACTCCGTCCATCCGGCGGGTACGCGTGCACCTCTGGCGTCGATCGCCTACGAGCTGGATGTCGACGAGCTCTACTC
>CANLQR010000243.1 GCA_947492135.1 Deltaproteobacteria bacterium | reverse complement strand
TGCTCTCGGGCCTGTCACTCGCGCCGCTGCTCACCCGCGCGACCGGCCACGGACGCGGTCCACTCGCCGTGGTGATCGCGGCCAGCGTCGGCGTCGTGGTGCTCACGATGGGCTGGCACGCGCTCGCCGATGGATTGCTGGCGCGGCCGATCGAGCCCGCGCTGGGGATCGGCTGGCGCGTCACCGGCTGGTTCGTGGCGACCGGGGGCTTTGCGCTGTTGTTCGGGCTGCAGGTGGCCATGCACGCGCGCCCACAGGGCCGCCTCACCCGTGCACTGCAGCCTCGCCTGTTCGCGGGCTTCTATCTCGACGAGATTTTCACCCGCCTGACCTTCCGTCTGTGGCCGCCCAAGCTGCCACCCAGACGGCTCGCTTCGAACCCGCTGCGCATGCCCGGAATCGCGGAGACCTGAGACCATGACCGCCCCCATCGCGACCTCCAGCCGGGTGTTGCTCACCGACGTCGACGAACTGCTCGACCGCGCGTGCGGACGCATCGCGCCGACCTGGCCGCTCGATCGCTTCATCGCGGTCAACCCGTTCTGGGAGCGGACCGAGTCCTCGCCCGCCGCGCTATCGGCCGAGCTCGGCGCGCTCTCGGGCACGCGCCTGTTGATGCCACGGGCGTGGTACCGCGAAAAGTGGCAGCAGGGCGGCCTGCGTCCCGAGCACCTCCAAGCAGCGATCGAGCAGGCGGGCGCCGCCACCACCGTCGCGCAGCTGCAGGCGCTGCTCGCGACCGACGAGCCGACCATCGTTCGGCGTTTGCAACTGGTCGACCTCGTCGATCAGCAGCGCGACCTCGACCACAACAGGTCGTGGAGAGACTTCATCACCCACGCGGTGAGCCAGACCTGCGCCGCGTTCTTCGACGACGGACAGGCGCAACTTCGGCCCCCGCGCGAAGCCGGGCTCTACGCCACGTGGCTTCGTCAGGCCCTGCACGACAAGAGCCCGTCGCTGCTCATGGGTCTCGCCGGCTATCGCGACCTCGCGCGCGGGCTGCCACCCACGGCCGCGGCCTTGGTCGCGGTCGCGCTCGCCGAGCTCGACGTGCCCGAGGCCGAGCGCGTGGGCTATTTGACCAGCCTCCTGCTCGACCTCAACGGCTGGGCCGCCTGGTGCGCCTACCACCGTTGGACTGCGCGACTCGAAGGCGGAGACGACCTGCAGATCCGCGACCTGCTCGCGATCCGGCTCGCGTGGGAGCTGATGCTGCTGCGGGCCGGTGGCCGCGAGCTGCTGCCGCGCTGGAAGCTGGCGATCGCCGCGTGGCCCCGGCTCGACGCGGCCGCCGCCGACGCGCAGGCGGACGACTGGCTGCTGCAGCGGGCCGTGGAGCTCGCGTGGCAGGAGCAACTCTGGCGCCGACTGCCCGAGGGTCTGGGTACCGCGGCGCCGCAAGCACCCGCGGTGCAGGCGGTGTTCTGCATCGACGTGCGCTCGGAGGTGTTCCGGCGCGCGCTCGAGACCACCAGCGATCGCGTGCAGACCCTCGGCTTCGCCGGTTTCTTCGGCCTGCCGATCGAGTACCAGCCGCTCGGCTCCACGGGCGCGCGCCCGCAGTTGCCGGGCCTACTCGCACCACGCCTGCGCGTCACCGACACCGGCACGCCCGCCGCGCTCGCGCATCAGCGGGTTGCCCGGCTCGCCGTGCACGACGCGTGGAAGGGCTTCAAGACCAGCGCGGTGTCCGGTTTTTCGTTCGTCGAGTCGATGGGGCTGTCGTTCGCGGGCAAGCTGCTCGCCGATGCGTTCGGCCGCCGCCGCACCACCAGCGCCGAGCAGGCGGGGCTGCGACCGGCCGAGCACGCGGCCCGCAAGCCTCGCCTCACGGCGGTCGTGGGGGATGGCGAGCTCACGCTCGCGGCCCGCTGCGATCTCGCGGCGGGCATGCTCCGGGCCATGAGCCTCGCCCGTGGCCTCGCGCGCCTGGTGGTGCTCATCGGCCATGGCAGCGAGACGCGCAACAATCCCCACGCGGCCGGGCTCGACTGCGGGGCTTGCTGCGGGCAGACCGGTGAGGTCAATGCGCGCGTGGCCGCGGCGCTGCTCAACGATCCCGAGGTCCGAGCCGGGCTCGGCGCGCGTGGCATCGACCTGCCGACCGCGACCCGCTTCCTCGCCGGGCTGCACAACACGACCACCGACGCGGTGATGCTGTTCGACCTCGATGAGCTGCCCAGCTCGCACGAAGCTGACCTCGCCGAGCTCCGCGGCTGGCTCGACGCCGCAGGCGACCGCGCCCGCGTGGAGCGAGCCCCGCGGCTGGGCTTGCCCGCGGGCGACCGCGATGCGCTACGCGCCGCCGTCACGGCGCGCGCGCAAGACTGGGCCGAGGTGCGCCCCGAGTGGGGCCTGGCAAACAACGCGGCCTTCATCGTCGCGCCACGCGAGCACTGCCGCCATCTCGATCTCGCGGGTCGCTCGTTCCTCCACGACTATCGCTGGGAGCAGGACGAGGGCTTCGCGATCCTCGAGCTCATCATGACCGCACCGATGGTGGTCACGCACTGGATCAACCTCCAGTACTACGCGTCGACGGTCGACAACCAGCGGTACGGTAGCGGCAACAAGGTGCTGCACAACGTCGTCGGCGGGCACTTGGGCGTGTTCGAGGGCAACGGCGGCGATCTGCGCATCGGCCTGCCGCTACAGTCGCTGCACGACGGCGAGCGCTGGGTCCACGAGCCGCTACGCCTGAGCGTGTTCATCGAGGCCCCGCGCCCGGCGATCGACGCCGTGCTCGCCAAGCACGACAAGGTGCGCGAGTTGGTCGACAATCACTGGCTCTACCTGTTCCAGCTCGATGCCAGCGAACGCGCGGTCCATGCCCGTCGGAACCGAGCGTGGGTCAGCCTGACCGATCGCGACGCGTGAGCGAGCGGGTGCCAGGACGCGAGCGATCGCGCAGCCCTACGGCGCCGGCCGGCGAAACACCGCCAGCAACTGCGCGGCCGCGGACTCCGGCGCGAGGGTCCCGTCCTCGATCGCCGACGAGAGGTCCCGTAGCAGCGTCCGCACGCCCGGGTCCTGCGCCACAGCCCGACGCAGCGCCTCGTGCAGCGCCGTGTTCGTCCACCGCAGCCGCTGCGCCGCACGTTGCCGAGCCCAACCGCCGGTTTGCTCGAGCAGCGCACGATGTTCGTCGAGCGCGGCAAGGATCGCCTCGAGCCCACGCCCCTCGAGTGCCGAACACTCGAGCGTCGGCACGTGCCAGCCCTCGTGTCGGGGCTGGATGTACGCGAGCGCCTGCGCGTAGTCAGCCCGGGTCCGCGCGGCCGCAGCGAGGTTGGCACCGTCGGCCTTGGGCACCACGACCACGTCCGTACACTCGAGCAGCCCGCGCTTGATCCCCTGCAGCTCGTCGCCGCCGCCGGCCGCCACCAGCACCACCAGCGTGTCGACGACGTCAGCGACATCGATCTCCGACTGGCCGACGCCAACGGTCTCCACGATCACGATCGTGAAGCCGGCCACCTCGCACAACCGCAGGGTCTCGGCGGTGCGCGCCGCGACCCCACCGAGCACGCCTTGCGCCGGCGACGGCCGAATGTAGGCCGCCGGTTCGCGGGCAAGTCGAGCCATTCGCGTCTTGTCGCCCAGAATGCTGCCACCGGTGCGCATCGAGCTCGGGTCGATCGCGAGCACGGCGACGCGATGCCCAGCCGCGAGCAGCGCCATCCCCAGCGCGTCGATGAAGGTGCTCTTGCCGACGCCTGGCGGCCCGGAGATGCCGATCCGATGGGTGGCCAGCCCGACGGTGTGCGTGGCCTCGACCAGCGCCGTCGCGCGCGCGCGGTCCTCGTCGCGCAGGCTCTCGACCAGCGTGATCGCTCGCGCCAACGCGACCCGATCGCCCGCTCGTAGCGCAGCTGCCACGGCTGCAACGTCGTCACTCACGTCACATTGCCCTCGAGGACATCGAGCACAGCCAGCGCCGCGGCCGACAACACCGTGCCCGGCCCGAACACCGCAGCCACACCCATCTCGAGCAACGCCGGACGATCCTGCGGGGGTACAACCCCGCCCACGACGATCGCGATGTCACCGCGGCCGTGCGCGGCCAGGGCCTGCTGGAGCGCGGGCACCAGCGTCAGGTGCCCGGCGGCCAGCGAGCTCACCCCGATGACATGCACATCGTTCTCGACCGCCTGCCTCGCGGTCTCCTCGGGCGTCGAGAACAGCGGCCCGATGTCGACATCGAAGCCCATGTCGGCGAAGCCGGTCGCGATGACCTTGGCCCCGCGATCATGGCCGTCTTGGCCCATCTTGGCGACCAGCAATCGCGGCCGGCGTCCGGTCGCCTCCGCGAACCCCAGGACCCGCGCACGCACCGTCGCGAGCTGGCCAGTGTCGTTCAACGTCTGCGAGTATACCCCGGCGATCGTGCGGGTCTGGGGCTCGTACCGGCCCCACACTTTTTCGAGGGCCGCCGAGACCTCGCCGACCGTCGCGCGCGCCTTGGCAGCGGCGATCGACAGCTCCAGCAGGTTGCCCTCGCCTCCGCGGGCGCAGGCCTCGAGTGCGGCCAGAGCCGCCGTGACCGCGTCGCCATCGCGACCGGCCCGCAGCTGGGCCAAGCGGCCCAGTTGGGCCTCGCGCACCGTCGTGTTGTCGATGCGCAGCACCTCGATCGGCGCCTCGTCGGGCACCACGAACGCGTTGACCCCGACCACGATCTGCGCGCCGCCATCGATGCGGGCCTGGGTCCGCGCGGCAGCCTCTTCGATCCGCAGCTTGGGAATGCCCTGCCCGATCGCCGCCGCCATGCCGCCCATGCGCTCGATCTCGGCGAGGTGCTCGCGCGCGCGCGCGACCAGTGCCTCGGTCAGCAACTCCACATAGTGCGCGCCGCCGAGCGGATCGATGGTTCGGGTCACCCCGCTCTCGAGCTGTAGCACCAGCTGAGTGTTTCGAGCGATCCGAGCGCTGTGTTCGCTCGGCAACGCCAGCGCCTCGTCGAACGAGTTGGTGTGCAACGACTGGGTCCCCCCGAGCACCGCAGCGAGGGCCTCGAGCGCCGTGCGCCCGACGTTGTTGTAGGGGTCCTGCGCCGCCAGCGACCACCCCGAGGTCTGGCAGTGCGTGCGCAACATCAACGACTTGGGATCGCGGGCACCCACGCCAACCATCAACTCGGCCCACAACAGGCGTGCGGCGCGGAGCTTGGCCACCTCCATGAACACGTTCATGCCGATGCCAAAGAAGAACGAAATCCTCGGTGCGAAGGCGTCGACCGTCAGCCCGGCCGCGACCCCCGTGCGCACATACTCGAGGCCATCGGCCAGCGTGTACGCCAGCTCGATGTCGGCGGTCGCGCCGGCCTCCTGCATGTGATAGCCGGACACGCTGATGCTGTTGAACTTCGGCAGGTGTTTCGCGGTGTACGCGAAGATGTCGCCCACGATGCGCATCGACGGCGCCGGCGGGTAGATGAACGTGTTGCGGACCATGAACTCTTTGAGAATGTCGTTCTGGATGGTGCCCGCGAGCGCCTCCGGTGCCACACCCTGTTCTTGGGCCGCGACGACGTACAGCGCGAGGATCGGCAGCACCGCGCCGTTCATCGTCATCGACACGCTGACGCGATCGAGTGGGATCTGATCGAACAGGATCTGCATGTCGAGGATCGAGTCGATCGCCACGCCGGCCATGCCGACGTCACCGGGCACCCGCGGGTGGTCAGAGTCGTAGCCGCGGTGGGTCGCCAGATCGAACGCGATCGAGAGACCCTTTTGTCCGGCGGCGAGGTTGCGACGATAAAACGCGTTGCTGTCCTCCGCGGTGGAAAACCCCGCGTACTGACGGATGGTCCACGGTTGTTCGACGTACATCGTCGGGTACGGCCCGCGCACGAACGGCGCGAAGCCGGGCATGCCGCGTGCGCTCGCAGTCCACCTCGGGGCCCGGGGTACGTCGATGCCCTCGGGAGTCGACTGCGGCGGTGCGGCCGGTGCCACGTCCGCATTGGGCTCGGCGCCGGCGAGCAGCGCGTCGCTGTCGAGCGCCAGCAGCTGGTCGATCGGATTCATGACGCGCCTCCGGCGTGCAGCGGTTCGTAGGGTGCGCACAGATCCAGCGGACCGAACTGGGGCGAGTCGCTCACCGTGGGCTCGGGGGGACTCGCACGGCCAGGTGGGGGAAACTTCGACACGCCGACGATCGGATGGGTGCCCGAAGCCACGGCCTGCCGACGTCGTCGCGCTGCGCCGACGACCTCGCCCTGCAACCCGCCCTCGGCGACCACCACCGACAACCCCCCGGCGTGCTCGATCTCCTGCACGCGCGCCCACGCGGCATCGGCCAGCGCGCGGGTGATCGACTCGACCGCCCACGAGCCCGCGAACGGATCTTCGACGGCATCGAGGTGGCTCTCGTCACGCATGAGGTGGGTGAGGTTGCGGGCCCAGCGGTGCAACCCGTCGGATGAGGTTCCACGGTGATCGTGCGGCTCGACGATCAGCGCATCGACGCCGGCCGCGGCCCCCGCGAACAACTCGTAGCTCGCGCGCACCAGGTTGGTGTCGGCGTCGCTGCGCGATCGCAGCCGCCGACAGGTGCGCGCGTGCAGTGGAATCGACCCGGTCGCAAGGCCCAGCGGCCCGGCACAGGCGTGCCACAAGCCTCGCAAGGCGCGGAGCTTGGCCACGTCGACCAGCAGCTCGCCCCCGAGCCCGACGCGCATGAGCAGCGAAGACGCCGCCTCGGGGGCCGACACACCGCGGTCGCCCAGCGAGCGCAACGCGCCCAGCACACCCAGCAGCACGATCGCGATCTCGTCGACCGCGGTGGCGCCGGCGTCGTGCCACGGCGTGCCGTCGCACAGCCAGGTGCGGACCGGTCGCCGCGCGGCCCTGGCGATCGCAGCCTCGATCCGCAACGCGGCATCGATCGAGGCGGCGGGCCCCCAGGGTGCGCACGGATCGACGGCCCACGCGACCACGCGGCCGCGACCGTCTCCATGACGAGGAATGCTGGAGTCCGGCGCCGGCTCGACGCCATCGACGAACACCTGCAGCTGCGCCGGGATCGCCGCGACGATCGCACCGACGTCCGCGCCGGCCAGCCACACCCCTGCGACCTTGGCGTCGGGCAAACGCTGCGCACAAGCGATGGCGCGCGCGCGATCACCCGGCAAGCTCTGCAAGCAGGTCCATGTGCCCCCTGTGCGCGGCGGCACCACGACCGGCTGCGTAGGCCCGCGATCGTACAATGCGGCGAGTTCGATCCCTTCGAGACCCGCGTGGGCGAGTCCGTCGAGGGTCTGGCTGCCCTGCTCGACCCGGGCGCGCCAGGTGTTGAAGTCGACGTCGTCGAACGGTTTCGTGTCCGCGTTCATTCGTGCGATCACAGGTAGCACGGCCGTGCAGGCTGCGGAAGAAGTCACAGGCTACGGAAGAAGTCACGGCCCGCGACGATGTCAACCTGCCGGTAGGCTCGTGCGCTGCCTGTGCGCCTCGTAGCGCACCATCAACCCGTCGAAGATCATCTCACCGAGACGGTCTCGTCCGTGCATCGACAGGTGCTGCAGGTCGGGTTCGGCCAGCGCCGGGCTGAGCTTGCGCCACGCGCGAATCGACCCCGGGCCGCCCATCGCGGTCATCGAATCGAAGAATGCGCAGCCCTCGGCGAGCGCGGCCTCGCGCTGCGCCGCGACCATGTTGATGGTGTGGCGGCGCGCCACCTGATAGCGCCCAGCGCGGGCGTGATCGACGATCCCGATCACCAGGCATGACAGCTCGGGTTGACGATGGCGGACGCGCGCCAGCACCTCGCGCATCTCGACGACGAACTCCGCGGTCGAGACCGAGTTGGTGACGAAACGGCGAAGGTCATTGCCGCCGAAACCGAACACCAGCAGATCGACAGAGCGGTGTTCGATCTGCTCGGCGAGGTGCTCCGCGTCGAAGAAGAGCAGCCGACGCGTGAACGCGCCGATCATGCTCAGGGTGTCCCAGGTGACGCCGGGGCCGTCGGTCTCGAGCACCACGCCGAAGGCCCGAGGTCGGCCGCTGCCACGATGGCGCAGCTCGACGGTGTGGGCCCCGGGCTCGACGTCCACTTGGTGCCATTGTGCGGTGGGCGGGGCATCGGCCGCGCTGCGGGTGTCGATGGTCTGCCACGGCTCGCTGTCGACGCGGACCTCGAGCGGACCGCCGCGAGGATCGGTCTGGTACCACACCTCGAAGCGACTCACGCTGCGTCCGTAGCGTCCTTGCCGACGCGTGCGCACCCGCGTGTAGGCGCCCGCCCGCCCGCGAAACACGTGGCCGCCGTAGCCGTAGCGGCCGCCCGGGTCGCAGCGATAGGCGATGTAGCAGATGCTCCATCCCGACGCCGTGAGTGACACGGCGCGGTTGTCGTAGTTCGCCGATTCGCGATCGAGCATCACGAAACCCGCCCCACCATCGCCGAAGCGGTCCTGCATGCGGCGGCGCAGCGCGTGGGGCAGACCATCGAGCCCGATCGACGAGTCGCCCAGGTGCATGACTCGGGTGATTGCACCCGGTGTGTCGGCCTCGCTGGCGGCGAGGGCCGCGAAGAAACCATCGAGTGCGATGCCGGAGGGGTCTTCGATCACGTCGCGCGCCACCGCGGCGGCCGGCGGGGGCACGGACGCCCGAGCGGCGGTACCGCTCGCGGCGGTCACGACCGCAATCGCGGCGGCGAGGGACAGGGCTATCATCGCGGTGCGGGGGTACGGGTGGAGCATAGCCCACGACACAATGCTGCGACGACTTCCGCGAGCAAGACGCAGGAAGCTGCGAGCGTGCTCGCGCCCTCTACCGTGGCGCCGTCGGCTCCCGCGCATCGTGCCCGAGCACCAGCGCGTCCACCAGCAGATGCCCTTTGACCGCGGCACCCGCCGGGCGAAAGTGCAGGTGGTCCTCGCGCGCCAGCGGTGGCGCAGTCCCGACCCAGCGGGTCATCGATCCGGGCCCACCCATGAACGCGAGTTCGTCCCAGAAACCGCAGCCGTGGGCCAACGCAAGCTCGCGCTCGACCGCGATGATCTCGGCGAGGCGTGGGCGCGGCACGAACCCGTCCGGCGTGCGCTCCGGGAAGTCCCCGGGCCCCAGCACGACGCAATCGGCTTGGGGCGCAGCCTCGCGGATGCGCCGCAGCACCTCGGTGAAGTCGGCGGCGAACGCCGACATCGGACGATCGAGATCGACCGCTTCGTTGGTGCCGTAGGCGATGGTGACCAAGCTCGGGGGCCGCGCGGTCACGGCATCGCGCCACACCTCCGGGTCCCAACGCTGCCAGTTGCGCGCGCGTGCACCATCGACGCCGAGCGTGTCGACGACGACCCCATGGCCCCGCTCGAACGCGACCCCGAACAGTCGCACCGGGCCATCACCCGCGAGCTCCACACGCAGGCGATGGGCACCCGGCTCGACGTCGAAGCCCACGCGCAGCAGCGCGACGCCGGGCGCGGCAGTCGGATGCTCGGTTGCCTTGCCACCGTCGACGCGAACCCGCAGCGTCCCGCCGCCGGGTTGCGCGAGCGCGAACAGCTCGAGGTGCCGCACCTGCGCCGAGCGATCCGATCGGCTGCGCAGCTCCACCCATGCGCCGCCTCGACGGGCGTCGAACGCGAGGCCCGCGGGACCCAGCGCGAGCACGCTCGCGTCGCCGTGGCGCACGGCGTGTACGGCCTGCCAGCCCTTGCTCGCGCGGATCGAAACCTCCGCGTGGCGTGACCACGCCTTCGCAAGACCCAGCGGGACCAAGCCCGGTCCGCCGTCGCCGAAGCGATGCTGCAGATAGGCCCGCACGTACGCGGTGTGGGTGTCGGCGGCAGTGCCCGAGGCCCCGTACATCGCGATCCGCACCGGCACGCGATCGGCCTCGTCGAGCGCCGTCGCGAAGCGATCCAGCGAGGCGCCGGGCTCGATCGGCACGAAACGCCAGGGCCGGGGCTCGACGACGGCAGAAAACGGATCACTGCCGTCGGGCAGCACGTGGCCGAGCGCGGCGGCGTGGGCGGCTTGGGTCTGGGGTGTCGAGACGGCCGCGGTCGCCACCGACGCGGGCTCGATCGGCACCGCGCTCGGTGGGTCGGCCACCGCAACGGCGTCGCCTCCGGCCGCCTGCACCGCGACCGGCTCGACCGGCGTCGCGGAGCACGCGAGCGCAACCCCAAGCAACGTCGAACGCGACGCTGCCCGCGTGCGGGGCCCGATCAATCCGCGCCCACCAGCCCTTTGGGGCGCTCGAACTCGTGATCCAGTGCGTACATGAACAGCACAGCCATGCTGTCCTGATCCTCGCCGCTGGTGTTGTCGTAGACGCTGACGAGCTCGTACTCGTGGTCGTCGTACACCTTGAACCCCTCCACGCTCGAGTAGAAGTCCACCGCATCGAGGCCGATGCGATCGGGAAAGTTCCGTGCGTGGCTCACGAATACGGTCTCGCCGCTGGTCAGGTCGCGCAGCTCGATCGACTCCGCGAACGGATGCACGTGCGCGGCGATGTAGTGCACCGTGGTGTCGAAGGGCAGGTTCATCGACGAGGTCACCAGCGTATGATTCTCCTCGCGGCCGGGCTTGACCACCCAGTGCCCGGAGAACTCATTGCCGAACTTGTCGGTCCGGGGCTTGCCCGCGGCAGACTCCCCGACCAGACAGCCTTCGCCGTGTTTTTCCGGGTCGGGCTGCTCCACGTCGTAGTGGGCCTGATCGGCGCCCAGCGAGACCAATCCGGTGGCCGGCTTCATGAACAGCGGTTTCATCGGCCGCGTCAGGTCGGCATCGCGCACGTACTCCACGGTGACCTTGTGCCGCACGTCGAATGGCGCGGGTTGTTGGTTGAGGTTGAGGACCTGCATCTCGACGATGATCTTTTCGTCGGACGCCATCGGAATCCCGAAGCCCGGGGGAAAGCGCACCGCGGATTGCCCCTGCGAGAGCGTGAACAGCCGACGGCTCGCGTTTTTCTCCCAACCAAAGCGCTCGCGATGCGCCTGCATGTCGAGGTTGAGGTTGGCATGACACATGAAGTCCTGAGGCAGCGGCCGGTCGTCCTCGGGATCCACCATGATTGCCCGATAGCCGGTGATC
>CANLQR010000242.1 GCA_947492135.1 Deltaproteobacteria bacterium | reverse complement strand
CGGGCGGCGAGCAGGACTTCGTTCTCGCGACCGGCTTGACCCCGGGCGAGCACGTCGTCGAGTTCTATCGCCGGACCGAGGGCAGCTTCGGCCCGAGCTCCGTGCTGTCCATCGATATCGAGGGTGAGCTGCTCGCGCCGCCCGCCGTCACGCGTCGCATGGAGATCATCGGTGACTCGATCACCTGCGGCTACGGCAACGAGGGCATCGCCCCGTGCAGCTTCAGCGCCGAGACCGAGAATCACTACCTGACGTACGGCGCGATCGCGGCCCGAGCCGTCGGTGCAGAGCTCTCGACGGTCGCGTGGTCGGGCAAGGGCATCATCTACAACTACGGCAACGACACCAACGAACCGCTACCCGAGGTCTATGACCGCACGCTGGCGTCCGAAGCCAGCGCCTGGGATTTTTCGTCCGCACCGGACGTGGTCGCGATCAACCTCGGCACCAACGATTTCAGCACCGATGGCGATCCCTCGGCCGAGCTGTTCGTCGGCGAGTACGTGAACTTCGCGGCCCACCTGCGCGAGGTCTATCCCGACGCGTTCATCTTGTTGCTGTCGCCTTCACTGTTCGGCAGCGAGGTTGCGACGGTGGATGGCTATCTGGAGCAGGTCGTCGCGACCCGCAGTGGCGCCGGCGACACCCAGATCGCCTGGGCCAACATCAACGTCGACTGGGTCGGCTCGGGTTGTGACGGCCACCCCAGCCTCGCCACGCACGAGGCGATGGCCGCGCGCTTGAGCGAGGAGCTCGGCACGCATCTGGGCTGGTGACGGCCAAGCCTTGCAACGAACCATGGACCCGAACCGGCAGCCATGCGTTTGTGGTTGCTCGGGAACGTCGGGGCCCGCCGAGTGTCTTGCGCTTCTCCGCACGGCGCCGCGCCGCTTCTCACCCACCGAAAGTTGTGTCCATGACCAGGCCCTCGTTGTTGGCGCTCTGCCTGCTCGCCGCGTGTTCGCCACGCGCAGGAACCAAGAAACCCGAGACCGCAGACACGCCCGTGGCCGCGGGCGCCAAGGCCCCGGTTGCGGGATTTCGCCAAGCGGATGCCCCTGCCCAGGGCGAGGCTGCGCCGGTACTGCTGGCGATGCGCGCCGAGATCGCCCGCGCCCAGGCGGCGCTGGCCACCACCGAATCCGCCAAGCCGTACTACTTCAGCTACCGCGTGACCGAGGCCGATACCGTCGAGATCGTCGCGAGTCGCGGCTCGCTCGACCTGTCGACCCGCGATCGCGGACGTGTGCTCGATCTGGAGCTGCGCGTCGGCGATCCCAGCTTCGACAACTACCACTGGCGACACCGGCCGTCCCCGGGCATGGCAGGCACGCGTTCTGCCGGTCTGTGGGGACAGGACCTGCCGATCGACGATGATGCTTCGGCCATCACCGCGGCGCTGTGGCTCGCCACCGACACCGCGTTCAAGCAGGCGACTGCGCAGTACGAGCACGCCAAGACCCAGCAGCAGCTCGCGGCCAAGACCGACGATGACGCGCCGGATTTCTCGCAGGAAAAGCCCGTACGAAGCCTCGAGGCGCCCAGCAGCCTCGAGATCGACAGCGCGCTCTGGGAGGACCGAGTTCGCAGGCTCTCCAAGGCCTTCGAGCGTCATCCGCAGGTGCTGGCCAGCGAGGTCCGCTTGGTCGCGAGCGCGGGCACTCGCTACTTTGTCAGCAACCAAGGCAGCGAGATCCAAAGCGGCCAGCGTCACACCCGGCTGATCCTCAGCGCAACCGCAAAGGCTGACGATGGGATGGATCTGGCCCACGTCGACATCGTCGATGTCCGCGACGCCTCGGAGCTGCCCGACGACGCCGCGCTCGCAGCCCGGGTCGATGCGCTGGCGACCCAGCTCGAGGCCTTGCGCACCGCGCCGGTTGCCGAGCCCTTCACCGGGCCTGCGGTGCTCGAGGGCCGCGCGGCCGCGGTGTACTTCCACGAGGTGTTCGGTCACCGCGTCGAGGGTCATCGCCAGGAGGACGAGTCCGAGGGACAGACCTTCGCCGACAAGGTCGGCGCCACGGTCATGCCCGCGTTCATCGACGTGTTCGACGATCCCACCATCGGCAGCATCGACGGCGTATTCCTCAACGGGCACTACCGACACGATGACGAGGGAGTCACCGCGCGCCGCTCCAACCTGATCGACGGCGGCAAGCTCGTGGGTTTCCTGATGTCGCGCACGCCGACCAAGGGCTTTGCCAGCTCCAACGGCCACGGGCGCGCCCAACCGGGCGCAGACGTCGTGGCGCGACAGGGCAACCTCATCGTCGCGCCGCGCGAGGGGCTGACCAAGGCCGCGCTCGACGAGGCGCTGCTGCGATCGATTCGCGAACAGGGCAAGCCCTACGGCCTGCGCTTCGTGGAGATCAACGGCGGGCTGACCAACACCAGCCGATACATGGCCCAGGCCTTTCAGGTCAACCCGGTGGTGGTGTTCCGCGTCTACGCCGATGGTCACGAGGAATTGGTTCGCGGCGTGACACTCGAGGGCACGCCACTTTCCTCGCTGTCGAAGATCGTCGCGGCCGGCGACCGCTTCGAGACCTTCAATGGGTTCTGCGGGGCAGAGTCGGGGTTCATCCCGGTCTCCGCCGCTAGCCCTGCCCTGTTGCTCTCGCAGATCGAGGTCGCCAGGGCCCCTGCCGCACAGGACCGTCCGCCACTGCTGCCCCCGCCCCCTGCGACCGCTGGAGGAGCCCGATGATCGCCACACTGCTGTGCCTTGCGCTCCATGGTGCGCCCGCTGTCACCGCTGCCGCCACCGCGGCTGGACCCGAGTCCGACGTCATCCTCGACGCGATGAAAGACGAGCTCGCCCGAGCTGCGCAACTGAAGCTCGCCAACACGCCCGCGCCCTACTGGGCGTCGTATCAGGTGGTGGACGTCGAGGCCGTGCTGGTGAGCGCGAAGTTCGGCGCCCTGGTCAACAGCTCGGCCTCGCGCAGCCGCGCCCTCGCCCCGCGACTCCGAGTCGGCGACCTGCAGCTCGACGCGGTCGGCGTACCGATCTCCGACGAGCCCCTGGTCGGGTACGAAGCCGACTACGACGCGCTTCGCCACGCGCTGTGGCGCTATACCGATGGCGCGTACAAGATGGCCGCGACCCAGTATCGGCGCGAGGTGGCCCAGAAGGCCCAGACCACCGCCGATCCCGATCGTCCCAGCTCGTTCACGACGGCCCCACCGGTGATCTCGATCGCCAAGCCGCTGCCGGCCAACGTCGATCGCAAGGCACTCGAGGCCCTCGCCCGACGGGTATCGGCGGTGTTCCGCGAGCACGACCACATCCTCGACAACGCCGTGAGTCTATCGTTCAGCGCGGTCGAGCGGCGGTTCGTCTCGACCGACGGCGCGGCGGTGCTCGATGGCAGCGCGATCATTGCGATGACGATCGACGCCAGCACGCAGGCGACCGACGGCGACATGATCGGCCGCCGCAAAACCCACCTCTTCCGGCCCGGCGAGCTACCCGACGCTGCTGTGCTCGAGGCCGACGCCACGCAGATCGCCAAAGACCTGCTCGCGCTGCGCACCGCACCCCTGGTCCGCGACTACAGCGGCCCATTGTTGTTCGAGCCCGAAGCTGCGGGCGATCTGTTCGCCTCGGTCATGAGCACCCAGCTGGTGGCCAGCGGCAACTGGAACGGCGAGGTCGATGGCAAGTTCGGCCAGCTCGTGCTGCCCAAGGGTGTCGACGTGGTCGACGACCCCATCGCAACCCAGTTCGAAGGAAAGCCGTTGCTGGGCACCCTGGGCGTCGACGACGAGGGCGTGCAGGCCGAACGCGTCCAGCTGATTCGTGACGGCAAACTCGTCGGCCTGCTGGCCGGCCGTGCCCCTGGAAAAAAGGTAAAGCGCAGCAACGGACACGGACGCAGCGCGCCGTACGGGATGGATGTGCGCCCCGGCACCACCAACCTCATCATCAGCGCCAAGACGGGGCTGTCCGCGGCGGCGATGGAGAAGAAACTCCTGGCGCTCGTCCGCGAGCGCGGTGCCGAGTTCGGCATCATCATCTCCGGCGCCGACAGCCATGGCGGCGTGACTGCGTATCGCCTCGACAAGGACGGCAAGCGCGAGCTGGTGCGGGTCGGATACCTCCAGGGCTTGGAGTTTCGCCAGCTCCGCGAGGTCGTCGCACTCGGCAAGACCCGGGTGGTGCGTCACGGCATGCAGATGGGTGGCCAGCCGATGCCCGTGGGTGCCATGCCGCCGACGATGGCTGGCTTCGTGAGTCCAATGTCCGTCGTGGCGCCGGCGATCTTGCTGCGCGATGCCGAGCTGCATGCGTTCGTGGGCGACAACCCCAAGCCGCCAGCGTATCCGCGCCCGACATTCAGCAAGCGCTGACCGGGCCGCTGGCCACAGGGTTTGGAGGCAAGCGCGCGAATGATGCTAACCTCGCGAGCATGTGGACGTTTGCGATCGGATTCGCCCTGCGTCTGGTGCCGGCCAGCGCCCTCCAAACGGCCGCTCCTGCGACGTGCACGATCGACTGGGCGGTCGGTGACGTGGTCACGCGGCCCGAGTGGGACTCGGGCCTGACGACATCTCTGTCACCGTGGAAGACACTCGACTGCAGCACGTTTGGTCCGCAGTACACGCTGCAGGAGGTCGGCGTGAATCGCGAACCCAAGAAGAACCTCGACAACTTCGTTGCGAGACTCGAGGGGACGTGTCGCGAGTTCACACCACTGTGTGGGGGAGGCGGCCCCAGTCAGGAAGTCGAGGTCTATGCCAGCGCCTACCGCGAAGGGACCTGGACCCCCGGCGCGAATTGGACCGAGTGGCCGGCGTGGTGCGTCGATATCTTCCCGAACTTCTCGCTGCGTGCAGGGTTCGCGCTCATGCTCAGCGAAGGCAAGAACTACGTGAAGAACGTGGCGATCAGGAGGCTGGATATCTGGAACCTCGGCAACGATCATCTGAAGCAGTGTGGAACCTCGAACTATGCGTTCCAGGTCGGGGAGGCCTACCTCGAGGGTGACCAGGTCGAGCTCGACTGCGGCGAGAACGTGCTCACGGCGATGTCTCTGCGCTACGACACCCGCAACGGGAAGATCCGACGCGTGAAGATCGAGTGCCGCGCGGTCGCCGAGCGAAAGTGACACCTTGCCCACTGCGCTGTTCGGCCTGCTCGCATGGCTCGGCGTCGCCGTGTGGCTCGGCACCGGCCTGGGCGACGACATCACCCTCGCGGAGCTGATCGTCGCGTTCGTCGCGCTCGTGGTCGTGCCACTGCTCCTGCCGCTGACGATCCCACGCGATCGATCGCAGCCAGACCGCGACGTCATCGTTCCGCGCTGGCTCAGTGGCCCGCACGCGCTCGCGGCCCTCGCCGTGGCGGTCGGCGTCGCGGTGGTCGCGACCGGTACGCCGGCCGCGGTGGGGCTCGCCGGCTTGTGGCTGGCGTTCTGTGGTCTCGCGGCGGTCCACGCGATGCGCCGCCTGCTGCCCCGGGGCCGCCATCACTTGCCCGAGCTCGCGATCGACCTCGGCCTGCTGTTTCTGCCTGGGGGTGGCGTGTGGCTGTTCGCCTATCGCGGAGAGCTGACGCTCGGCGGTTTCGGTGGGCTCGCCGCGCTGCTCACCGCGGGGCACTTTCACGTCGCCGGCTTCGGCGTGCTGGTGATGACCGGCTTGCTCGGGCGCGGCCTCGCCGTGACTGGCCCGCCACTGGCACGCCGCCTCTACGGCTTGGTCGCGCCGGCGCTGATGGTCGCCTTCCCACTGGTCGCCGCTGGCATCGCCACCGGGCTCCGCCCGTTCGAGCTCGCAGGCGCCGGCGTCTATGCCGTGGCACTCCCGATGCTCGCGGGTCTGCAGCTCGTGGCCGCGGTGCGGATGCACGGGCGCTCGGGCGTCGATCGGATCGCGCTGGCTTGCTCGGCCGTCGCCCTGTTGGTCGCGCTGGGCTTCGCGCTGCGCTTCGCCTCGGCGGGCTTCTACGGCGCCGCGGTGCCGATCTCGACGATGCTGCGCTGGCACGCGACTGTGAACACGATCGGCTTCGTCGGCCTGGGCGTGCTCGCGTGGTCGCGACTGCAAAGCCCCGCGCTGGCGGGTCGATGTGGGCTGCCCTTTTCTCGCCTGCGCAGCCGCGGATACGTCGGATCGGACTACTTCGAGCGCACTGCGCCTGGTCGCGAGCCGGCACCCCAGGGCTTGGTCGACAGCCTGGCCGTCTACGACCGCCCGGGTTTCGTCGCGAATGCCGTCGCCGCGAGCGTGCGCGACTTCTACGAGCGCACGGCGTTTCAAGAGTTTTCCGTGGCCCCGCGCTGGCGAGTCCCGTTTCGCCTCGGCGGGCGGCTCTGGCATGCCTTGGGCCTTCGCATCGGGCAGATGACGTTGCCGCTCAACAGCCACGAACCCCGCGCGATGCCCAGTCGCATCGTGGCGATCGACGCCGCGATCGATGGCCGCCCCGGTGTGCGCGGCTGGGTCCGGACGCTGGGCGTGGGTGGACCGCCGGTGTACGTGGCGGCCTACGCCACCCACCGCGATCCCGACGGCGTGGTCTACATGAACATCGCGTTCCCGCTGCCGCGCTGCAACCTCGCGAGCATCCTGCGCATCGATCACGACTCCACACGGCCGGGCGGCGTGGTCCTCACCACGTGCAGCGTGGGCCCGGATGACCGCGGCGACCAGGGCATCTACGTCGTGTTCGGTGGGGGCACCGTGCGCGTACCGATGAACGAAACGATCTGGGTGTGGCCCGAGCCCGGTGACGCCGCACGGGTTCGCGCGCGGCATCGGGTCTGGCTGTTCGGCCTCACTTGTGTCGAGCTCGAGTACACGATCAGCTCGCAGGCGTGAGGGCTTGCGTGGTGCTCAGCACGCGACGCGGAAGGCGTCCACGACCAGTCGAGCACGCCGGGCGTGCTGCCTAACCGACGGGCCCGATCATCTTGCGGCGGGACTGCTCGGACTGGCGCTTGCGCTCGGCCTTGCGGCGCTTGCGTGCCTCCGACTTGGTCTCTCCGACAAGTTGCTCGCGGACGTGGATCGAGCCAAACCACACCCGCCCGGTGATGCGCACCCGCGGCCCATCGCCTTGGGGCGAGCGGCCGATGGCCTCATCCTGCTCGACGGCGCCGAACACCACGCTGCAATCGACGTCCACGGGCAGACCCGGCGGCACGATGATCTCCAGCTCGCCCATCACCACCGAGACCGTGAAGCAGGTGGTTCCAGCGGCCAACTGGGCCTCGCGCAGGTCCAGCCGCACCGTCGCGAACACGGCCCGCACCGCGTTGTCTCGCGCGGGAATCCACGGCCCCGTGCGCTTGGTCTCCGAGAAGTAGGCGTCGATCCGAGCCGAAGGGCTGACGCTACCGATCGGCACCAAGGCGACCGGGTCAGCGACCGAACCGTCGCGAATCATCACCGGCGCGGCAGGTCGTCGAGCAACGCGGCGATGTCGGCCCTGGTGGCGGCGTGTTCGAGCGCGTCGAGGCGGCGATCGAGATCGTCCGCGTCGATCAGGTCGTTGGCGTAGCCCTCGCCGATCCGCTCGCGGGCGTCGGCCCGAGCCTGTTCGAGCGCAACTAGATGGTTCGACTCCGCCACCACGCGAAACCAGCGATCCCACAATCTGCGGCGCTGCGCCAGTGCGGGGCGCACTGAGTGCGGCACGGCGCACCACCGCCGAACCGCCAAGGGGTCGCCCAGACCATCTCGTCGAAAGCGCTCGCACAGCGCGGGCACCGTCCTGCTACGCTACGGGGTGGTGCTGCACTGTCGCCTCCTCGTCGGGTCTCTCGTCGTGCTCTTCGCGTGCTTCTCGGAGGCCCCGAAGTCGAACGCCGTTGACTCGTCCGGCAGCGACTCGAGCGCGACGACGGTCGCGGACAGCTCGACCACCTCGTCGTCGCCGGCCGACTCTTCGAGCACCGCGTCGCCCACGACGGGCGAGTGCAGCGACGTGGTCTTCGACGATCGCCTCGTCGAAGCCGCTCCGGTCAACCTGGTGGTCTTGGCGCTGCTGGGTATCGATCCGACGTACTTCAACGCGGTGGTCGCATCCGAGGATTTCGAGGGCCTGACGCTCACCGAGGATCCGCGCATGGTGGTCATCGATCCGATGATCGGCGTCCCGGGGCTTGCAAACAGCTGCCCGACCTGCGAGGGCGACGGGTGCACGACGGGAGTCCACCTCGTGATCGACGGGGCGGTGTCGCCCGTCGCAGCGTTTTTCGACGACGCCTCCCTGTACACCTGCGTTTTCCACCCCGAGGAGCTCGAGCCGCGCTTCCGTATGCTGGTGCTCAGCCCCACGTCGGATCTGGATCCCACCCTCGCCGCAGCGCTCTCCGTGGTGATTTCCCAGGGGCAATGGGACGTGGATCTCGCGTGCCCCGGCTGCGACGAAGAATCGCCGGATTTCGCGGCCCTGGTCGTGGCCGCAGGCGGCTTCGTGTCCAACCTCGACGACGAAGAAAGCATCGGGAGCGCCACGTTCCTCGCAGCTGCACGACCCCCGCGGTGTGGGTGGGCCATCGACGATCCGATCGAGGCGCCGCTGGGCCTTGCCGATCTTCAGGTGACGGTCGACGCCTGCGGGTCGAGCGCGCCGTGTCCCGAGGTCATGGCGCAGGTTTCGGGGCCGGGTGTGTGCGATGCTGACGATCCCTCGGCGAGCGAGTTCTGGGTGCTCGCCGATGGGCTCGGACCGGGCGTGTCACTCGTGTCGTTGTGCCCGCCAGCGTGCGAACGCCAGAGCCGACTCCCGGCGCTGTTCTACTCGGTGACGCACACGTACACCTGCCCCGGCTGATCCCGCGGCTACCGTTGTCGCCAGTTGGATTCTCGACGGCCGCCGTGATCGTCGTGCGTCGTGCCGGCACTACCGAGCATGCTCTTACTCAGACTCCGTGAAGTGTCCTTGCTGTCGCTGGCGCCGGTCGCCGCGGCCTGCGGCTACGAGACCGACGCCAGCTATGCAGGCGGCGACTATGACGGCGGCTCTGGCCTCGAGGGTGGTTCCCCCGTGAATCCCACCGGCGCTGACCCCGAGGACCCCGAGGACCCCGACGAGGTTCCCGACGAGTCGGCCGAACCCGAGCCCGCGGGCTGCAACCACGACGACGATGTCACGTTGTTTCTGTCGCCCGACGATAGCAACTCGATGTCCTCGCCGGTGCAAGCCCGCGAGGCAGTGCGTGGCGGCTGGGATGGGCTCGGTTCGACGGCGATCCGCACCTGGGAGTTCCTCAACTACTATCGCTTCGACTACCCGCCGGCGCCGGCCGGCGAGGTCGCCGTGAGCGCTGCGATGCTAGCGGACGCCTCGATCCCCGGTGAGTACATGTTGCAGATCGGCGTCGCCAGCGAAGCGATGACCAACGCCACGCGTCCCCCGATGAACCTCACCTTCGTGCTCGACACCTCGGGCTCGATGGAGGGCCAGGCCATGGCCATGATGAAAGCGAGCTGCCGGGTCATTGCCGGCCAGCTCGACGAAGGCGACGTCGTGTCGATGGTGACGTGGAACACCGAGAACAGCGTCGTACTCGCCAATCACCTGGTGCAGGGGCCCGACGATGCAGCCGTGCTCGCGGCAGTCGAAGCGCTGTGGGCCGACGGCGGGACCGATCTGCACGCAGGCCTGCTCGCTGGCTACGATCTGGCCGCTGCCGTGCATCGTCCAGGCATCGTGAGCCGCGTCGTGCTCATCAGCGATGGCGGTGCCAACACCGGCATCACCGACGCGGAGGTCATCGCCGCGCACGCGGCCGACCAAGGCGGTGATGGCATCTACCTGGTCGGCGTCGGCGTCGGCGACAGCCAATCCTACAACGACCGGCTCATGGACGAGGTCACCGATCTCGGCAAGGGCGCGGCGGTTTTCGTGCCGACCCCCGAAGAGGCCAACTCGATCTTCGGAGAACGGTTCGTATCGACGATGGCGGTCGCCGTGCGTGACGTGCAGGTCCGCCTCGAGCTGCCGCCGGGCTTCGAGATCGTCCGCTTCTCCGGCGAGGAGTACAGCGCCGATCCAAGCGAGATCGAGCCCCAGCACCTCGCGCCGGATGACGCGATGGTGTTTCATCAGCGCATTCGCACCTGCGACCCGACGTCGGTCGACTCCGATTCGCCGATCTCGGTCACGGTGCGCTACTCCCCAGCGGGCACGACTCAGCCAGTCGAGGTGACGCTGGATCGCTCCTTCGGTGAGCTCTGGGCCGCCGACTCGGCACTGCTGCTCGAAGGCGCCGCCGTGTTCGAGTACGCGACCGCCCTGGCCGCCCTGCAACAAGGCGACGTCGACGCGACCGCGACCCTCGAGAACGCCAAGCTGGCACTCGTGCGCGCGCTCGAGGCCGCACCGTTCGACGCCGACCTCCTCGAGATCGAATCGATCCTCGAGCTGCTGTGAGTCCGCGCGACCGATGGCTCTGCGGTGAGCCGCGCCGCCCTTGTCAGTGAGGCTTTTGCGGCAAGCCGTCGGCGATCTCGTAGTAGTCGCCCTTGTCGGCCACGTGGATGTGGTGGCCGATCTTGGTTTCCGTCGGCCCGTCGAAGGCGCCCATCGCGATGCCGATCCAGTCGTGCTTGATTGGGTCCCAGAACAGCGACGAGCCGCACACCGAGCAGAAGCCGCGCTGCACCTTCTCAGAGGAGCGGAACCAGGTGATCTGGTCGGCGCCGCGGATCGTCAGCGCGGCGCGCGGGACGTCGGTGGAGACGAAGAAGTGACCCGAGTGTTTGCGGCACTGCGAACAATGGCAGCCATCGGGAGATGGTAGGGCGCCTGTGACCTCGAAGCTCACGGCGCCGCACAGGCAGGCTCCTCGGTGCATGGTGCTTCCTCGCCCACGATCCTACACCGCCAAGCGCGGGTTTGGCTGGTTCCGACGCCGCGGTGGCGCGGTGGTAGGATCGACGCCATGCGAATGAGCCTGACCTTGGTGCTCCTGGTGTCCTCGATCTCGGCGTGCGCGGCGGATGACAGCGACGGCGGCACCGTCGCGGGTACGGCGACGACCGAGGGGTCCACGGGCGCGATGACCATGACGACGACGACGTCGACGACCGCCACGGCCGACACGACCGCCGACACG
>CANLQR010000241.1 GCA_947492135.1 Deltaproteobacteria bacterium | reverse complement strand
GAGGCGGCGACCGACGATGAGCGCTGGCGCGCCGGCGAGGCGCGCCTCGATGTCATAGTCCCGCGAGGGGTCGACGAAGACCAGCGGCTGAGGAACGCTCATCGCGTTGGCGATCGCTCTGACAGCGATCACCAGGGGCGTGTTGGCGCCAAGGCTGCGACTCGGCGACAGGTCGACGTTCGCCGGCGGGGTCCCGGGCAGCTCGCCCAAGTAGAACACGCCCTCGCGCAGCAGGTCGAACGCGGTGGAGTGCGTCAGGTCGGTGACGAAACCGTCGAACGATCGCCCTTCTTGGGCCTTGGGCAACGGCCAGGCCTCGGTCACCAACTCGTCGCAGCTGCGTCCGGGAGGGACCAGTTGCGGCGCGAGCAGTTCGAGCGCGGCTGCGCAAAGATACTCGCCATCGAGTTCGCCGTCGGCGTCGAACAGCCGGAGGAGTCCGAGCACTGGTAGTGCGGTTGTTTCGGCGACGTGATCCGCGGTAGTGGCGGCTGCCCGCAGCCAGGCGCGTTGATGAGCGAGCCCCGCGTACGACACGGCGGTCGCCTCGTCGGTGCGCCGCAGCTTCATCAAGAGCCGCCGGAGCTCGAGCGCGACGTCGACATCGGTTGGCCGCAGCAGCAGCAACTCGCGCATGAGGTTGACGGCGACCTCGGGCTGCCCGAGTTGGGTGCAGTAGACGTCCGCGAGGCTGCGCAGGGTCTGGGCACGCTCGGCGCCATCGGCGATCTCAACGAGACGCTCGAGCGCCTCGACCCGACGCGGAAGATCGCCGACCTGGGCTGCGAGGCGGTCTGCCGCCCTCAGGGCGTACTTGGGGTGATAGCCGGCGGCTCCCGCTGCGATGAAGTGGACGGCCGCATCACCGAGCGCCCCCGAGCGCTCCAGCGTGTCACCAGCGAAGTAGTGTAGCGCGGCACGCCGCTCCGGCGACAGCTCCAGCGCGAGAGCTCGCTCGAGCTGGACGAACGCGTCGCCCCAGCGGTCGAGGCGGGCGAGGTTGCGGGCGAGGTCGACGTGGAGTCCGGCGTCGTCTTCGACGAAAGGCATACCGATCTCGAGCAGGTCCACCGCGGCTTGAGATCCGGCGACGTCGGCGGCCGCGCGAGCGAGGTCTCGCAGGGCGGACGTCCGGACATCATGAGTGTTGATCCAACCCTGCAGCCTGGCACGCAGCGGGCCAGCGATCGAAGCGTCTTGCAGGTCGGGGCGGTGACTGCGGGTCCGCTGTAGACCCGCAAACGCGCGGTCACTCGAGGGATCGGCGGCGAGGGCTTCGGCAAAGATCGACCAGGCGGTGGTCACCAGGTCGTCTTGGGTCCCGGCACGCATGGCCAGAGCACCGGCGCGGCACAGCGTGCGCGACTGGTTCACCCGATCTCGCTGCATCCCCGCAAGCCGGCGCAAGGTCGCGATGGCTTCGTGGATGGAGGGCAGATCGCCGATGCGCTCGAGAATCCGAGCACGGGAGTGCCAGGCCGGCTGGTAGCCCGCGCACGCGGAGATGGCGGCATCGGCGCTCTCCAGCGCGGCGCGGAGATCGATGCGGTGTTCGTGTTGCTCGGCTGCGATCGTGAGTATCGCGGCGCGTTCGGCGGGCGCAGCGTCGGCCACGCCGGTCTGGAGGTCTCCCAGAGAGCGCGCCGTCGTGGACTCGCGGCGCCGCTCCTTGAGACGCAGGCGGCCACGTCGGCCCAGAACGCTGCCTGGATCGGCGTCGAGGATCCGGGTGTAGCCGGTGTCGGCGGCGTCGAGGTTTCCCGCGGCCTCTTCGGCTCGTGCAGCGCGGTACCGCAGCATCAGCAGGCCGGCGTCGTCGGTGGCGATGCCGCCCTCGAAGCACAGCAGTGCGGACGACAGGGCGCCGGCCTGGCGTGACGAGCGTGCCGCTTGGCCGCATGCACGAGCGAGTCGAAGCTGGATCACGTAGTCATCGGGACGGGCCTCTGCGACCGCCCCGAGATACTGAATCGCGACCACCGGCTTGGGCGATAGCTCGGCGAGCTGTATCGCCATCGCACGGCGATCGTCGGCGCCTCGTTCGGCGGTGAGCCCCGCCTCGGCGAAGGCCTGCAGCTCGCGGCTCTGGCCCAGCTTTTCGTACAATCGCAGGAGTCGGGCTCGAGCCACGCCGAGCTGCGGCCACAGCTCGAGCGCTCGCGCCAGATCTCGGATGGCACCGGCGTCGTCCCCCGCCGCGCTTCGCCGCGAGGCCGCGCGATGGAGCAGCAACGCTCGCGTGCGGGGACCGTTGACGGCGGCAATGTGCTGCTCGAGCAGAGCCAACAGCACATCGCCGCGGTCGAGCTGCGCCGCGAGGCTCTCTGCAGCATGCAGTGCTGGCAGGTGCCGTGGCCAGCGAGAAAGCAGGGCTAGCAGCTCGGCGAGAGCGTCCTCGGGGCGACCCAGCTTGGTCGACAGCAGCGTCGCGATCTCGAGCTGGATGGACGATTGACGGCCGCGGTCGTTCGCGTAGAGCAGTTCTTTCCGGAGCAGCTCGACGAGCGCGGCGGCGTCGCCGGAATCCCGCAGCATTCCACCGAGTGACTCCAACGCCGGCTGATTGTCATCGACGGCCTCGAGCGCGCGCTCGAAGTACGAGGACGCGCCCGCCGAGTCGCCGTTGGCCAAGGCGAGTTCACCGGCCCGATGCAACAGCTTCGCGGCGCGGGCGGGGTTGCGGGTCAGCTTGATCTCGCGATCCGTGACCTCCGCGAGCTCAGGACCGCGGCCGGCTCGCGCCAGCAGTCGCGCGAGCAATTGAAGCGTTCCGGCGCTGTCGGGGCGCTCTTGCTGGAGGGCTTGAAGAAACCCGATGGCCGGACTCGCGTCGTCGTCGACGGCATGAAGCTGGGCGAGCACCGACAGCAGGAACGCGCGTCGCGGCGAGGTCTTCGCGGCAGCGAGTTCAGCGGCATAGAAGGCCTGCAAGCCGGGGCGATCCCCGGCTTGGTGGAGGAGTCGCTCGAGGCGGTCGCGCGCGGGCCGATACGCGGGCGCGATCGCCATCGCGGCCTCGTATTGGCGTCGGGCTCCGTCGGGCTCGGCGAGTCGCTCCTCGAGCAGCTGGCCGGCCCGCATGTGCGCGAGCGCGAGCTCTTCGTTCGACAGGCCGTTGGCCTTCGCGGCTGCGATCTCGATGCGCTCAAGTTCGAGCAACTGCGACCACATCCCACCTGCCCCAAGGAAACGACCGGTGTCTTCCAGGGCGGGTACGTGGGCCGGGTTGTACTTCAGTGCACGACGCATCGCGGCGAGCCCCTGCCCGGTGCGGTCGAGGCGGAACAGGGCGAGTCGGCCGATGCGGTAGTACAGTTCGGCACGCAGCGTGGGGTCTTCGCCGAGCGTGAGCGCGCGGAGCTGTCCGACCAGTGCGTCGAGGGCGACGTCGTAGCGACTCATGCCCATCGCGAGTTCTTCGAGCCCGCGCCACAGGCTGAACGAGTGGGCTTGTTCGTGGGCCGCGGCCTGCAGCAGCGCAAGGGCTGCGCCGCGCTCGCGGACGTCTCGCAAGGCCAGGCTCGCCCGGGCCAGCGGCATGGCCCGCGCACCGGGCGGGCGCGAGTCCGCGTCGAGCTCGAGGGCGTGCAACATCAGCTCGGTGTCACCCGCGACTTCGGCGACGCGGAAGAGATCGGCGGCCAGCAGCGGGTGCCCCGGCTGCAGCTCGAGCGCGCCGAGCAGCAGGTCGCCCGCGAGCCCGAGGTCGCCGCGGTGCCGCGACTCGAGCATCGCGAGATCGTGCAGTACGCCGGCGGCAACACCGGGGTCCTGCAGGACCTCGAGCTGCGATTCGAGGTTTGCGATCAGCCAGAACACATCCCCACGCGCGAGCGAGACCCGCTCGACTGCCCGTAGCACCGCGAGGTCGCGCGGTGTCGCCTTGAGCGCTGCTTGGTAGCACTGCTGCGCGGCGCTCAGATCGTGGAAGAACGCCTCGACCAGCAGTCCGCGCTCGCGATAGAGGGCGGCCGCTTCGCGCGGGTGTCGGGTCGCCCGAATTTCTTGGTCGAGGTACATCACCGCGGAGCGCACGTCGCCACGATCGAGGTACACGCGATGCAACAGGCGCATCGCCGGCCGCAAGTCAGGAACCATGTCGAGCGCGTGGCCGAGGTGGCGAATCGCCTCGTTCATTTCGGAGCGCAGGATGTGCCAACGCGCGCACGTCGTCGCGAGCGCAGCCCGGAGCTGGGGCTCGGTTACCGGGGTGCGCGAAAGGGCCTGCAATACCTCCTGCAGGGGCATCTCTTCGACGCCGGTCACTGGCCGGGAGTCTACACGAGCGCCTCACGTATAGGGGGCACAGTTGTGGGCACGCGCAACAGGGGTGCTCGCGCCGGGGCACTCGCGGTGGGCACGCGCCGGGCGAATCTCAGCCGCGGCTGGCCAGCGCCTCGACATAGTCCGCGATCTCGTATTCGCGCGGACTCTTGCCCTCGGCGGCATGCTTGGTCGCCAACAGCTCGAGCACGAGCTTGAGCGTCTCGAACCGACACGTCAGCGTGTAGTACTCGTCTTCGCCCACGGGGGGCAGCTCGGCCAGCCGCTGCGCAAGCCACGAAGCGTCGTCAGGGGCGGCCAGATCCACCGCAGGCTCGGCGTTGTCATCGTGCGTCGCGGGCGGCTGGTGTTCACTCGGCGTCTTGCTGCTGCGCGCATGGAATAGCGTGTCGAGCGACGTCGAGCCGGCCTCCTGGCTGAAGGCCTCGAGATCCTCATCTTGCACGCGCTGGCCCAGTACGACCTCCAGGGCCTGGTCGACGGGCGAAAAATGCAGAAACTGGTGACGGACCATGAGCCGAAGCCGACGTGGCTCGCGGCCGTCTCCGATCCACGTGCCCCCGATGGTCGCGCAGACCAGTTCTCCATAGTAGGCTCCCGCCTCCGCGGCGATGAGCGCGACGATCGGCGCGCGGGTCTCGGACCTCACCGTGCGGAGGTAGTGATCGACAAACGCCAAGGAGGTCTCGGAGTCGTCGAGGCTCATGTTGAGCGCGCGTCGAACATGGGCGCGAAACGCCCCCGCAAGCTCCCGTGCGAGCGCTGTGCCTTGCGCCACGGGCCCGCCCGAAGGCTCCGGGACCGCTCGAGTCGGTGCTCGCGAAACCAGTTCGTCTTGCGCGGTCCGCGGTGCGCGGCTCCACGCATCGGCGTCCTGGTCGTCTGCGTCGTCGTCGGGCTTGTGGGAGTCGGGCATGGCCGAGGCGCTGGACGAGGGGAAGACGAGGACCAAAACGACAGGCAAAGGTGCAGACGAGATGCTAGGGCCGTCGTCGGCGAGGATGAAGTGGCGAAGGTGAGTTGAAGTGCGCAGTGGCAGCGCGGTGCGACCACCCGAGCGATTCGTCGAAGCACAGGCTAGCATGTGCGGCCTTGCTTTACACCTGCCGTGGCTCGCAGCTATCGTGCACGGTGACGGTGGCTGCGATCGACGCTACGCGAGTGGACCCGCGCGTCTTTGCCTGCGCGTGCGGGGCGATGGTTCAGGTGTGGCGACGGATGGTCGTCGTGCTTCCCGACGAGGCCGCGGTTGCGAGTCGCCTGAGAGATTCGGGCCCCTTCGAGGGCGACTGTCCAGCCTGCGGGCGGATGACCCAGGGTCGAGGTGCGTGGCTCGAAATCGATCAGGTGCTGCGACGGGCCGCGCTGATCGTGCCCGGCGATCGTCGCGGTGACCTGGTCGCGTTGATGCAAGAGCATCTCGCGTGGCTCGGCCGTCATCCGCAGCTGGCGGAGCCCTGGTCGCTGCAGCCCGAGTTAGTGTTTGTCGATCACGGAGAGGATACCGCGCGGCGGACCGTACCCGAGGACAGCAACGCCACGGCAAACCGCGCGGTGCAACGGCCGCCCCAACGTCCCTCGGAGCCCGCGCGTCCAGTCGCGCTCGGGCCCGAGCCCGGGACACCGATTCCAATTGTCGCCGGCGTCCCGCAGGCCATCTCCAGTGATGGCGTTGGTGGCGCGCCGGGGCGCCCGACCATCGGTGCGTTGCTTGGAACGCTCGAGCAGGATGACGCCGGCCCTGTGGTCATGTTCAGGCCCGACGCCGAGGTCGCACACAAGTGGCGCGACGCCAAGCTCGAGGTTCGGCCGCTGCACCTACGCGGTCGCGGGTATCCGCTGCTCGGCGTGCGCATCGTGGCCTCGTGGATGGGGCAGGTGGGCTGCATCGATGCCTTCGTCGACGTTGGGCAGCCCGAGTCCCAAGCGATCTTCCGGGCGCTTGCGCAGCATTTCTCGCTGCGCCTGATTGCGAGCTTGCCGGACGGGGCCGAAGTGGTGCGGGAACTCAGCGCGCTGGGCCTCGAGCCGAACGCCGCGTTGTGTCTCGAGTCAGCCCACGGGGCCTTGTCGAGCGGCGACAATCCCCCCGAACAATTCAGGATCGCGGTGGAGGCTGCGGCCGCGGACAGCGTCGGACAGCGTCTGGCGCTCTCCAAGACGACGATCGCGGCCGGCTCGTATCAGCACGTGATCGGCGGCCGCGAGGCCACGCGCGCACTCGAGCATATCGATCGCGTGTCGCGTAAGGAGACGCTCGCGCGCCTCCTCGAGGTCGAAGGGTTGCCGATGGCCGAGTACGATTCGATCCGTCGGCGCGTGCTCGCTGGCGCCCTGGAACATGGGGTCGTCGCGCCGCGAAGATTCTGGCGCCGGGTGGTGGCTTCGGGGCTCGCCGACGATCTGGCCGACTATGTGGAGAAGCTCGTACACAACCGCCAACTGCACGAAGGCGAGGAGGGCGATCTCGATCCGGACGCTGCGCGGGCGGCATGGCAAGGCATCCTCGATGTTTGCGATCGCAAGGACTTGCCGATCCCGGAGGCGGTCCGCCAGGCCCTCAATCTGCCCGAGAGCGCCCCGCGCGATCACAGTGCTCAGCCCGCGACCGCCGGTGTGATCGATGTCATCGACGCCACCACAGAGCCGACGGTGGTGGGACGTCTCGCCGATCCGCGCACACGCTTGCGGACCGCGACCGATCTCCTCCAAAACTCGCGTACGACCGCCCGTGAACTGGAGCATCTGTTCGATGCTCTCGAGCGCTTCGACCAGGATGAGTTGCTGGCGATCCTGCCGGACCTTTCGGACCTCGGCCCGCGCGCGGTCGCAGGCATGATCGACAAACTCCGCTCACCGCGGCGCGAGCTCCGGCAAGCCGCCGCCATCTTGCTGGGAATGTCGCTCGACCCGGATGCGCTCGGTCCGCTGTCCGATGCGTTGGTCGTCGAACCCACCAACGTGTGGTTGGATATCGCCCGCGCGCTCGGCGGCTTCGGACCCATCGCGCTGCGACGACTGTGTCAGTTGCTGCGGCGCGAGGCGGGTACGCCTCGCGAGCAGTCTACGATCGAGCGGGTTGCCCGCGGACTCGCCGAGATCGCGCTGTCGGATGGGGCAGGCAACGCCCAAGGCGCGCGGCCTGGGCACGATGCGGTCAGCGCTCTCGCGGACGCACCCGATCCGAGAGTTTCGGCCGCAGCGCGTCGCGCCCTTGCTACACTGCGAGACGTGCGTGAGTATGGAGCGGCGATCCGCGGCGAGCTGCCGTTTGGTGAGGTCACAGAAATCCGCGGATTTTCGCGGCGGGCGTACGAGGCAATCATGGTGCCCGAGCTCGAAGTCGAGGCGGACGGCTGATGAGATACGGAATTTTCAGCGACTCTCACGCGAACCTCGAAGCCCTTAGCAACGTCCTTCGGGAGTTCGAACGACAAAAGGTCGACTGCCTCGTCTGCATCGGGGACACGGTTGGCTACGGCGCGCAACCAAACGAATGCTGCGATCTGGTGCGCAAGCAAACCCGCCACACGATCCTCGGCAACCACGACGCCGCAGTCGGCGGTCGCATGGACTACAGCTACTACTACGACGCCGCGCGGCAGGCCCTCGACCATCACGCCTCGTTGCTCTCACCGGACAACATGACGTGGCTCCGGCAGCTGCCGTACAACGTCACCGAGGGCGACACGCATTTTTGCCACGGATCGCCCGTGGATCTCGAGCAGTTCGAGTACATCTTTACGGTCGATCAGGCCGCGACGTGTCTGCCGATCTGGAATCGGCTGGGGCAGGTCACCTTCATCGGACACTCGCACCTGTGCAAGGCCTACGCGCTCGGGCGCGAGCGGGTCTATGAGGTCATCACCAAGCGCTTCGAGATCCACCCCGAGTTCCGGTACGTCATCTCGGTGGGGTCGGTCGGACAGCCACGCGATCATGATCCGCGGGCGAGCCTGACGATCTATGACGACTCGGAGCGTACCTTCGAGTTTCTCAGGGTCGAGTACGATATCTCTGCGGCAGCGCAGCGGATCTTCGACGACCGTCGGCTCTCGGATAGCTTCGGCGCGCGGCTCTTTGCCGGCGTGTGAAGCGCGGCGTCGGCAAGACACGCCGAGTTCGACGGGCGATCAGCGGGACCGGTCGAGCAGCCTCAGGTCTGAGCTCAATGCCGTGCGCAAGTCTGCGTCGGAGACCATACGATTGCGGTGCATGCGACGAACGTGGTCGCGCAACTCCTCCATCCACGCGGCATCGACCTCGCCGTTGGCCCACTTGTCGGCGTAGGTCCGCGGCGCAGGGGCCAGCGACGCCAGGTGAACTGCCTGCAGGATGTCGAGTTCGGTGGCGGGGATGCCGAAGTAAAATAGCGCGGCGGCATCGACTCCGAAGATCTCGGGTCCGAGTTCGACGAGGTTGACGTACAGCTCGAGGATCCGGGTCTTGCTGACGTCGGTTTCGAGTCGGGTCGTGAGGTAGGCCTCTTGGAGCTTGCGAGCGATGGAACGATCGACGCCCAGCCACAAATTGCGTGCGGTCTGCTGGCTGATCGTGCTGGCGCCGCGGCGCACTCGCCCGCTCACGATGTTGTGCCAGAACGCGCGTTGGATCTGCTCGCGATCGAAACCGTCATGGTACAAAAAGCGCATATCCTCGAGGCCGATGAACGCGGACGCGAGCTTGGGCACGCGGCCAAGCGGCACGAACCCTGGGGCACCCGGCGCGAGCACGCGCTCTCGCAGTCGACCATCGTTGCCGAGAAAACGGTGGCGGTAGGGCCCGCGTAGGGCGACCAGATCGACGTTGGCCGGATCGGCCAGGGTGCGGCACCGCTCGAGAAACGGAAAGTCAAACGTCAACTCGCCGGGGGTCATCTCGTCTTGGCGTCCACGGGCGCGCTCGAGCTCTGTGAATGCCACCACGAGGTGGGCACCTGCGGAGATGTCACCGGCCAAGCGCATCCCGACCAACGCATCGGCGGTCCCGCCCGGCATCGCCTCGAGCAGCGCGTCGCACGGCATCTCGGCAACGTCGAGATCGATCGCGATGCCTTTGGCGTCGGCATGTCCGCCGACCGCGAGTCGGGCTTCGCCGTGGCCAACCACCAGCTGCAGCTCGGCACGTCCGTCATTGAGGACGGCGTCGCCATCGAGCGAGATGTCGTGGAGTCGCACTGGTCGCGGTGCCAAGCGGAGGTCCTCGACGACCACGCCGTGTACGACCAAACCCTCGGCGTGAACCCGCATGGCCGCGCCGGGGGTTGCTTCGAGTACACCCGATACGCTTGCGCCCTCGAGTCGCACCCCGTAGGGGGCCACCAGAGTTGCGAGCAGCGCTCCAGCGTGGCCCAGTGGAAACTCAGCGGCCTCGACCCTGATCGTCGGCTCGCCGACCGCTTGACTGACAACGACGTTGGCACCGCTCTCATCGCGGACCGTGACGCTACGCTGGAGCTGCGCGAGCTCGCCTTCGAGCGTCAGTGCGCGCTGATCCAGGCCGCGCACGACCGCCGAAAGCTGCCAGCGGCCCGCCTTGCGGACGGCCGTGGCCGCTTCGATGGCGAGGTCTTCGGCAGTCACGCCAGCGACCACACCCGTCGCATGGACGGTCGGCCAGCCGTCGCGGTCGATCTCGAGAGCCGGGTCGACGATCCGCGCCTCGACCCCGCGCCCCAGCGGCCATCGCACGGTGCCCGACGTGACCACGCGGATCGGAACGCCGGCGTTGGCGACGCGGAACCGATCAGTGCCTGGTTGCTGCGTTCGTTCGCCCGCGTTGGCCGCGGTCGACGTCGCGGCCGCTTGCTCCCGAACGATGGCATCCGAGACCAGCCCGGTGATGCGCACCTCGACGCCGTCAAACGACGCCGTCACCACGATCTCGTCCGCCATCAGCTGTTGATCACGGAGCTGAGCCTTGACTGCGAGTACGTGCAGTCCGTCGATATCGATGTCCCAGTCCGCGAACGTGGCGCCAGTGCGGGCCGCGAGTCGTTCCTGCGCACGTGCCCCGGCTCCGGCCTCGCACCATGGCTGCGCAGCGGCGGTCAGCAGCAGCGCAAGGCGCCCCAGCGGTAGGTTGCGTCGTCTCACTGCAGCATCAGGGAGGAGTTGGTCGGTCGGCGCTCGGGTACGCGCAGCACGATGCGATCGAGCAGCTCGCTCACGAGTTCTTCGTATGCCAGTCCGCTGGCAAGCGCGACTCGAGCGACCACGCCATCGCGGGCAAGCGTCGGCAGAGGTTCGACCTCGAGCACGACCTCGTTGTGGCGATCGCTCACGAGCATGTCGACGCGCGACAGGCCATCGTGAAGGCCCAGCGCAGCGACGGAGCGTCGAGCGATGTTGCGGATGCCATCGAGGCGAGCGCGGGTCAGGCGTGGCGGGCAGACGACGTCCCCCCCAGAGCCGCCGTCCCTGCCGACGATCTCGGCAGCACCGAGCACACGGTCGCCGAGCAGCACGACCTGCACTTCGGTGCCCGCGGCGGCCCGCTCGAGGACGATGTCCTCGTCGAGCGCCAGCGCCCGTTCGATCGCTTCTTTGACGGTCTCGATGCTCTGCAGATGGGTGACTCCCAGGCCATGCGCCCCACGCCGCGGCTTCACGACACAAGGCCAACCCAGCAGTGCAAGCGCTCGATCACTCGCCTCGAGGTTGCGCCCCAGCGCGACCGCGGGCAGCACCGGGACGTTGTGGTAGGCGAGCATCTGGCGGGACCGGACCTTGTCGAAGGCCAGAGCGACCGCGGCCGCGCCCGGCCCGCAGTAGGGGATCCGCCGGATTCCGAGCAAG
>CANLQR010000240.1 GCA_947492135.1 Deltaproteobacteria bacterium | reverse complement strand
CCCCGGCCGACCGCAGCCCACGTCGCAGCATCGATGCCGAGCATGTACGCTTTGGCGGTATGGTGGCCGGCGTGCCGCGTCCGCTGTCACCCATGCCGATCGTCATCGCCGGCACGGCGGCCGCGGCGATCTTGTGGTCGTCGGACATGCTCGACGATCTCGTCGGTGGCGCCGCGGTCATCACGGTGTGTCACCTGTTGGTGTGGCTGGGTCTGCGGGGCCATCCCAAGGCGACGCCAGGTATCGGTGCACGGATCGCACTCGCGCTCGGTGGTGGGATCCCGGCGACGAGCGTCGTCCTGACGCTGATCCCCTGGATCGTCGCGGACAACGATGGCCTGGACGGCCTGGGCGTCGTCATTGGCATGCTGATCTTCGGCATGCCCGCCGCGCTCGGGGTATTCGCCGCCCTGATCTACGTACAGACCGGTCGCGGGCGCACCGCAGCGCTCGGCCGCGTCGTCGCGATCTCCGGCGTCGCGATCGCCACCGCTTGGTTGTCGGCGATCGCGTGGGCTCTGACCTCCGACATGCCCATCGACAAGCGCGTCGGCATCCTGGCGTTCCCCGGCATCGCGACCTGGTGGCTAGCACTGCTGATCGCGGAGCATCGGGCAACCCGCGACGCCGCCTGACCACGTGCGCCGTGGCCGGACGGTATCCGCGGACGTCTCAGCCCGCCGCCTAGCTCTGGCTTTAGCCGGCGAGCACACCCGCCATCGCTTCGATCGGTGCGAGGGTCACCTCGAGCTCACCGAAACGGCGCGTGTGCGTTCGGCCCTGCGGCACCACCACGATGTTGCGACCACCGGGATGGGCCGCTCGCAACGCGACGAGACCGGCCGGGTCGAACGACGACGCGCTCCACTTGCACTCGATCGCATCGCAGCCACCCCGGCGCGGGATCACGAAGTCGACCTCGCGCTTGGCCTTGTCGCGCCAGTAGTGCAGCTTGGCTGGATCTGTGAGCGCCTGCAGGCTCTCTAGAACGACGTGTTCCCAGAGCAACCCGCAGTCCTGCTCGCGCAGCTCGTTCCAGCCGAGGCAGTGGGCAACGAAGCCGGTGTCGAACCCGTAGATCTTCGGCTGGTGCAGGATCTCCTGGCGCCCTCCGCCATGGAACGGGCGCAGGACCGTGATCGCGTGGGTCATCTGGAGAATCTCTAGGTAGTTCATCACCGTCGGTCGGCTCAGCGAGGTGGCACGTCCGAGCGTCGTGATCTCGGCGAGGCCTCCGCTCTGGCGCAGCAGGATCTCGACCAACTTCAAGAAGGCCCCCCGTTTCTCCACGCGGAAGAGCTCCTGGATGTCGCGCGCGAAGAACGAGTCCAACCACTCGGCGTAGAACTCCGGATCGGGCGCGTCGGCCAGCAGCGCACCCGGCAGCCCACCGTGCAGGAGTCTGACGCGGAGGTCGACGATGCCGAACGCCGCGAGCTCCGTCGCGAGGACGGGTAACAGGTGCACCGCACGCTTGCGGCCCGCCAGCGAGTCGCGGAACTTCGCGGTTGCGGCCAACGTCGATGATCCAGTCGCCAGCACGCGCAGCTTCGGGAACTCGTCCGCCGCGATCTTCAAGATTCGACTCGGATCACCGAGCTGATGAACCTCATCGAGGACGATCACGCGCGTGCCGAGCGAGCGAAAGAAGTGCTCAGGATCCTCGAGCCGCGCCGCGACCGACGGTAGGTCGCAGTTGAACACCTCGGCGTTGGCAATCGTTCGGCCCAGTGTCGTCTTGCCGGCGCGGCGCACACCGGAGAGCCAGGCGATCGGTGCGGCCCGCCAGCATCGATGGATGCGCTCGGTCCACGACGGCCGATCGATGGTCGACATAACCACACTTTACATACAGCACTACCAGATGTAAACTGTGTTTTCGACTCACCAGTGTCCTGATCCGGCCATGCCGGTCGTCGCCGGTCGACGATCCGGCGGCATGCGACTGCGGGTGCTGAACGCCAGCGTTAGGCAGAAGTTGACGCAGGACTCCGGGTCGGGCGCCATGGACCTCCCATGAAGATCGCTTGGCTTCCCATCCTCTTTGCCGTCGCGTGTGCCACGGACGAGCCCGTCGTCGACTCGACCACCGACGCCGGGTCGAGCACCACCGACACGCCGACGACCGACACGCCGACGACCGACACGCCGACGACCGACGTACCGACGACGGATACGCCAACGACCGACGATCCCTCGACCACCGACGCTCCCTCGACGACCGACGTCGATCCCGACACCAGCGGTACCACCACCGACGACGAGAGCTCGTCCGACGGATCTACCGGCCCGATCCCCGAGGACTGCAACGGGATCGAGATGATCGAGCTGAACGACCCCTACGTCACACCGATCGAAGCCAAGGCGTGGCTCCCCGGCGGCAGCGTGACCGTCGGCGCGACCATGTACAACCCCGGGCCCGAGTACACCAACTACCCGAGCATAGTCGTCGAGAGCGACAACCCGCTCGTCACATCCGGAATGCCGAACTTCTCGTTGTTCGCGATCCTCGAGGACATGTCGGCCGAGGTCTCCGTCACCTTCGCGGCCGACGATGCGATCGAGCCCGGTACCGAAGTGACGTTCACGATCTACATGGCGTCGCTCGACCAGGTGTGTGCGAACGGCGACGAGATCGAGGTCAGCGCGACCGTCGAGTGAGCGTGCTACGCTGGTCGCATGGTGCGTCGGCGCGAATGTGCGCTCGCGATCGTGCTCGCGCTCTCGTGCGAGCCGGAGGACCAGCTAATGCCCCGATGATGCGACTCTACTGTGCGGTCGCCCGTGCAACGGCGATCCCCCGTGCGCGGACGAACAAGGCGATCGCATTGCCGTCCGACGTACTCGCCTGCCGCGTGAGCGCGAGCGTAGCGCACTCACCGGGCGTGGCCCGCCGCCGAGCAAGGCCCAGGTCACGGCGATGGCCGCGGCGAGGCCCGCGACGGTCGGCTCGATACGGCCCGATCGATCTCCGACCCGCTGGTTGGCCACCGGCCGGTGATCGGGCCACCTGTGGCCACCCGCCGGCGACCCGCGCTGCAACATCCTGCGGCTTTGTGCGTGGCACGCCGCTCGCTAACCACCCGCACGCGGCGATGCCTTCCTTCGAACACGAACTGCTGGTCGCGCTCCTCCGCGAGCATCCCGATCTCGTGGTCTCCCTGCTGCGATTCGCCTTCGGCCCCGACGCACCGTTCGACATCGAGGTCGCGCCAGCCAGCGAGAATCTCACCGATCTGCAGCCCGCCGAATATCGTGCTGACCTGGTCGTGGTGCTGCGAAGTCCTGGCGATCCGCGACCGCGTCGCGGGTTGGTGATCGAGGTCCAGCTGCGGCCCGATGCCGCCAAGCGCCTGACCTGGCCGGTGTACGTCGCGGTTGCGCGCGCGCGGCTGCGGTGCCCCGTAACGCTGGTCGTGATCGCACTCGATGCCACCACCGCGCGCTGGTGCGCGGCCCCGATCCCGCTGGACGACAACGCGTCCGAGCTGCGCCCGCTGGTCCTCGGCCCCGGGCGCGTGCCGATCGTCGATGCCGAGACCGCCCGTCGCCACCCGGAACTCGCGGTGCTCTCGCTGCTCGCCCACCGCGACGATGCCAGCGCGCTGCAGATCGGCCGCGCGGTGCTCGCCGCGTGCGAGCATCTGGATCCTGACTACGCAGCGTTGTATGCTGACATCGTCATGGGCTTCGTGAACGAAGCCGCCCGTCGCGTCCTGGAGGCCGAGATGCACCTCGAGAACTACGAACCCCGCAGCGAGTTCCTACGCAACCTCAAGGATCGAGGCCGTGTCGAAGCGTTCGGCCGCGCCGTCCTCAAGGTGCTGGAGGCGCGCGGGCTGCCGGTGACGGCGGCGCAGAGCGTTGCTATCACCGGCTGCGACGATCTCGACATGCTCGAGACCTGGCTCGCGCGGGCGGTGACCGCAAGCCACACCGACGACCTGTTCGCCGGTTAGGGGCGCACGGGAACTCCCCGGGTCGCGCGGCTACATAGGGTCGTGCCGGCCCGCGCCTTCGCCATGGCATTGCTCGGACTTGCGGCGTGCCACGGGGTCGCGGCCGCGCCGTCGGCGTCGGAGGTCCCGTCGCCGAGCGGCCCGGACGACGGCCACCGCGAGATGTTGCGACTGGTCGCCGACGCCGGACTGCCGTCGACCCTGGGCCTGCAGCGCATCGAGCAGGATCTCGGGATCGACATGTTGGGCAGGCGGCATTGCCGTCGGGCTTGGGTGCTGCCGTCGGGCGAGCGCCGCGTGCTGATGTTCGACGACCTCCACTTCGACCATGGCGGACTGTTCTTCGCCCAGTGGCCGCTCCAGATGCGCCAGCCGGCCGACGTCTACGCCGAGGTCTTCCTTCCCGTGCGCGCCAGCCGGGGCAAGGTGCTCGGAAGCGACGAGGTGCTGGGCGAGCGCCCCACGGACTTGATGGTGGAGGTGATGACCGAGCTTGCGGATGGGCCGGCTTGCCTCGACCCCGCGATCAATTCGGAGGTTTCGTCCGTGGCGCGCGCGGCTTGGGTGCGGGCATTGGGCCACGAACAGCTCGCGCTCGACCTGGTCGGCCGCAGTCGCGCGGCCGCCATGGGCATGGCTCGCGTGCGCGGGGCGCTCGCTCATGCCCTCCATCGCATCGCGACGGACGGTCTCGCTCAAGGCATGCCGCGAGCCCTGGCGCGATCGTGGCTCGAACGCGCGCAGCGGATCATGCCCGAGCACGCGTCCAGCGCGAGCGCTTTGCGTGACCTGGGCGAGGATCCGCGCGAGCCCCTGGTCGTGAACGATCCACGCTCGCTGGTGGCGTGGCTGGGCGAGGAACTCACGTTTCCGCTGCGCGAGTATGACCCACACTTTGCCCGCCATCGGCCGGGCTGGGCGAACGACATGCAGCCGCGGAGTCCGTCCCTCGACCTGGTCACCCTGGGTTGGGCGGCACTTCCGGCGCTGATCGAGCGAACGGCGCCCGTGGTCTCGCTACGCAACGGCAGCCCGAAGCTGGCGGACACCGCGGAGCTCGCTCGGACGCTCGCGGGATTCATCGCGCGCCGCAAGTTCTCCACCGACGTCCAGATGCGGGCGTGGTGGATGCGTGCGAAGAGCCTCGGCGAGTTCGGTTCGCTCGCGGCGGATCTCGAGGAACTGGACCGACAGGGCTCTTTTGTTGCCCGGGTCGGCCGCCTGATCGAGATCGATGCGCCCGCCGGCCTGGGCCTGGTGCTCGGAGCCTGGGACACGATCGAGGCCCCGATCCGCGCCGCGATCCTGTCGAGCGCGGTCGACATGCGGTTGGCCTCGAACAGGGCTGCCCGGCCCCAGCTCATGCGGCTCTTGGCGCGGTCGTCCCGCTCCGAGTCGTTGGAGGAGGCAGCGACCGCGTTCGCGTTCCTGGCCCGGGTGGGCGAGTCCGGTTGGGTTCGCGCGGCGTCGCAGCGGGCGCGCATCGAGCTCGCGGCCCCCACCGAGGCGAGCTTCGAGCACCTGGTCCAACTGCTGGTCGCGATCGTCGAGCACGACCCCGCGCGCGGTGCGAAGTTGCTGCATGCCGCCGCCCGCGGCCCGACGCCGGACATCGCCAGGGAAGTCGCGCAGGACGTGTGCTTCGACGAGTCCGAGTCCCCCAAGCTGGTCTGTCCGCGGCCCATCGCACGCATGCTCGACATCGGCCATCCGTGAGAGAAAAGCCGAGGCGCGCCTGCGGATAGGTCGGACAAAGGGGGTCCGTGGTGCTCCGGCTGCTGCGAGTGACGATGCTGCCGCGCAGACGACTCAGATGCAGATCATGCCGAGGTCCGTGATCTCCACGCACGCCATGCCGACCGGGCACATCCCCGCCGCGCAGCTCAGCGCGCACGCCTGCTGCGGGCCGTCGACGTCGACCGGTACGCACACCGGTGCCGCCGTGCCGCCGGGACTCGGGCAATCGACGGCAGGATTCGCGCAGCCGGTCTGCGAGCAGAAGCCGTCCGTCGGATTCATGTTCTCGTCGACGAGGTAGATGCACAGCGCGGGAATCGGGCCGCACTCTCGAGCCGTCGTGCACTGCGACCACAGGCCGTCGGCCGGCTGGTTGCCGTCGGGCACGGCGCCGCCGTCATCGGTCGTGGCATCGGGTGGTGGTCCGCCGCTGTCCGTGGCTGCATCCGCGGCCGGATCGTCGGCGCCGCTGGTCTGGGCGCCTGTACTCGTCGCCAACCCGTCGTCGTTGTCCTCCGCCTCGCCGTCGTCGGTGGTCTCGCTCGACTCGCCGTCCTGATTGCTCGGCACGGTCGTGCCGTACGTGGTCGACGCATAGCCGTTGCCCGAGCCGAACGGATCGCGGTCGTTGTTCACCGTGCACGCGGCGATGTACGTCGTCGCGAGGCCGCTACGCAGGATCGTACGCACCATGAGTCACCCCGATGTCTAGACGCCGGAACGACGCGGAATTCCGGGGCGCGACCCAATCTCATCGACATGCGAAATGATGGAACCTTCGGGCCCCCTCGACGAACCTCAGCTCATCAGTGTCGATCGCGGGATGCGGGAGTCCGTCGGACAGCGGCGCATTCGACAGCGCCACCGCGGCGATCTCGACGACGATGATGACGACGACGACGCCCGCGACGTCGAACACGACGGCGGCGGAGTCGACGGTCACCACCGACGACAGCGTGTCACAGTCGACCACCGTCGCCAATATGAGTGGGTCGATGTCGACGACGCCACCCGCCCGGCCTTGCTCGATCCCGCTGACGAGGATGAGCCTCGACCTGCTGGCCCTCGAAGCCCGAAGCGACACGCTCGGCTCTGCGCAGCGATCAATGCTGGCTGCGTGTGACGCCGGGCCGACGGGTGCCGTCGGACCATCGCGCACGCTCGTGCGCGTCGACTCGGCTTGACCGTCTGTCGCTTCGCCGGCATCCTCCACCGATGGGTTGGCTGGATCGATATTGTGGCGCGGAGGTGTTGGTGGTGCTGGTCGGGGCGGCGTTGTCGTGCGCGCCGGATTCGGGTTCCGACGACACGGGCAACGACATGGGCAACGGCACGGGCAACGAGACGTCATCGGCGTCGATGACCGCGGGTTCCGCGTCGATGACAGGGGGATCGACCGATGGGCCGCCGCAGTCGTGTCCTGGGCAGCCGGACGTGTTCGCGCCGTGCCGCACCGCTGACGATTGTGCCGACATCGGCGGCGACTTCGGGTGCGTGCCGGGTGGGAGCGATCCCGGCGGAGGGTGCGGCGGCGCCACCGGCTGCGTGTTGGATTGGGTGCCAGACGGTGGCGAGGGGTGCCAGAATGACGACCAATGCAACGAACCCGGTGCCACCGACGCCTTGTGCCGCCAGGGCGAAGACCCGTGCTGCGGCCCGGTGAGCGCGTGCGTGTTGCAATGCACGCCCGAGACTTGCGCCGAGGGCGACCGATGTCCCGAGTCGGGGATCTGCGAACCAGTGCCGTGCGATGAAGGCTTTGCCTGCGCACCAGGGGCGCGCTGCGAACCCGGTGCCGCCGGCGGCGACGCCCACGGGTGCGTCGCGATCCCCTGCGACGAAGCCGGCGCGCTCGCGTGCCCGCTGCTCCACGCGTGTGTGGATCAGGTCTGCCAGCGCGCGGCCTGCGAGCGGGACGACGAGTGCGAGTGCGGCAGCTGCATCGCATCGCAGTGCTGGGAGCGCCCGTGGGAGTGCTACGAACCACCGGCGTAGCGGCGCGACTGGATCGCGACCGCCGAAGCGGATAAGAACGCAGGCGATGCCGCTGCCCACCCGCGTACTCGCCTCGCTCACTGTCTCATTCGCCCTGACCGCGTGCCCGAGTGCAGGCGTCGAGTCGAAGTCCACTGACAAGAAGGACAGCAAGGCGAAGACCGCCGACACGAAGAAGTTCGACAAGCCCGACGCGAAGCAGCCGGACACCAAGACACCCGACGCGAAGCTCGATGCCAAGGTCGACGCGAAGGCGCCCGACACCAAGCCCGAGCCGACGCCGCCCGCCGTCACACCTGGGGTCGAGCAAGCGGTCGCGGCGAGCATCAACGCGTTCGCCGTCGATCTCCACCACGAGCTCGGCAGCAAGCCCGGCAACCTGTTCGTGTCGCCCGCGAGCATCGCGATCGCGTTCGCGATGGTGCAGGCCGGTGCGAAGGGGCAGACCGCCGACGAGCTCGGCAAGACGCTGCACTTCGACGACGGCGCGACGATGCATCCGGGCCTCGCCGCCACGCTCGCGCGCTGGGATGCGGCCAGCGGCGGGCTCGAGCTCGACGTCGCGAATCGCCTCTTCGGCGAGAAGACGGTGAAGTTCGGGCCGACGTACCTCGAGCTGACGAAGTCGACGTTCGCCGCACCGCTCGAGTCGCTCGACTTCAAGGGCGGGAGCGCCGAGGCCCGCACGCACATCAACGACTGGGTCGCGACGCAGACGAAGGACAAGATCAAGGATCTGCTCCCGCCGTCCGGCGTCACACCCGACACGCGCCTCGTGCTCGTCAACGCGATCTACTTCAAGGCGCAGTGGACCGAGGCGTTCGAGGACTCGGCGACCAAGGACGTGGAGTTCACCGGCGCCAAGAAGAAGACGGTGAAGATGATGAACCGCACCGATCACTACAAGCTCGGCGTGGCGAAGGACGCGAAGCTGCGAACGATCGAGCTGCCGTACAACGGCGACGAGTACTCGATGGTCATCGTGCTGCCCGATGATCCGAAGGGCCTCGCCGCCGTCGAGAAGGCGCTCACCGCCGATTCTCTCAAATCCTGGATCGACGGCGCGACGCACACCCGTGTCGCGCTTGGCGTCCCGCGCTTCAAGATCGAGCCCGGCGCGGCGCTCGAGCTGCGCGCACCGCTCGAGAAGCTCGGCATCGTCACTGCGTGGGATGCCGGCAAGGCCGACTTCACCGCGATCGCGCCAGCGAGCGAGCAGCTCGTGATCTCCGAGGCGTACCACAAGGCGTTCATTGCGGTCGACGAGGCCGGCACCGAAGCGGCCGCTGCGACCGCGGTGTCGATGAAGGCGGGCTCCGCTGCACCGACGGACGAGCCGGTGCCGTTCGTCGCGGATCATCCGTTCTTGTTCCTCGTGCGCGACACGAAGACGGGCGCGATCCTGTTCATGGGCCGCTTGGTGGATCCCGCGTAGGCGGCGCGCTACCGTGGCTGCGGCTGCGGCTGTGGGTCGGCTTGCGGCGCGTGTACAATCCACTTCGCGGACCTCCCTTTGCCCCCCCGCAACGACGACGAACTCCTCGGCGCCTGGCAGACGGGCGACACCACCGCGTTCGACGAGCTCGTCGCACGCCACTACACGTCGATCCATCGTTTCTTCGATCTGCGCGTGCCCGCGGCCGCCGACGACCTGACGCAGCAGACGTTCCTTGGCGCGCTGGAGGCGGCGTCGCGGTTTCGCCGTGAGTCGTCGTTTCGCACGTTCCTGTTCGCGATTGCGCACAAGCAGTTGCTGCGGCGCCTGCGTGACCGACCCCCAGGCATCGAGCGTTTTGGCGGCGAAGAAACCTCCACCTCGCTGAGCATGGTCGCGGTGCGCCAGCAAGAGCACCAGTTCTTGCTCATGGCGCTCGCCCAGCTTCCGCTCGAGCTGCAGCTCGTCACCGAGCTGTACTACTGGGAGAACCTACGAACCGCGGAGATCGGCGAGGCGCTGTCCCTCAATCCCAGCACGGTTGCCGGACGACTGGCGCGCGCGCGCGAGCTGATCGGGCAGAACATCACCCAGATGACCCGCCCGGGGCCCTTGAGAGACCGGCTGCTCGGCGAGCTCGAGCAGATTTCGCGAGCACTCGGGCCGGTGACCGCCGCCGCGAACGCGCGGTCGCGCAGCCCCAACGCCATCCCGAGATAGCCCCAACCGAGCCCCGACGTTTGTCAAAGCCACCAGCGACGGATATCGTCGTGGTGTGGACGCGACCCACGTGGCGCGCGCGCTCGGGCTCCCGCCGGGCACTCGCATTGGCCGCTACAAGCTAGTTCGTCGCATTGCGACGGGTGGTATGGCTGAGGTCTATCTCGCCCAGCTGCGTGGGGCCGAGCGCTTCGCGAAGCTGGTCGCGCTCAAGCTCATCTTGCCGCAGCTCGCCAACGACGCCGAATTCGCGCGGATGTTTCTCGAAGAGGCCAAGCTGGCGTCGCGGCTGCATCATCCCAACGTCACCCAGGTGCTGGACTTCGGCGAGTTCCAGGGCGAGCACTACATCACCATGGAGCTTGTCCATGGCCGCCACCTCCTCGACCTGATGCGTTCGAATCGCGGGCAGGCGCTGGCGCACGACGTGGCGCTGACAATCGTCTCGGCGGTCGGTCGGGCGCTGCACCACATGCACGAGCTTCGCGACCATGACGGCAGCGCGCTCCGCCTGGTGCATCGTGACGTGAGCCCGTCGAACGTGCTGCTGTCGTACGAAGGTGCGGTCAAGCTCACCGACTTCGGGATCGCCAAGGCCGTCGATCTGACGTCGGCCACGCGCACCGGATCGTTCAAGGGGAAGATCGGCTATTGCTCGCCCGAGCAGTGTCGCGGCGAAGCCCTCGATCGACGCAGCGATCTTTTCGCCCTGGGGATCTTGCTGTACGAGACCACCACCGGCGCTCGGGCCTTCGCCGGGCCCAATGAGTTCGCCGTGCTCGGGCGGGTCGCACGGGCCGACTACGTGCCGCCGCAGCAGATCGAGCCGACATACCCCGCGGCGCTGGCCGAGCTGGTGACCCGCGCGATGGCACCCGACCGAGACGATCGGTTCGCGAGCGCCGCCGAGTTTTGCGACGCGATCGAGTCGTATGCACACGCCGCCGAGCTGCGGCTGTCGCCCGCGCGCGTGGTCGAAGCCATGACGCGGAGCTTCGGCGAGGCTCCGCCGTTCACGACGCTCGACGAAGTGCGGCTGCTCGCGCAGACGGCAGCGAACCCGGTCGACCTCGCGACCGCCGTGCCTCCGCCCACGCCCACGCGGGCGCGGCTGCCGAGCCTCGTGGCGGGCGTGGCTGCGCTTGGGTTGGGCGCGGGGCTCGTGTTCGTGCTGGAGCGCGCGTCACGGGGGGTCCCGACCGCCACCGCGTCGGCGCCGACCACCGAGGCACGACTC
>CANLQR010000239.1 GCA_947492135.1 Deltaproteobacteria bacterium | reverse complement strand
AGCGCCGAACAGGGCTCGTCCATCAGCAATACCTCGGGTCGCACGGGCAGCAGCCGAGCGATGCACAGCTTTTGTTGCTGCTCGAGCGAGAGATCGGTCGCGCGACGGTCGAGATGGTCGCGCAACGCCTCCCACACCCCGACCTCTTTCAGGGAGGCCTCGACGGCGGCATCGAGTTCGTCTTTGTGGAGCTGGCTGCGGCGGTGATGGGTGCGCAGCGAGAACAGCACGTTCTCTCGCACCGACAGCGGCAGCGGATTGGGGCGCTGGAACACCATCCCCACGCGTCGACGCAGCTCCACCAGGTCGACCGACGGCGCGTAGATATCCTCGCCGAGGATCTCGACCTTCCCTTCGGTCCGCACCCCGGCGATCCGCTCGTTGATCCGGTTGTAGCAGCGAAGCAACGTGGTCTTGCCGCACCCCGAGGGGCCGATCAATCCGGTCACGATGCCGTGGCGGATCTCGACACTCACATCGATGAGCGCCTGGAACTTCGTGTACCAGAGGCTCAGGTTCTTGGTGGAGATACCCTTGGGAGCGTTGGGTGTGTTCGGTGGGTTCATGGGCTACCCGAACATTCCGTGAACGTACTCGAACGTGCGGCGATCCTTGGGCTCGCGACCGAACAGCTGCTCGGTCGGACCCACCTCGACCAGCTCACTGGTGAGCAAAAACGCCGAACGATCCGCGAGCCGACGCGCCTGCTGCACCAGATTGGTGACCAGGAGGATCGTGATGGTCGATTTGAGCTCCTTGAGCACTTCCTCGATGCGCATCGTCGTCACCGGATCGATGGCAATCGAGAATTCGTCGAGGCACAGGACCTCGGGCTCGTGGGATAGCGCCCGGGCGATGGTCAGCCGCTGCTGCTGCCCACCGGAGAGCTTGGTGCCCAGATCGGCCAGGCGGTCCTTGACCTCGTCCCACAACGCAGCTTGCGTCAGGCAGGTCTCGACGAGGCCGTCGAGCGTGGTCTTGTCCCGCACCCCGGACATTCGCGGGGCGAAGGCCACGTTGTCGTAGATCGACATCGGCAAGCCGACCGGCAGCGGCGCGACCATGCCCACGCGCCGGCGGAGGTCGGACACCGAGCCCAGACGATAGATATCGTCGGCGTCGATCCGCACTGTACCCGTCACCCGCGCGCCGCGAGTGAGCTCGAGCGTGCGGTTGAGCGTCCGCAGCAGGCTGGTCTTGCCCGAGCCCGCAGGCCCGATGATCCCGAGGATCTCGTTGTGCCGAACGTCGAGCGTGATGTCCCGCAGCGCCACGTGGTCGCCGAAGCGGACGGTCAGCTTGTCGAACTGGACCTTGGGCCGCTCGCTCACCATCGCCGACGCCTCCGGACCCTGCTGCGGATGATGATCGAGGTCGTGTTCACCGAGAGCACCACGAGCAGCAACACCAGCGCCGTGCCGTACGTGATCTGCGGCGGGACGTTGGGCACCTGCGTGGACAGGGTGAAAAGGTGCATCGACAGCGCCATGCACTGGTCGTTCACCGACTGCGGCAGGTGGGGCAAGAAGAACGCCGCACCGGTAAAGAGGATCGGCGCGGTCTCTCCCGCCGCCCGCGAAACCTGGAGGATTACGCCGGTCAAGATCCCCGCCACCGAGTTGGGCAGGACCACGTGCCGGATCGTCTGCCAGCGGGTTGCGCCGACGTTCCAGCACGCCTCGCGGAACGACATCGGCACCGCCGACAGCGCCTCCTTGGTGCTCGCGATGATCACCGGCAACGTCATGATCGCGAGGGTCAGCGACGCGGAGAGAATGCTCGTACCCAGCGAGAAGAACAGCACGAACGCACCCACGCCGAACAGCGCGTGGACGATCGATGGCACCCCCGCGAGATTGACGATCGCGAGGTGGATGATCCGCGTCAGCCAGCTGTCGCCGGCATACTCGTTGAGATAGACCGCCGCGAGCACGCCGATCGGGGCCGCGACCGCGAGTGAGACCCCAACCAACCACACGGTGCCGACGATCGCCGGCCAGATGCCACCGGCCGTCATGCCTTGCAGCGGCGCGCTGAAGAGAAATTCGAAACTCAGGGCCGAGCCCCCGCGCACGAACAGCAAGCCGACGATCGCGATCACGGGCAAGACGAGCAGCGCCGTCATGCACGCGAAGACACTCTTCGCGACCGACTGCATGAAGTGACGGCGCTGGGCCTCGGGCGATGACTGGAACACCCCCATCGTCGCTCCTATCGCTTCTTGATCCCGCGAATCGCGAGATCGGCGGTCAGATTGACCAAAAAGGTGATCAGGAACAGCACGGTACCGAGCACGAACAGGATCCGGTAGTGATCGCTGCCGCGCGCTGTCTCCCCGAGCTCGGCAGCGATCGTCGCGGTCATCGTCCGCACCGAATCCAAGGGGCTGGTCGGGATGTGTACGGCGTGACCGGTGGCCATCAGCACCGCCATGGTCTCGCCGATCGCCCGCCCGACCCCGAGCAGAACCGCGGCGAGCAAGCCATTGCGCGCCGCCGGCAGCAGCACGCGCCAGGTGACCTGCCACTTGGTCGCACCCATGGCCTCGGCGGCCTCACGATAGGTATCGGGGACCGCCTTGAGTGCATCCTCGCCGATCGACACCATGATCGGAACGCTCATCAGGCCCAGCAAGAACGCGCCGTTGAGCACGTTGAGACCGACCGGCGCCCCGAAGGCGTCGATGATGAGCGGATTGAGCGCGACCAGGCCGATGAATCCCCACACCACCGAGGGGATCGCGGCGAGCAGCTCGATCACGATCTTGAGGGTCTCTTTGACGCGTCCGGTGGAGAACTCGGAGACGTAGATCGCGGTCCCGAGCCCGAACGGGACCGCGATGACCATCGCCAAGGTCGTCACGCTCACGGTACCTGCGATGAGCGCGAGTGCCCCGTATCGCTTGTTGGAGTTGGAGTCGGGGTACCACTCTTCGCTGCCGAAGAACTGCCCGAAGTCGAGGCCGCCGAACAGCAGCGGCGCGGCCTCACGGAACACGAAATAGATGATCGCGAAGACGAATACGACCGCGCTCACGCCACACACCGCGATCAACAGCTCGATCGCGCGCTCCTTGGCACGCTCGAGCGCCGCACGCCGCTTGCTCCACCCCTTGCGCATCACTTCGCCGCGGCGACCCGCTTCTCCTTGGGAATGGGCGCGTAGCCGGCCTTCTCGACCAGCACCTGGCCGGCGTCGCTACGAACCCAATCGAGATAGGCCTTGATTTCTCCGGCGGGCTCGCCCAGCGTGACCATGTACAGCGCGCGCGACAGTGGATACTTGCCCGAGACCGCACCCTCGATGGTGGGCTCGACACATGCGTCGGTCTCGTTGGACGCGACGCACGCCGCCTTGACCTTCTCGGTCTTGTAGCCCAGGCCGCTGTAGCCGATCGCGCAGGGGGTTTGCTCGACGAGGTCGACGACGTCCTTGGACCCCTGCATGTCGCGCGAGCCGAGCTTGAAGTCCTTCTTCTCGCCCACCGTCCACTCGCGAAAAAACGCATAGGTCCCCGAGTTGGACTGCCGACTCACGCGCACGATCTCTTGCCCCGAACAGCCGGGCACCTCGATCCCGACGTCGCTCCACTTGTCACAGGTGCCGCCCTCGCCATAGACGCAGGCCAGCTGGTCCTTGGTGATCTTCGCGATCGGATTGTCCGCGTGCACGTACACCGCGAGCGCATCGTACGCGACGGTATGCTCGACGACGTCCTTGCCCGTGTTCTTCTTCGCGTCGGCCTTTTCCTCGGCTTTGAGCTCGCGGCTCGCATTCGCGATGTCGGTCGTGTTGTTGATGATCGCCGCGATCCCAGTGCCCGACCCACCCCCGGACACCACGATCGCGATGTCGGGTTTCAGGCCGTTGTAGGCCTCGGCCCAGGCTTGGGCAATGTTGACCATGGTATCGGACCCCTTGACCTGCACGGTCTTGGCGGCGTCCTGCTTCTTTCCGCAACCGCCAGCGCCCAGCGCCAGGCCCAGAAGGATCGCGTGGAAGAGTGTTCCGGTGTTGTTCATGATTCGTCCTCGTTGTCGCCGTTCACGCCGAGCAAGCCTTCGACAAGTTCGGTGATCTTCGTTCGGAGGTCTTGGTAGGCAGCATCATAGGCCGCCTCGATCTCCGCGGGCGTGCCGGTCGCACTCACGGGATCCGCGATGTCCCAGTTCAAGTGGATCGCCCGGTAAGGCAGCTTGGGCCAGGCGGCCTCTGCCAGCTTGGTCAGCGTCACCACCACATGGAAATCCTCGACGGTGCCGACGTCGGCGAGCACCTTGGGACGCTGTCGCGCGATGTCGAGGCCGTGCCGGGCCATGCACTCGACCGCACGAGGGTCCAGGGCCGATGGAGCACTGCCTGCCGACTGGAAGATGAACTGCGCCGGGGCCGTCGCGCGGGCGATCGCCTCGGCCATCTGGCTACCACACGCGTTGTGCTCGCCAAGAAACAGCACGCGCATGTCGTGGCGCGGGAGGTGACGAAGCACCTCACCGCGAACGACGTAGACGGCTTCCTCGGCGATGTTCTCGGCCCGATCCGCGACACGCTCGATCCGATTGAGCAGGCCGAGCAGGGCAAACCTCGCCGTGAGGTCCTCCTCGCCGCCGGTCGGGCGGGCCAGCGCCTTGAAGATCTTGCTGTTCATGGCGTCGACCTCGCGATCGAGTTCGACAGTGCGCATCGCGAGGTCGACGTCGCCCTCGAGGAATGCCTGCAAAGCATTGCGAAGCATCTGGAACGCGATCCTCGACATCTCGACGATCGGCTCTTTCTCGGGGAAATCCGGGTAGTCGGCCAGGGTGATCGCCCGCCGTGCGATGGTCTCGGCGTAGTCTCCGATGCGCTCGATCTCCGAGTTCACCTTGGCGACCGCCATCACGAAGCGCAGCTGAGCCGCGACCGGCATGTGCCGGATCAGGAATTCCTGGCACAGCCGATCGATATGCCGCTCGAGCACGTCGACGCGGTTGTCTTGCAGCACGACGTGATAGGCGAGGCTGCGATCGCGGGTCGCCATCGCCCTGACCGCGTCCTCGAGCGACTGCGTGACCAGGTCGGCCATCTGTCGCAGCCGGCGGCGCAACATCTCAGCGTCACGATCGACGCGTTCCGCCAGCAGTGGGATCTTCGGGTGGTTCATCGCGGCCGATCCGTTGCGTGGCTCGTCCGTATCACGCCGGGCCCGGGCCGAGTAGGCACCCCACAGAAGCTCACAGCGGCGCTACGGCAACGTCACCCAAGTGTCACATGCGGCGCTCGCGCTTGGCGTCCAGGTGGACCCGGGCCTGCAGACCCGAGCTTTCGCCGGTTTCGGCAGCGGTGGCAATCCTCGGCGCCGTGCCATGCTCCCTGGCACGTGAGAATGCCGAGCCGTCGCGGCGTGTTGATCGGCCTGGGGCTCGGTGTCCCACTGGTGATCGCCGGTCGGGCAGCCACCCACTTGGGCCTCGCGGCGTGGCACCAACGCGGTGGACTGCCGCCGGTGCCTGACGGCTTCGCCGATGATGCGGGTCGCTTCGAACAGACCCCGATCGCCGAGCGCATCTCGATCGGCAACGCCGATCCGGTGGCCCAGATCCGCGACGCGTTTGCGCGTGCACGCGTGCAGGGCCGCCCGGTCAGCATCGCAGGCGCCCGTCACTCGATGGGCGGCCACACGCTGACCAAGGACGCGCTCGTGCTCGACATGCTCGGCTGCAATGCGCTCGCACTCGACGAGCGCGGACGGCTGCGCGCGGGTGCTGGCGCCCGCTGGTCGCAGGTCGTCGAGTTCCTCGCCGGCCACGGGCGCGCCCCGTGGGTGATGCAGGCAAACAACGACTTTTCCCTCGGCGGCACGCTCGGGGCCAACGCCCACGGTTGGCAGCACGACAAGCCCCCGTTCGTGTCGACCGTGGAGAGCCTGCGCGTGGTCACCAGCGACGGCGAGCTGCGAGAGTGCAGCCGCACGGCGAACGCCGAGCTGTTCCACGCCATCGCGGGTGGGTTTGGACTGTTCGGCGTGGTCGTCGACATGACTGTCGAGATCGTCGACGACGAGGTCTATCGCAGCGAGACGATCCAGTGCGCGACCACCGAGTACCCCGAGGTATTCGCCCAGCGAGTGGCCTCACCGGACGTGCGCATGGCCTATGGTCGGCTGTCGCTCGACGAGCATCGGCTGTTCACGCGGGCGTTGTTCACGACGTTCACACGGGTCCCCGGCGCCACCATCGAGCCCGCCCAGCGCTCGAACGCGATGTGGGTGGCCAGAGCGGTGTTTCGGGCCCAGACCGACAGCGACTACGGCAAACGCCTGCGCTGGGACCTCGAGCGCTGGTGGGGTAGCGAGGCCGGTGAGCGTGTCGCCCGCAGCGCGATCCTCTCGCACTCCGTGTCGGGGTTCAGCAATCGCCAACCGACGCGAACCGACATCCTTCACGAGTACTTCGTGCCGCATCGATCATTCGTTGGGTTCGTTGCCGCGATGCGTCAGATCCTCCCCCGTCACGCCGTCGACCTGATCAACGTCACGATCCGCAGCGTCGAACGCGATGACGACTCGCTGTTGCCCTACGCGACCGATCGGATGCTCGCGCTGGTGTTGCTGTTTTCGGTCGACCACACCGCCACCGCCGACGCCGCGCTCGCCGACCTCAACCGCGACCTCGTCGACGCCGTACTCGCCGCGGGCGGCACCTACTATCTGCCGTACCGCCCCCACGCCACTGCGGCGCAGTTCCTGGGCGCGTATCCCCAGGCGCCCGAGTTCTTCGCCGCCAAGCGCCGCTGGGATCCGGATCTCCTGCTGCGCAATCGGTTCTTCGAGCGCTACCGGACGCAGTGATCAGCAAGAGCTCTACGATAGGCGCGCGCCGTTGGCAATTCAGAGCCCGTCGCTGACGGCCTTCATCAACGCGTCCAAGGGCTCTTCGCAGTCGAGCAGCGGGCTTTCGGCGGCCGGCTTCGCGGCCGCGTGACACGCAGCGTCATGGACGCCGCAGTGTCGGTTGTCCGTCTGTTGCTCGCGCTTGACGCGGAGAAAGTCGTCGATCTTCGCGACGCACGCGCGCGCGCTCTCGGGCTGGGCCACGCAGATGTCGACGAACACCCGGCGCAGGTGGGTGACCTCCTTGGCGCTGGCGGTCTTGAGCGCGTGGCGTTGGCCGGCTTCGACGGTCGCGATCGCCGCTTTGGCATTGCGCTCCCACTCGCTGGCCATGACTTCGCGAGCGTGCTCGCAGTCCTTCTTCGTGGAGTCGCACGCGGGCGCAAGCAACGCGATGACCAGTGCGATGCGCCCATCGAGCATCGCGCGAGCCTACCAGGAACCCGACTCTGGTTCTGCGCACCTGGCGCGGGTGATTGTGGGGTGTTCTCCGTGGCACCATCTGCCCTCCGCATGGGCCGCTCGCGGTGACGGGCCGCTCCTCCCATCCACACGCATTTCCGATAGCGCAGATCTCGATCACCTCTCGGCAGCTCGGCGGCGCGTTCGTCGGCACCATCGCGGGTCTGGTGTTGTTCTCGGCGTTGCTGGTGAATCCCGCGGTCGGCAAGCTCACCAAGGGGCCGCTGATCGTCGACTACGCCGATGTACTGCTCGGATACTTCCTGTGGGCGATGGGCGTGGGCATCGCGCTGTTGTGGCTTGCCCGGCGGATCCGCAGGGCCCCGGGTTGGGCCGACCGTGTCGCGGTGCTCGTCGTGCTGCTCGGCGGCGTCGTGCTGGCTGACCGATTCTTGCTGACGCGATTTGGGCTGCCGCTATGGAAGTACGACGCCGAGATCCGCTACCGCCACCGCGAGAGCACCGTGCGAACGCTCGCCTCGCAGGGGCGCCCCAACGACCACGCGATCATCAATCGCTGGGGCTTTCACGACACCGAGTTCCCCCGCGAAAAACCCAAAGGTGAGTTCCGGGCCTTGATGATCGGAGACTCGGTGACGATGGGTTTTGGGGTCACCTACGTCGAGACGTTCAGCAGCCAGCTCGAGGGCCTCCTGGACGCCGGCGATCGCAGACACACCACCCACCAGGCGATCAACGCCGGCGTCCACGGCTATTCGACGTTCCAGGAGAAGGTCGCGCTCGAGCGCTCCTTGGTGTTCGAGCCCGACATCATCTTTGTCGGCTTCTGCATGAACGACGTGACCGAGCCGTTCGTCGTCGACGTCGAGTTGGGTGGTACCGGCCTGGACTATCACGGGGTCAGTCAGACTCCGAACCCCGTCATGGGCTGGCTCGGCAACGAGACCGGCGTGGGCCGCCTCATGCAGGCACTCGCGGCCCGCGGCAAGACCCGCGAGCTGGAGGCTCGCATCGAGATCTACAGCGTCGCGACGATGGTTCAGGAGTCGCACACCTCGCCCAAGATGCGTGAGGCGTGGAACATCTTGTTGCCGCAGATGACCGGGCTCTACCAGGGCGCCAAGACCCGCGGGATCCCGGTGGTCCTGCTGATCTTCCCCTACTCGTTCCAGTTGCTGGATGACAAGTTCCGCGACCCGCAACGGATCCTCATCGAACACGCGGCACAAAATGGCGTGGACGTCATTGACACGACCGACGCGTTCGCTCGGCTGGTCTTCGACGATCCGGGCCTGGTCGAGTACCTCCGCGGTCGCGGCAAGTCCTCCGAGGAGATCTACGCCTATCACGAGCACCAGGTGCGCAAGTACTTCTTCGACCACGACCACTTCAACGAGGCGGGTCATCAAGTCGTCGCGAAGCTGATCTACGACTACCTCGCTGGCCACGAGTTCATCGACGCGACGCCCCCGGCTGGACGCAGCGACTGATCCCGGCCGTCTACGGTCGAGAAATCCGCCACGATCGCGCGAGGTGATCGGGCAAGGCGAAGTTGGGGCGATGAGGCCCGCGCTCGACCGCCATGAACGCACCGATGAACCGCCGATTGAACGCGCGAAAGATCGCCCGCGACAATCGTGACTCGCCAGCGATGCGATCGAACAGCCGCGTCATGCCATGCACGACCACCGCCAGCACCCGTGTCCAATCCGCCGGGGGTAGTGCCAGGTAGCGCGCGTCCTGCTGCAGGAAGTACCGCAACAGCGTCGCCGGAAATCCGCGCAGGAGCGCCGGCACCGAGGCCTGCATCGTGCCGAGCAGCGCCGCGACCATGACGTCACCGGCCTCGCTGCGCGCGGACTGACGCTGTCGAATCGTGTCGGTCAGCGTCCGAGCCTCGGCAAGGTCGACCGGAATCAGCTCCTGGTGAACGCCCATGACCGAGCCAATGGCGCGCCAGACGTACAGATACGAGGCCCGCTGAGCCTCGGTCGTCACCGCCCCGAGGCGCTCGAGCCCATCGAGCACGACCCGCGAGAAGGTCATCAGTGTGCCGGCGAGATCCTCCTGATTGATCGGCGTGTCGTAGGCATCGATCCACGCCTGACCCTCGCGGTCGACGATCATGCGGCGAATCGCGGCGTGCATCAGGCGGACCTTCTGGGCCGACCGGATGCCCTTGCCGTGGCCGCGAGCGTCGGCGGCGACGCTCAGTCCGCCCGGAGTCATCACGTCGACGACCATCTGGGTGGTCTCGATCAGGCGGCGTTTGGGCTGCGACTCGAGCCGCCCGGTCTGGGCCAGCACGTGGACGCCCTTTTTCGCGGTGTACGAGGCGGGCAACGAGTAGCAGCACAGCGTCATCAGGATCTCCGGCCCGTGGAGCTCGAACATCTTCTGACCGGCGACGATCTGCTCGGGATCGAACTCGGGCAGCGCAGCATCACTGAGCACGAAGTAGCGCTCGACGTGCTCGGCCAGCTCGGGTGGCAATCGACGCAAGTCCTCGACCACCAGTGGATGGTCGTTGTCGACGAGGTGCCGCAGCAGCTGCCGTACCGCGTGGATCTCTCCCTTGGCGAAGATCTCGTCGACGACCCCATCGGCGAGCGGATCACCGACCCGGCGAAGCGAGTCGAGTTGGTGGTCAGTCCACTGACGCGCCGGCATGCGCGGAGGCTACACCATCGCTGCCGGGCGAAGCTGCTCGGAGCAAGCACGGCCCCGAGGTGGTCGCGACCAGGAGCATCTCGTCGTCCATCGAGCCGGGCGGGGCCGCGTTGTGAGCATCGAGCACCGCTGTGCGGATGCGGCGGCTGTCGAGTCCCGCGCCGACGAGCGCAGCTCGATAGGCGTCGACGCGGCGGCGCTGGGCTGCCGTCGGGCGCCCGATGGTCCACACCTCGGCGTCGAGCCTCGAATCGGCCCGCAGCCCGGCAACCGTTGCATCGAACACTGCACGACGATGATCGCCGCGCGTCAGCTCGGCCGCGGGATAGGCCGCCACGTCGGTATCGCCTTGGTAGTGGACGTTGTCGTGGCGGAGCAGACAGGTCGGCCGGCGTCGCGACAGCCACCGCGTGGTGCGTGCGACCCGATCGATCCGCCGTTCGAGCCGCTTGCCGCGAGCCACCAGCGGGTTGCGGCAGCCGTGATCGTTGAAATAGTCGCGGTCGGTACCGTGCTCATCGTGCACATGGACCCGCGCCGAGGTCTGATCGGTCGGGCACAGGTCATCGTTGGCGCTGGCAAAGCGTTCGAACGGCATGCGCGCGGCAGCGCGGACGAGCGCTCGCGCCCGGCGGGCGCCGACCACGGAGTCGACCTCGCCGACCCGATCCACGAACCACTGCCCGAGCCACTTCACCCGGCCGTCGTCGCTGACGGTGACCTCGTACTGCGGACACGGGCCATAGCAGCCACCGCGACTCAAACGGACCCACGATGACTCACGCGGGGCTTTGGCGGCCGCGCTCACCAAGCCCGGTGCGCCCGCCGAGGCAAGCAGCGCGAACGCGAAGAGGCCGAACAATCGCGCGGGCGCCATCGCTCCGAGGAGACGCCCGCGAGCACCTGGAGGTTCCCGCAGCAGCGGCGCAATCGGACATGGCCACCCGAAAAGCTGGCCTCGTCGGCTCCAAGATGCCCTACATTCGTAACTTCGCGAGGCTCCCCATCGTGTGCCCGCCATGAGTGCCACGACGGGCTCGATCGGCGTGGCCGGTGGAATCGGCAGCAACGAAGCGCCCGGCATGACCACCAGCAGCGCCGGCTTCGGCGTCGGCTCGGTCGGGCTGCAGCTCGGTTTCGTAGCGATCGCCGCGGTGCT